>NZ_JBNDMK010000024.1:0-123676 GCF_050436545.1 Paraburkholderia sp. GAS41
CGCTTCCTGAGCGCGGCGAGCCGCACGTCCAATGTGGGTCCGGCGCTGCATCTGCCGATTTTCGATGCGGGCGAACTGCGCGCGGAACTGAAGGGCCGTTACGCCGATTTCGACGAGGCGGTGGCGACCTACAACCAGACGCTGATCGCCGCCCTGAGCGGCGTGGCGACGCAGCTTGCGCAGATCCGTTCGAGCGACGCGCAGCTTGCCGATGCTCAAACGGCGCAACAGGCCGCCCACGAGGCCGACGAGCTGGCGATCACGCAGTACAAGGGCGGCCTCACGAACCAGCTGACCGTGCTCAACGCCGACGTCAACACGCTGCAGGCCGACCAGGCCGTCGCCAACCTGCTGATGGACCGGCGCGACCAGCAGATCGCGCTCGCCTCGGCACTGGGCGGCGGTTATGTCGATACGTCGTCCGAAGCAACCCGTAGCGCGGATGCCGCTGCGCCCTCCCACTCCGTCGCCGCCCGTTGAACCGGCACGTTTGCAAACTCTCTGGTGAACTGACATGAGCGATACCATCAAGGCTGCCCGCACGACTGCGGACGCCGCACATTCGAACCAACAAGGTACGCAGGATCGTCCCGCCGCAAGCGCGCCGAATGCACCGAATACACCGAACGCGAAGAACGCCCCGAACGCGACGCCGCCCGCCGGCTCGGGCAAGCGCAAGCTCGGGCTCGCGCTGCTGGGGCTCGGCGTGGTGGTTGCGGGCGCGGCATATGGTGCGTACTACTTCACATACGGGCAGTATCACGAGGCCACCGACGACGCCTACGTCAGCGGCAACCTCGTGCAGCTCACCTCGCAGGTGACCGGCACGGTCAACGCGGTCAACACGGACGACACGCAGATCGTCAAGATGGGCGACCCGGTCGTCACGCTGGACCCGGCCGATTCGCGCATCGCACTCCTGAACGCCGAAGCGGCGCTCGGCCAGGCCGTACGCAAGGTGAGCACGCTCTACGTGAACAACAGCTACTACGCGGCCAACGTGGCGCAGCGCGAGTCCGATCTGGCACGTGCGCAGGACGATCTGAAACGGCGTGTCGCGGTGCTCAGCACTGGTGCAGTGTCAGCGGAAGATGTCTCGCATGCCCGCGATGCGGTGACTTCCGCGCAGGCCGCGCTCGACGCAGCGCGCCAGCAGAACCTCTCGAACCATGCGCTGACCGACCGCACCTCGGTCGAGCAGCACCCGGATGTGCTGGCCGCTGCCGCCAAGGTGCGCGATGCCTACCTCACCTACGCCCGCAACACGTTGCCCGCGCCGGTGACAGGTTACGTCGCGCAGCGTTCGGTGCAGGTCGGCGAACGGGTCGGGCCGGGCACGCCGCTGATGTCGATCGTGCCGCTCGACGGCGTGTGGGTCGACGCGAACTTCAAGGAAGTGCAACTGCGCCGCATGCGCATTGGCGAGCCGGTCACGATGACCGCGGACGTGTACGGTTCGGCCGTCAAGTTCCATGGCCGGGTGATCGGCTTCTCGGCGGGTACGGGTAGCGCGTTCGCGACCTTGCCGCCGCAGAACGCGACGGGCAACTGGATCAAGATCGTGCAGCGCCTGCCGGTGCGTATCCAGCTCGACCAGAAGGAGCTGGAAGCGCATCCGCTGCGCATCGGCCTGTCGATGGATGTCGACGCCGATACCCGTGACGACTCCGGCACGCAGCTCGGCGCCGCGGTCAACACGACGTATCACACCGATGTGTTCGCGCAGTACGGCGACAAGGCCGATGCCGAGATCACGCAGATCATCGAGCAGAACGAAATGGAAGCGCAGATGAAGACTGCGAGCCGGTAACGTCAGCGGCAATTTACATAGAACACCGAATTTTCAAGGATTCAACATGCAGTTTGGACTTTACTCACTTTCAGACTTGTCGACCCTTGGCAACAACGGTCAGAGAGTCAATGCCCATACCCGGATCAAAGAGACCATCGCCGCGGCGAAACTCGCGGAGCAAGCCGGTGTGGACATTTTTGGAGTTGGCGAACATCACCGGCTCGATTTTGCCGTGTCGGTGCCGAGCGTCGTTCTGGCGGCCATCGCCGCCTCGACGAGCACCATTCGCTTGACCAGCGCGGTCACGGTTCTCAGCACGGCGGACCCCGTGCGTGTCTACGAGGAATTCGCGACCCTTGATCTGGTCTCGGGCGGCCGGGCGGAAATCATTGCGGGGCGCGGGGTTTTCACTGAACCCTTCCCGCTGTTTGGCTACGATATTCAGGATTACGAGGCATTGTTCGACGAGAAACTGGCGCTGTTCGACCTCGTCAACAAGTCCGGGCGTGTGACCTGGCGCGGGCGCTTCCGCGCACCGTTGAGTAACGCAGAGATCGCGCCGCGCGCGCTGCAAGCCACGATTCCGCTCTGGATCGGCGTGGGCGGCTCGCCCGACAGCGCCGTGCGCGCCGGCCGGCTGGGTTTGCCCATGGCGCTTGCCGTGCTGGGCGGTCCTTACAGCCGGGCCGGCCAGCTTGCGGCGCTGTATCGCGCGGTTGGCAAAGAGGCGGGGCACGCTGAAACGTTGCGAGTCGCCGTCAACGGACACCTGCATATTGCCGAATCGTCACAAGCGGCTCGCGACGATTTTTATCCTCACTATAGTCAGTACTGGCTCGACTCGAGCCCCGCCAAAGTCCCTGGCGCGAGAATTCCGCGCGAGGATTTCAACCGATCCATTACCAGCGGCAGCGGGCCGTTTGTGGGAAGCCCTGCGGAAATCATCGACAAGATTTCGCTGCTGCATGAACTCACCGGAATGGACAGGCTCGTCGCGCAGATTGATATCGGCGGGATGCCATTCAGCAAGGTCGCGGGGATGATCGAACTGCTGGCAGAGAAGGTGATTCCTGCGATTCGCAAGTTATAAGCTTCGGACCTGCCCGCGCAGCCGTTCAATGCGATCAGACTGCTCAATCCTCACTCGTCACGGGCAGGCTGAACTGGAAGGTCGCGCCCTGCCCGGGGGCGCCGGTGACCCACAGGCGTCCGCCATGTGACTCGATAATTGAACGGCTGATCCGAAGTCCCATGCCCCTGCCGTGAGGTTTGGTCGTGAAGAACGAATCGAAAATCTGTTCCGCGAGCTGCGGCGGAAGCCCTATGCCGGTATCGCTGACGGCAACAAGGATTTGCCCGTTTTCAGTCCACTTCGACCGGATCACCATCTCGCGTAGTCCGTCGACGTCCTTCATCGCCTCGATGCTGTTGACGATCAGATTCATCGCGACCTGTTGCAGCTGCAAGCGATCTCCGACGATCTGGGGAAGATCGGCGGCCAGTTCAGTCCGCACCGTGATGTCGTATCGCATTGTCTCGCCGCGCAGCAGACCGACGGATTCCCGAATGATCCCGTCGACATCACCATCCGGCATGACGAAACGATGTTCACTATCGAAATCTCTGCCTTCTCTGGCTGCCGCATCAAGGGCGACCCGAACAGCATCGCGATCATCGGGATGAATCCGTTGCAGTGCGAGTTCCGCTGAAGGCCGAACGCTGCGGTCATATTCCAGCATGTCAAAGCCTTCTCCGGGTCAGGAAATGCGTGTAGCCCATCCAATGCCTGAACGTCCCAAAGACATGTTCGACGGTCCGTCTGCGTATCGTCATTGCATCTGGTGTCCTGTCGAGCCGACGCTGGACTGCCTCCAGCACGGACTCATGTTCCCATCGACTTATTCGTCGTTGGACGCTCGGCGTGCACGGTGACTTTATTGCACATTGCGAACAGGCACTGCTCCAGTAGCGGCGCAGCTGCAGCCCATGTTCCTCGCTGGTAAAACGGTAAATTGCCCGTTCTCCAGCTGGACATTGGTATTCGTCGTCCCGCGCAATATAAATGAAGTCTGCCTTGTCGAATCGGCCATGGTATTTCGCACCTGACGTTGTCGGCTTGCGTACGATCGGCAGTCTCCAGCGCGTTCAGATACCGCTGGATGCTCTCCTCGATCTGCTTCTGGCGCTTGTCGACCTTACCCTCGGTGAAGTTGCGATCCCGCGTATTGACTGCCTTGAACTTGCTACCGTCAATGGCGACTAGCGCTTGCGAGAACAGCTTCAGCTCACGGCAGAGCATCACGAAGCGCCGACACACGTTGCGAATGCCGACGCCGTTGTCACGACGAAAGTCAGCTATGGTCTTGAAGTCTGGCGCCAGTCGGCCCGTAAGCCACATCAACTCAACATTGCGTTGGCATTCACGTTCCAGGCGACGGCTCGATTGAACCCGGTTCCGGTACCCACCTTTTTTTTTGAGTAGTGGTTTAGTTATTCAATCAGTAAAGCACAAAAAATGTGTTTGTAAAGAAAAAGGCCCGCGTGCTCTGGGCAGGCGGGCCTTTACCAACAAAAAACTGCGTTAGTCAGAATTAGAACGGTTATGCCCACTAAAAACTGTTGGTAGCGCCTTCGATGTGAGTGAGTCAAAGGCTTTCCGCCGACGTAATCTCTCACAAACGTTGGTAGAACGCCATCCCGTCCTCTCGAATCCCCCACAAACCGTGTCCAAAGGCAGATTTGTGGGTAGCAATTCTGTCGGCTATCCAGCGCATTCGTTGCCCAACGCCGCATCAGTATCGCATGGTTGGAAGCCCGAGAATGCCGAGCTTCCAACCACGCTCGAGCGTATAACGCCATCAGCGCGTCAAGGGTGCGCTGCGCCGGGCTATCGCCCGCCCTTGACCCGATTTACGCCGTCGGATTGGTCACGCCGATTCAAGAACGCTTGCTTCGTCCCGCACGAGATACATCTCAAGCGCGCGGTCCAACGCCACCCGCCGGCTGCGCGATTTCGGAGGTGCGAGTACAGCCCGTCGCGCAGCTTCCATATCCCCAACCAGGATGACCTGTGTCTGTGCGCGCGTGATAGCGGTGTACAGCATCGTTCTGTCCAAGAGCTTTGACGCGGTGACAGGGATGATGATTCTGGCCCACTGCGAGCCTTGCGCTTTGTGCACGGTGACCGCGTAGCCAAGCTCGATGTCGTCGAGCATATCTCTGGTCAATGGGCGGCGAACATCGTCGTCCCATTCGACCCAGGCCAGAACGCTTTCTAATTCTGCCGACGCCTCGTTGGTTGCCTCAACCTGGACGACTCTACCGAGTGAGCCGTTCTGCAATCCTTTGTCCCACAGATTGCGTGTGCAGAGCACGATATCTCCAAGGTTCAATCCACAGTATTCTGGTTGCTCGAATTCTTCGTTCCAGCAGGTAACGGTCGGTTTGTCTTTCGTAAACCGCGCCTGACACAGTTGGTTCAGAGCCTTGGTTCCCACAGGCCCATTGCGTACAGGAGCGAGGACCTGGGTATGCTCGGGGTCGAGTGCATAGAGCTCAACGACCATGCCAGCCAAGAGCCTTTCGTCGCACGGAATGAACGCTACCGGCTCTGTCTCGTCAGCCGTGACCGTGGGCCACTCTCCAGCCCGCACAGCTGCGGCGACAGCGGCAATCTGCCCACCGTAGCGTTTCACGGTTTTGAGTTCGACCGCTGGGACTTCCGGGACTTGCATGATGCAATGAAGAACCAGACCGGGGCCCACAGGCATCAACTGATGAGGGTCGCCCGCGAGTAACAGACGCACGTGCGAGGGTAGTGCGTCGCAGAGCCGACTCATGGAAATGATATCGACCATACTGGCTTCGTCGATGACGAGCACAGTTGAACCGTCGAACGATATGTCAGTGATAGCGTTCAGGAAGCTGGCAATGGTAGCGGCCGGACGGCCGGTTGCTTCCTGCATCCGTTTGGCTGCTCGCCCTGCGAGCGCAACTTGCAGGATTCGCACTCCGGCTTCGTCGTATACGCAATATAGCGACTTGAGGACTGTTGTCTTGCCGACGCCCGCACCGCCAGTCACACAAACAAATGAACGGGCAGCCGCAAGCCGGATGGCGTTTTGCTGCTCCGGATTCAGCTCGATACCGGACTCTGCCTGAACCGCAGCGATTATTTTATCGGCCATGGCAGGCTCAACCAACTGCTGACCGCCGCCTATCAAACGTTCCTGTATGGCTTTGGCAACCTGACGCTCCATTACCAATGCACCGAGCGGATGCAAGCCCTGTGCAGTCTGCACGACGCTGCCATTGCTCAGCCCCTCGGACACGGCAGCGGCGAGCAGGTCTCGCCATCGAACGCCCAAAGGTGCGGTCCCCAGCAGGGGAGCGACCTGACTCGCGAGGTCAGCGGTTGCCATGACCGTATGGCCGTTGGCGAACATGCGATAGCACGCCTCCTCAACGGCGCCGCGCAACCGGCGAGGGTCGTCGGCCCCGACACCAAACTGGGTTCGGGCCAACCGGTCGACATCCGCCCATTTACCAGTGAAGGAGAGAAGACGATACGGGTCTTCTTCGATGCGAGCCTGGGCGTCTTCGCCGAAGAACCGCAATACCTTGCGACCGATGCGCAGGTCGAATCCCTGCACCTGCAACCATTGCAGCGTGCGAGACTGGCCGTGTTCAGCCCAGGCGTCGACCAGCCGCTGCGCGACCTGCTCGGTCAGCGCATCGCCGAGGGCCGACGCGTCCCGTGCATCCAGAAGGGCGTACAGGCTTTCACCAAATCGCTCCCAGAGACGACGCGCCTTCACCGAGCCTATGCCCTCGAACGCCGGATTCTCGGCGATGAAGGTCACGATGTGCTCGCCGGAAGGCATGGCGAGCTGCGCGGCGTCTGCCTCAACCTGCTGCTCGACCAATTCGAACCCGTCGACCACGGAACGCCTCTCCATTGGTCGCCCGCTCACACGCCACCACTGACCTCGTTCGACACGTGTATCACCGAGCACAGCGCGCGTTGCCTTGACGACCACGTACACACAGGCGTCCAACACAGAGCCGCGAGCGTCAATAGGCACACCCGTGAATATCGCGCCTCCAAATCCACGAGGATTCTGCGAACGCACTCCCGTGACTCGCACCGTGACGGTCGCAACTGCTGTCATCGAGGCAATCTCCCGGTCTCGGCCAATGCCTCCTGCAGTACCGTGAAGCGAGCAAGCTGCCGCTTCAACTCCTCGTTTTCCGCCTTCACGGCCGCGTACGCCCGTTCCAGGTGAGAGAGACGTTCCGCGTCCCGGGCCTGGCGCGAGGAGTCTGGCTGCCGGACGGGGGTTGCGTCAATGGCGTCCGATTGATTATCCGACGCGAGAGGCGGAAGCACATTGCGTTCTCGTAGCGAATCCTCCAAATCCTTCAGCGCCTTCTTTATACGGGGATTCTGCGTCAACGCCGACTTGCTGAAGCCACATTCCGCTGCAATATCCTGACGCGACAAGACACTACGTGTCGCCATGTTCCGGAAGTCATCGTCCGTCTTGGATTCTGCCCAAGCGTTAAACAGTTTTACGTTCTCTTCAGCAACCTGCTGTCCGTTTGCCATCACTTGCTCCCTTTAGAGCGGTCTCGAGGCGGTTTGGGCAAGGGGGCATTGAGCATATCGATCGTGACGCCTTTTCGTTCGGCATTGGTGGCCCATGTCACAAACTGCTCGAGGAGAAGGTCTTTCTCTTTCTCGAGTCGCTCTGCTTTCGCTTTGTAACGCTCCACCTGTGCGAGGGCCGCACGAACCCGTTCGTCGCGAGGCTCACCCCGCTCACGGGGCAACGTACCTCGCAGCGCGTCCTTCTTGAAGGAGAACGCGTTGGCGATTTCGGGATACTCGGCAAACGTAAATCTCGAATAGCGGATTCCGGTGGAGCTTTGAACCGCATCCAGCAACAGTTCCCAGGTGAGCTTCCCTTTCCACGCATCCAAGGTTTCAAGGACCCCGGCGATGCGTTCGCTCGTTAAATCGGGAGCGCGGGTCTTCCTCATGCAAGCTCCTTTCGCCTTTTAGTCGGCGTGAACCTGATGGGATGAACGTTTCCGACGGTGATGAGCGGCGCATTGTTCACGTCCAGTCGAATCCGCGCGCCGATGGGAACCGCAGGGTCCTCCAGGATTGACAGTAGTGCATTGATTCGTTCGAGGGTCGTTTCTTGATGTTTGACCCACGTATCTGCGCCGTACTCTTCCTCGCTCAGCGCTTCCTGTGCCTTTTTCAGGAGGTACTCCGCCTCACTCTTTGACATGCGGAGGTTCGCTTCTTTGTGCGCATCGCCCTTGATGCATTCCTGCTCCTCGCAGTTAATGCAGTCACGATGCATCTGGCACGGTTCACTGGCAAAGTCGTGTCTGCACCAACCATAGGCCGTGGTATGCGCCGCAGCCAGCCCCAGTTGTTTAAACTCACTCCGGGTGAACAATTCGCGGCCGCCAGTCAGGAGCGGTTCCAGTTCAGAAGTGAACCCGTTCTTCAGGGCTTCACTGATGGGCGCCTGAACCTCGTCGGACGTCATGTGGTCGTAGGCGCGATTCTGCTTCACGTCCTTCCGACCAGAGAAGATGGCGATTTCTGTACTACTCAAACCGCCCGTCTGCGCCAACATATTCAGGTAATGACGCAGGTTATGGCTTTGGAGCTCAATGGGAGAACCGTCATCTTCGGTATAGTTGAAACGCTCAAAGATAGAAAGCCGACCCTCACGAGCTCCGAAGTGGTTTGTTATTACGCCGTAGTCCACACAGCTGAACATGCACGCCCAGGTCACCTTCGCCGAATGCATTTCGTTGGTGCGCATGAGGGCCATCGAGTCACGGCATAAGAGTTCGGGCGCACCGGGGACATACGGGAAGGTCTCCGGTAACATTGCAATGACCGCACGCTCGACGTCTTCGAAGCGATACGCGACACGCCTCCCTATGCCAAGCTTATGCTGAGGCAGCTTGGCGGTCAGTGTCGTCCAGTAGTTGGCTGTAGCAAACGCCGACGCGTCGTTCCACAGGATGAGTGCGATTTCGTTTGTTGAGAGAAGGGTTTTATCTCTAAGCTCCTCAGCGGCCTCGTGCAGGTAGAGTTTGCCCGGGTTTTCTGTGTACCATGCGGCCAACTCCTGTGCGGGTGTCGTCACCCTGGTGATGTTTGCGACTGCCTCACGGGCGATTGGCGTCATTTGAGTAGGGAGCCACTTCGTAGTATTTTCGAAGCCTTTCGACCCCGCCCACCTAAGACCCAATTTCCCGGCGAATTCACCGTCCCCTTCAACGAGACAGTTCCGCTGAAGTCGAAGCACTTCATTGATGCGCTCTGGCGCACAAAGCATCAGCGCGGTGTTGCTCGAAACCAGGACATCAGGTGGCTCTATGGCGTCCTGGAAGATTGCACCGAGCGCACGCAGCGTAGCAGCGGAAGGGAGTTTCTCCTGCCGCCCAGTCAACGCCTCTTCGGAGATGCGTGAATTACGTTCCTCAGGCTTCTTAAGTCCGTGGACCCAGGGTTGGCGCAAGGGAATGAATCCCTTGGTGCGCATAACGTCTGCGATTTCCTCAAGCTGCCCGGCAGTCCGATAGGCCACGCTGGGCGAAACTTTCTCCCTTTCCAATTCGACCGCGCGGTCCAGTATCGTCGCGTCAACAGCAGTTGGTCGCGAACCTTTGTCCGATTCCCGTAGTGCCGCTTCCAGGCATCGAAGCACCGCGAGGCGCGGGCCGTGGGATTCCACCGGGCGCGAATCCTGGAGGTACACGAGAATCGCCTTGGCGAATTCCAGAAATGGAGGTGGGAGGCTTGGCTCAGACTGTCTTTTTCGGGCAGCAGCCATCGTGCTGAATATCGCCCGGTGCGTCTTGTTGTGGCCTTTGTGGTATCCGATATCCCACGTGTTTTTGTCGAACTGGTTTCGGGCATTGAGAACGGCCGAACTCTTACAAAGTTCGATAAACAGTCCGAGATTGGCTGAGGGCTCCAGTTCAGCGCGCGGCGTAAAGCTAAGAACCGGCGTATTCACGATACAGTCTCCTCTTGCTGTTCTTTACGTTGCCGCCAGACCCTCGTGCAAAGCGCGATGACTTCCTCGACTGCCCGGATTGGCTCATCGTTCACTGCGGCCATCCGTTCATCGTCCGGCCATTTTTCCTGCTCGGATTCCAGGCGGCTCAATACCTTTTCATGTGGAGCGTCGAGCCAGGGCTCAAACCGGAAGCAGCCATAGCATGCGACCGGCTTGTCGAACGCGCAGCCCTTTCCGCATCCCGCACAACTGCCTAAAGGGTCTTTTGATACGCGGAAGTCAATGATGCGGCTGCCTGGAGCACCTTTTTGGGTAGTCGCCTGTTCATTCTCAACAAGTCGCCCCTTAAATGCTCCAGCAATGGGGATGAGCAGGTCGCCCATCTTCTCATCGATGCTACTAACAATTTTGGGGGACGCTGAAACATAAACCCCGACTTGCTGTAAGTCGGCATGGCCCATCCGGTCGGCGATAACCACTTCGCTCGCTCCCTCTTCGGCGAGCCGGGTACCGAAGGTGTAACGAAACCGCTTAGGGGCCACGGGTATTGGCAAGAAGTCGAGACGAGCTGTGGGCGGCGCTATATCTCCCATCAGATTTCTGAAGCATCTCGACAGGTCGGATGGAGTGCAGTGACCGTAAAACAGGTCGTCCTCTGCGCGCAGCTGTTCGCGGGGGCCCCTCGGCATAACGAGGTCTTCCGGGAATAGCGCAGAATTGTCGCTATAGCCCTCCGCTTTCAAGCCAGTGATGTAATCGGCAATGAGCCGTGCAGTTTGTGGGGTGATATTGAATGCGAGAAAGCTGACTCGGAGGTGTTCCTCACGTGTCTTCGCCTGCGGAAGACTCAGGACGAACGTGGATGAATCGAAGTCGCAAAGCTTGAGCGAAGCATATTGAGAAATGCGGCCGCCACTAGCCAGGAGCAATCTAAAAAGCAGGAGCGTCCACAATGGAAGGGCCCCACGCCCATACTCCGTGTTGGCCGCCGAGTACAAGGCAGTGTACTCTTCTTCACTAAAAGGCCCCTCGACCGGATTTCGCGTCCTGACCGCCTCACCTTTCTTGTTACCTGGCTTCTTCCGGCCCGCCAAATAATCGGCGCACTCCTTCTCGACAAGCGGTAGCCTGAGCGCGACCCATTTCTGTAACAGGCCATTGAGCGTTCCGACTCGCCCCATCTGCCCAACGCCTAGCGTAGCCGCGTAGTTAGAAATATGCTGCGGAGTAATATCCCCTTCGGGGCACGCGTCCATCGAATCCACGAAATGGGCAAACGCTTCCTGCAGGTTAATTACGTGAGCCGACGAGTGCCCGCTGACGAATGGAAGCAGTGCGTGCTTCAGCCACGGAACAAACACTTCGAAACCGCCGCTGTACCGACGAAAGTCGATGCGTGCGATATAGGGGCCATCGGTCCACTCCCAGATGTCTTCCCTCGGGTCGAAGCTGCTCTTCCTGTCGCGCGTGAATACGCGCGCGGGCAAGGTGACGGCAACGGAGGTAGACGGGCGGAGTTCACTTTTCTGGGACATCGAGTTTCTCTTGTAGTTTTAGGCTAAGTTCCCGTCCTTTGCGGCTCGTGTGACGGCGGGTATAGATAGCAGCAGTCTTTGAGTTGTCGGTCCACCCTTGTTGCTCGTTGCGCGCCTTCTCCTCCTTTGCGTCTGACAGCCCCATCAAATCGGCTTGCTCGGAGAAGCGTTCGTTCCAGGTGTGGCGCATTACATGGCTCGTCAATCTCACGGGCAAACCTGGGCAAGCGGCGCGTAGCTCGCTGAATATCTTGTCGATGCTCTTCAAAGACAAAGGCTTGCCGTCATCCGCGACGATGAGCTGAGGGTGTTTGCGAGCGGCCTTGATTTGCCTTCTGTGTTTCTCGATGTAGGTCCAAATGGCCCGCATAATGGCTGGCCGCAACTCCACTTCCCGGTCGTTGGTCTTCGTATTGGGTTGAATACTACGAGGGTCCTCGCTAGCATCCGCCCGACGGATGATTTTCAGCTTCGGCAGACGTTGATGCAGGTCTCCAATCTGGATACCGAGCAACTCGCCGCGACGCATACCGGTCGCGAGCAATAACACGATAATCAGCCAGTTGCGGTAGCGGACGAAGCCATGCTTCCAGGGATTATCCGGTGAGTCCGGGTTGACAAGTGCAACGAGCCTGGCCTGGTCCTCCTCTGAGAGGCCTTCTCTGGCACCGAGCTTGGCTCGCTTGGGGACCGGTGGAATATGACCTCGAAACGCCTCGAGAGCCTCATCGCTTTCGACCGCTAACTTCTGCTTCAGAGACGCCGGCAAGTTCGCGCCGACATACGTCGCCAAGAACTTCAGGAAGTCCGCCATGTATCTGATGCGGTCACCCTGGGTTTTGGCGCTGACTGCTTTGACGTTTTTGACTTGCGCTTTGCGACGCAACTGAATTCTTTTAATGTCAATGACGTTTGTGCCGTTCCCGGTGCCCGGCTCATCTTCAGACAGGTCATCAGCCCAATACTGAGAGGCATGAACCAGGCGGTGGAGCTCAGGTATGGTTAAAAACTCACCCTTTCGCAATCGTTCAAGCAGCTCGATTCCAGCTTTGGCCAGCTCACAATAGAGTAGCGCCTGCGCCATGCAAACGCTGTGAATCGTATTCGCCGCACGGCCCTTTGTGCGGTATTTCGACAGGAAAAGAGTGACTTCGTGGACCGGCAAACCGCCGGGCCTCGCCAGTACGGAGTAGTGCTCCCCGTTCCGAAACCTGATGCGCCTAGCAACGAATTCCGTCATCTACCCACCGTTTTTACGAAGTAGTAGTTATGTCGAAATCGCAGTAAAGCACAAGTTAAAATGTGGGTAAAGAAAAAGCCCGTCTGCACGGGGCAAACAGGCTCTTTATCAACAAAAAAACAACGAAGTAGGGTCTAGAACGGAATATCGTCGTCCATTTCATCGAATCCACCGCCGGCCGGCGCGCTCGGACGGCTGGCACCGCCACCGCCACTACCGCCGCGCGAAGCGCCACCGCCCGAAGCCATACGACCGCCGCCACCGCCGCCGCTACGTTCCGACGGCTCGCGGCTGTAGCCGCCTTCATCGCCGCCGCCCGTCGAACCGCCACGGCCGCCCAGCATCTGCATCTGTTCAGCGACGATTTCGGTCGAGTACCGATCCGTGCCGTCTTGCGCTTGCCACTTACGCGTCCGAATCCGCCCCTCGATATACACCGACGAGCCCTTCTTCACGTATTCGTTGACGATCTCGGCAAGCCGGCCAAAGAACGACACGCGGTGCCACTCAGTGGCTTCCTTCATTTCCCCGGACGTCTTGTCCTTGTACCGGTCCGTCGTCGCAAGGCGGATGTTCGCCACTGCGTCGCCGCTCGGAAGATAACGGACTTCCGGATCGGCTCCGAGGTTGCCGACGAGAATGACCTTGTTCACGGATGCCATGAGTTTCTCCTGTTGATTCCGTTGCAGGTGGCGCGGCAACGCACGTTTAATGTCTCAGAACCAGCCGGTCCGAGCGGAAAACTGCGCCTCAGCCGGCCACCGGTGAGTTGTTTCAAGCTTTCTTGCGCGGCGGCGCCTTCATGTTCGCGGCGATTATAAGCCAGCAAAACACAAGCCCAGAACACGCGAAAAATACCGCGCTCTGGCCGTTCGTTTTTAGCAGCACGCCGCCGATCACGCCGCCAAGCGCAAGGCCGATTGACTGCGTGGTGTTGTACACGCCGGTCGCCGCGCCTTTGCGCGAGCCCGGCGCCAGTTTCGACACGAGCGACGGCTGCGACGCTTCAAGAATATTGAAGCCGAGAAAGTACACAAAGAGGATCCCGGCCACACTCAGAATGGTATGGGGCGCGACGCCCAGCAGCAACTGTCCGATCAGGATAAGACCAATCGCACTGACGAGGACCGGTTTCATCTTGCCGCGCGTTTCCGCCGCGATGATCGCCGGGACCATCATCACAAACGACAGGCCCATTACCGGCAAGTAGACCTTCCAGTGCGAAGCGACCGGCAACCCGCCCGCTTCCAGAATCCGCGGCACCACCAGAAACAGCGCCGTCTGCGTTGCATGCAGCACCAGCACGCCGAAATTCAGCCGCAGCAGTTCGACGTTGTGCAGGACTTCCGAAAATGGCGCACGCACGTGAACGGGCTTCGGCGCATCGGGCACGATCCAGATCACCACGCCGATTGCCAGAATGGAGAACACGCCGACCAGCGCGAACAGGCCGCTCATGCCCACCCAATGGAACACGATCGGCGCGCCGACAATCGCCACCGCGAACGAGACGCCAATGCTGCCGCCGACCATTGCCATCGCCTTGGTGCGATGCTCTTCGGAGGTCAGGTCGGCGATAAAGGCCAGTACCGCGGACGACACCGCGCCCATCCCCTGAATCACCCGGCCGACGATGATCCACGTCATGTCGTGCGCCCCCGCCGCGACAAAACTGCCGAGCGCGAAGATCGCGAGGCCGGTGGCGATCACGGGTTTGCGCCCCACCTTGTCGGAAATCCAGCCGTAGAAGATATACAGCAGCGATTGCGTCACGCCGTACGCCCCGAGCGCGATGCCTACCAGCAAGACATTGTTTCCGCCGGGGATGGTTTTCGCGTAGATCGAGAAGACCGGCATGATCATGAAGAGACCAAGCATGCGCAGCGCAAAGATGCCTGCGAGTGACACGGTCGCGCGCAGCTCAGGCGCGCTCATGCGTGAAGATGTGACGGACGGATTGGACATCGGGAACGTGTTTTGAATAATCTGGACGGCCTCGGGCCGGGCGACACACCGTCGGGCAGCATACCCTGGGCGGCCTGCCGCAAGTGGCCCGCGCCCCGCGGCATAGGCCCGCAGTCGTCTTGCAGACGCGCAAAAAGGCCCCTCTGCAGCCTCTCTTCACGGCTCTGAACCCCTGTCTTACAGCTTGCCGTGCGCCTGTCGGGCGCTGTCAGGTAGCCGTAACAGCGGTCTTGAAAAGTCGTTATAGTAGCAGGTTTAGCCTTTTCCTCTTTCCGCCGGTCAGTGGCCAGCTAATGGCTCGGTGATGGGATCAATGCGTGGAACAAATCCGTATCCGTGGGGCCCGTACCCACAACCTGAAGAACGTCAGTCTCGACCTGCCGCGTCACAAGCTCATCGTGATTACCGGCTTGTCGGGTTCGGGCAAATCGTCGCTGGCCTTTGACACGCTCTACGCGGAAGGGCAGCGGCGCTATGTCGAAAGCCTGTCCGCGTACGCCCGGCAATTCCTGCAACTGATGGAAAAGCCGGACGTCGACCTGATCGAAGGTCTGTCGCCCGCCATTTCAATCGAGCAGAAGGCCACCTCGCACAATCCGCGTTCCACGGTGGGCACCGTCACGGAGATTCACGACTACCTGCGTCTGCTGTTCGCGCGGGTCGGCACGCCCTATTGCCCGGATCACGAAATTCCGCTGGAGGCGCAAAGCGTCTCGCAGATGGTCGACGCCGCGCTCGCTCTGCCGGAAGACACCAAGCTGATGATTTTGGCGCCCGTCGTCGCGAATCGCAAAGGCGAGCACACGGAGCTGTTCGAGGACATGCAGGCGCAGGGCTTTATCCGCTTTCGCGTGCGTTCGGGCGGTGGCACCGCCAATGAAGAGGTCGCGAAGATCTACGAAGTGGACTCGCTGCCGAAGCTGAAGAAGAACGACAAGCACACGATCGACGTCGTGGTCGACCGTCTGAAAGTGCGCGCCGACATGAAGCAGCGCCTCGCCGAGTCGTTCGAAACCGCGCTGCGTCTCGCCGACGGTCGCGCCATCGCGCTCGAAATGGATACTGAGAAGGAGCATCTGTTCAGCTCCAAGTTCGCCTGCCCGATCTGCTCGTATTCGCTGCAGGAACTCGAGCCGCGCCTGTTCTCGTTCAACAACCCGATGGGCGCGTGCCCGGAGTGCGACGGCCTCGGCCAGATCACCTTCTTCGATCCGAAGCGGGTGGTCGCGCATCCCTCGTTGTCGCTCGCGGCCGGTGCCGTGAAGGGCTGGGACCGGCGTAACCAGTTCTATTTCCAGATGCTGCAAAGCCTTGCGGCATTCTACGAATTCGATATCGACGAGGCCTTCGAAGACCTGCCGGAAAAGGTCAGGAAGATCCTGCTGTTCGGCTCGGGCAAGCAGACCATCCCGTTCTCGTACATCAACGAACGCGGCCGGGCGTCGATTCGCGAGCACGTGTTCGAAGGCATCATCCCGAACCTCGAACGCCGCTATCGCGAGACCGATTCGGTCGCGGTGCGCGAAGAACTCGCCAAGTACCAGAACAACCAGGCGTGCCCGGCCTGCGCCGGCACGCGTCTGCGCCGCGAAGCGCGCTTCGTGCGCATCGGCGCGAACAGCGACGCGCGCGGCATCTTCGAAATCAGCGGCTGGCCGTTGCGCGACGCGCTCGGCTATTTCCAGACGCTGCGCCTCGAAGGCTCGAAGCGCGAGATCGCCGACAAGGTCGTCAAGGAAATCGTCGCGCGGCTGATGTTTCTGAATAACGTCGGGCTCGATTACCTGTCGCTCGAACGCAGCGCGGAAACCCTCTCGGGCGGCGAAGCGCAGCGCATCCGGCTGGCTTCGCAGATCGGCTCGGGCCTCACCGGCGTGATGTACGTGCTGGATGAGCCGTCCATCGGCCTGCACCAGCGCGACAACGACCGCCTGATTTCGACGCTCAAGCACCTGCGCGATCTCGGCAACTCGGTGATCGTGGTCGAGCACGACGAGGACATGATCCGCATGGCCGACTACGTGGTCGACATGGGACCCGGCGCCGGCGAACACGGCGGCATGATCATCGCCGAAGGCACGCCCGACGAAGTGCAGGCGGACGCGGCCTCGATCACCGGCCAGTATCTGTCCGGCGCGCGCACCATCGAGTATCCGGACGAACGCAAGGAGCCCGACGAGCGGCGTCTGCGGATCGTCGAGGCATACGGCAACAACCTGCGGAACGTGACGCTCGACCTGCCGGTGGGTCTGCTCACCTGTATCACCGGCGTGTCCGGCTCGGGCAAGTCCACCCTCATCAACGACACGCTGTATCACGCGGTTTCGCATCACCTGTACGGCTCGTCGGCCGAGCCCGCGCCGCACGAATCGATCGAAGGCCTCGAACATTTCGACAAGGTCATCAACGTCGACCAGTCGCCGATCGGCCGCACGCCGCGCTCGAATCCGGCCACTTACACCGGCCTGTTCACGCCGATCCGCGAACTGTTCGCGGGCGTGCCGGCTTCGAAGGAGCGCGGCTACGATCCAGGCCGCTTCTCGTTCAACGTGAAGGGCGGCCGCTGCGAATCCTGTCAGGGCGACGGCGTGCTGAAGGTGGAAATGCACTTTCTGCCCGACGTCTACGTGCCGTGCGACGTCTGTCACGGCAAGCGCTACAACCGCGAAACGCTCGACGTGCAGTACAAGGGCAAAAACATCAGCGAAGTGCTGGAGCTGACGGTCGAGAACGCGTATGAGTTCTTCAAGCCGGTGCCGGTGGTGGCGCGCAAGCTGAAAACGCTGCTGGACGTGGGACTTGGCTATATCCGTCTGGGGCAGTCGGCCACTACCTTGTCAGGCGGCGAGGCGCAGCGGGTGAAACTATCGCTGGAACTGAGCAAGCGTGATACGGGTCGCACTCTATACATCCTCGACGAACCAACCACCGGTCTGCACTTCCATGACATCGCGCTGTTACTCGAAGTGATTCATCGTTTGCGAGATCAGGGCAATACCGTGGTTATCATCGAGCATAATCTGGATGTAATCAAAACGGCTGACTGGGTGATCGACCTCGGCCCGGAAGGCGGCGCCGGCGGCGGTCAGATCATCGCCCAAGGCACGCCGGAGCAGGTGGCGAAGTCGAAAGCAAGTTTTACCGGTCAATACCTGGCGCCGCTGCTCAAACGCGACGCCGCCAAAAAATGAGGGTGCAAACCCTGGGTTGGATACGGAAATAAGCCATGACCAAGCGTAACGAGGCGCCCGACGAAGGGCAGGTGCAGGATCTGCGCCCTCGCCCGGTCAGGCTGACGAGCGACATGAGCCTGCCGAAGTTGTCCGTGGTCGAGATCGGCAGTTATCTGCTGATGCTGTTCGGCATGCTGGCCGTGCTCAATCTCGGGCTGCTGGGCGCGTTGCTGGCCGGACTGCTGGTGTTCCAGCTGATCCAGACGCTTGCCCCGCGCATCGAACGGCACATGTCCAGTCAGCGGGCGCGCTGGCTTTCGGTGGTGATACTGGCGGTGATGATCGTCGGTGTGCTGACGGGGCTCGTGATCGGCATCATCGATCACTTCGAGGGCGACGTGCCCAGCGTGCAAATGCTGCTCGACCAGGCCATGCAACTGATCGACGAGGCGCGCGGCCGGATTCCGCAGTTCGTCGCCAACTATCTGCCGGTCGATACCGACCAGATGAAAGCGCGCGCCGCCGAATTGATGCAAACCCACGCGGGAATGCTGCAGCAAGGCGGCAAGAATGCGGCGCGGGTCTTCACCCACATCCTGATCGGCATGATCATCGGCGCGATTATCGCGGTCGGCGCGCAGAAGCCGATGCAGCGGCTGCCGCTGTCCACCGCGTTCGTCACCCGTGTCACGCGTTTTGCGGACGCCTTCCGCCGCATCGTGTTCGCGCAGGTGAAGATTTCGGCGATCAATGCGATCTTCACCGGCATCTTCCTGCTGGTGCTGCTGCCGATCTTTCACGACCGGCTGCCGCTGTCGAAAACGCTGGTGCTCGTCACGTTCATCGTGGGTTTGCTGCCGGTCATCGGCAACCTGATCTCGAACACCATCATCGTCGCGGTGGCGCTCTCGGTGAGCTTTCCGGCCGCCGTGATGTCGCTCGTGTTCCTGATCCTGATCCACAAGCTCGAATACTTCCTGAACGCGCGGATCGTCGGCGGCCAGATCGAAGCGCGCGCGTGGGAATTGCTGGTGGCGATGCTCGTCATGGAAGCGGCTTTCGGCATTCAGGGCGTGATCGCCGCGCCCATCTTCTATGCGTATATCAAGCGGGAACTGATCTATCTGCGGCTGGTTTGAAGGTTTGAAAGTGAGAGGGCTTGACCGCCCGATTGGCTCGCCGCCAACGAAGCGCAAAAGACAAAGGCCGCCGGTCTCAACGACCGGCGGCCTTTTTTCTGCCCGATGCTCTCTAATGCGATTCGTTCAGCGGAACACCACTGTCTTGCTGCCGTTCAGCACCACGCGATGTTCGACATGCCACTTCACCGCTCGCGCCAGCGTCACGCATTCGACGTCGCGGCCAATCGCGGTCAGTTGATCCGGCGTCATGCTGTGGTCGACCCGCTCCACTTCCTGCTCGATGATCGGACCTTCGTCCAGATCGGTCGTCACGTAGTGCGCGGTGGCGCCAATCAGCTTCACGCCACGGTCGAACGCCTGGTAGTACGGCTTCGCGCCCTTGAAGCTCGGCAGGAACGAATGGTGAATATTGATCGCGCGGCCGGCGAGGCGCTCGCACAACTGCGGCGACAGAATCTGCATGTAGCGCGCGAGCACTACCAGATCGGCCTGATGCTCGTCGATCACTTCCAGCACGCGCGCTTCCTGCGCCGCCTTCCCTGCCGGCGTGGAGGTGATCAGCGGGAAATGGTGGAACGGAATGTCGTAGCTCGCGGCGAGTTGATAGAACTCCTTGTGGTTCGAGATGATGGCCGGAATCTCGATGCCAAGCTGACCGGTGCGGTAGCGGAACAGCAAGTCGTTCAGGCAATGACCGATCTTCGACACCATGATGATCACGCGCGGCTTCACCGTTGCGTCATGCAACTCCCAGCGCATGCCGAACTGTTCCGCGAGCGTGCTGAACGCGCTGCGCAGCGCTTCGAGTCCGGGATCGCCGCCCACCTGCTGGAAATGGACCCGCATGAAAAACTCGCCGGTGTGGCTGTCGCCGAACTGGGCGGAGTCGAGAATGTTGCTGCCGCGCTCGAACAGAAAGCCCGATACCGCATGGACGATGCCGGGCCGGTCGGCGCACGACAGTTTGAGGATAAAGCTGTGATCGGTCGACATGACCTGGGTGACTCCCTTCTTTAATGCGTAATTCGTTGATCGCGTTATGCGACGGCCGGCGGCTCGAACAGTGCCTCGATCCCCGCGCAGTCTTCGGCATCGATCCAGCGGCGGCGCAGCAGACAATCGAGCGTGGCGAGACTGGCGTCGACGGTCAATGCGTCTTCTTCAATCGAGCGCGCCACTTCATCGATGCGCGCGAGCCGGTGTTCACCCACTTCGCCGTCCTGATTGCACGGCGTGAAACCGGCCGGCAGCGCCAAGTCATACACGAAGATCTGTTCGGCCTGAGTGCCTTCCGGCAGCGATTGCAGCACATGCACGGTCCGTCCGGCCGTGGCGCGCGCGGCGATCTCTTCAGGAATGCCGGCTTCTTCCCAGCACTCCTTGACGATCGTGGCTTCGATCCCGAAGCCCCAGCCGATCCCGCCCGCGACCACGTTGTCCAGCATGCCCGGATCCGTGGCCTTGGTGGCGCTGCGGCGCGCGATCCATAACTGCGGCGCGCCATCCGCGTATTCTACGACGCCGTTCAGATGCACCGCGTAGGTCATCGTGCCGAAGAAGCGCGACGCCGCGCGCTCGATATACGCGAGCGGCGGCGCGTCGAACGCATTGCGGATCGCGTAGGTTTCGTTACGCCAGCCGGGAATGTGGCCATCCGCGGCCAGCGCGCCGATCACGGCGCCAAGCTCAGCGCTGCGCAGGTCCACGGTGTTCAGGCGCGACGATAGCGTGACGCGTGCGGCGTCGACGTCGAAAACATCCGGCCAGCGAGCCAGCAGAGGGACATCGGTCGAGCGGATCCAGCCCACCTGCTCGGCGTCGATCCAGAACGGGCGATGCGCGTGCGCATCGAAGCGGCGTGCTTTGGTGATGCAAGGCAAAGTCATGAATACTCCAGCGGCACGAACGGATTCAATCGCGCAGCGCCACGCGAATACCGATCGCGATAAAAGTGACACCCGCCAGCCGGTCGAGCCACACGCCGACACGCGGACGGCGCTTGAGCCAGCTGCCGATCATCCCCGCGCACACGCCGAACAGCGAAAACACCACGACTGTCTGCAGCATGAACACGAGGCCCAGTTCGAGCATCTGCAACGGCACGCTCTGCGTACCATGCGGCTCGATGAATTGCGGCAGGAACACGAGGAAGAACAGCGTCACCTTCGGATTCAGCATGTTGCCGAACACGCTCTGCCGGAACACCGACCACAGCGGTTGAGGCGGCCGCTCGTGAGCCGTGGCGAGCCCCTGGCTGCGCAGTGCCTTGATGCCGATCCAGATCAGGTAGACCGCGCCGGCATATTTGATGGCCTGGAACGCCAGCGGCGACGAGCGCAGCAACGCGGCGATGCCCAGCGTCGCGAGCGTGGTGTGGAAGGTGATGCCCGCGGCAAAACCGAGCGCCGCCACGAGCCCCGCCGCGCGGCCCTGCGAAATGCCGCGCGCCAGCACCTGAAGGTTGTCCGGACCGGGGGCCAGCGTGATCGCGATCGACGTGGCGAGGAACAGCAGGAAATGGGGCATGCGCCTTACCTCATCGTTTAGTGGCCGCTAAAGTCCGTCACGGTGAAGAGCGGCAGTCCGGCCGAGCGCAGCAGCGTCGAGCCGCCCAACTCCGGCAGGTCGACGATAACCGCGCCTTCGATCACCTGCGCGCCCAGCCGTTCGAGCAGCTGCTTGCCGGCCATCATGGTGCCACCGGTTGCGATCAGGTCGTCGACAATCACGATCCGGTCGCCTGGCGCGCAGGCGTCGGCATGGATTTCCACGGTGGCCGTGCCGTATTCGAGCTCGTACGACTGCGACTCCGTTTTGTAAGGCAGCTTGCCCTGCTTGCGGATCGGAATGAAGCCGAGATTCAGTTCGTAGGCCAGCACCGGGCCAATGATGAAGCCGCGTGCATCGAGCCCGGCAATGTAGTCGAGCTTGGCGTCGATATAGCGTTGCACGAACAGGTCGATCAGCACCCGAAACGTCTTCGGATGCTGCAGCAGCGGCGTGATATCGCGAAACTGCACGCCGGCCTGCGGCCAGTCGGGCACGGTGCGAATCTGGCTTTTGACGAACGCCGCCGCGTCGAGCGGTGCGCTCGCAAGCGCGTTGGACATGATGACTCCAGACGGACCCTGAGGATCCAGACAAAAAACTTGACGATCTCGCGCGGGCTGGCGGCGCGGGCTGGCGGCACGTGCCACGGCCCGCGTATTGCATGCGCTCGCCCGCGTCAGACAGTTGCAGCGCCCGCCCGGCGATGCTTCGACAGCCGCTCCTCGGCTTGCGCGAGCGCTTCGGGCAAACCGCGCAGCACGACGATGTCGCTCGCGCGCAGCTTGGTCAACGGGTCTGGCTCCACGCCGCGAATGCCATGGCGGCGGATTGCCGTCACTTCGACGCCCAGCTCGAACAGTCCGACCTCCGCCAGCGTACGGCCCACCGCGTCGGCACTCTCGTCGACCGGCACCGATTGTAGTCGCACCTGCTCGTGGCTGTCGTCGTCGCCCACGTCGTCGGCGCCGTGGAAATAGCCGCGCAGCAGACTATAACGCTCGTCGCGCATCTCCTCGACGCGCCGCACCACCCGCCGCATCGGCACGCCCATCAGCACCAGCGTGTGCGAAGCGAGCATCAGGCTGCCCTCGACAATCTCGGGAATCACCTCTGTGGCCCCCGCGGCGAGCAGTTTTTCGAGGTCGGCGTCGTCCACCGTGCGCACGATGACCGGCAGCGTCGGCTCCAGTTCGTGGATGTTGTGCAGCACGCGCAGCGCGGACGGCGTATTGGCGTAGGTGATCGCCACCGCCGCCGCCCGGTGGATACCGGCTGCCAGCAACGACTCGCGCCGCCCGGCGTCGCCGAATACCACCGATTCGCCGGCCGCCGCAGCCGCCGCGACCCGGTCGGGGTCGAGGTCGAGCGCCACATACGAGAGGCCTTCGTGCTCGAGCATGCGCGCAAGATTCTGGCCCGCCCGCCCATAGCCGCAGATGATCGTATGGCCGCTCTGCTTCAGGCTCTGGGTGGCGATACGCGTCATCTGCAAGGACTGCATCATCCATTCAGTGGACGACAGCCGCAGCACGATGCGATCCGCGTTCTGGATCATGAACGGCGCGGCCAGCATGGACAGCAGCATGGCGGCGAGAATCGCCTGCAGCAGCGTGGCGTCGACCAGATGCTTGTCGAGGATCAGGTTCAGCAGAACGAAGCCGAATTCACCGGCCTGGGCGAGGCCGATGCCGGTGCGCATCGCCACGCCCGGCGACGCGCCGAACAGGCGCGACAGGGCCGTAATCATGATCAGCTTCAACAGGATCGGGCCGAGCACGAAGGCCAGCACGATCAACGGATGCGTCCAGATCACCAGCGGATTGAGCAGCATGCCGGTGGTGACGAAGAAGAGCCCCAGCAGCACGTCGCGAAACGGCTTGATGTCCTCTTCGACCTGATGCCGGTAGGGCGTCTCGGCGATCAACATGCCGGCGATGAACGCGCCCAGCGCGAGCGACAGGCCGAATTTGTCCGTGATGAACGCCGCCCCGAGCGTGACGAGCAGCAGGTTCAGGATGAACAGTTCCTGCGAGCGGCGCCGCGCCACCACGTTGAACCAGCGCGTCATGAACTTCTGCCCGACGATCAGCAGCAAAGCCAGCGCGACGACGATCTTCACCGCCGCGAGCCCGAGCGCCGTCATCAGCGTGCGGGAATCGCCGCCGAGCGCCGAGATGATGATCAGCAGCGGCACCACCGCCAGATCCTGGAACAGCAGCACACCGAAGATGTTGCGGCCGTGCTCCGTCTCGATTTCGAGACGTTCGGCCAGCATCTTGCTGACGATCGCCGTGGATGACATGGCGAGCGCCCCGCCCAGCGCCACGCTGCCCTGCCACGTGATATGCACCCAGCGCTCCAGCACGAAGCCCAGCGCGACGGCCACCGCAACCGTGCCGATCACTTGCAGCAGGCCGAGGCCGAACACCAGCCGGCGCATTGAACGCAGCTTGGCGAGCGAAAACTCCAGCCCGATCGAGAACATCAGGAACACCACGCCGAACTCGGCGAGGTTCTGCGCGCCCTGTGAATCCGGAACGATACCGAACGCATGCGGGCCGACGACGATGCCCACCGTCAGATAGCCGAGCATGGGCGGCAGGTTCAGGAAACGGAAAACGACGACGCCCGCCACGGATGCCAGCAGCAGGAACAGCGTCATTTCGAGCGGGGAAATCATCTGAAAGCGTCCTGGTTCGTCGACATAACCATCGCACGCAAAGCGCCGTGCGACAAGGTTGAGGGGCCGGAGAGGGCAGCGGCCGGAGACCGCCGTCCCGGCGCGGCGAACAAACGCCTTTGCTATACTCCGCGAATGATAGCGAAAATCAATGGCGACCGGGCACTCGCGCTCGCTCGCAACGTGCTCGACATCGAAGCGGACGCCGTGCGCGCGCTTCGCGATCAACTCGACGATGGTTTCGTCGAGGCGATTGACTTCATCCTTGGCTGCCGTGGGCGCGTGGTCGTCTCCGGCATCGGCAAATCGGGCCACGTGGCCCGCAAGCTAGCCGCGACCTTCGCCAGCACCGGCACGCCCGCCTTCTTCGTGCATCCGGCCGAAGCCAGCCATGGCGACCTCGGCATGGTCACGTCAGACGACGTGTTCGTGGCCATGTCTAACTCCGGCGAATCCGAAGAGCTGATGGCGATCCTGCCGATCATCAAGCGGCTCGGCTCCAGGCTGATCGCGATCACCGGCAAACCGGGTTCGAGTCTCGCGCAACTGGCCGACGTGCATCTGAATGCCGGGGTCGCGAAAGAAGCCTGCCCGATGAACCTCGCGCCCACTGCCAGCACCACCGCCGCGCTCGCGCTCGGCGACGCGCTGGCGGTCGCGGTGCTGGACGCCCGCGGCTTCGGACCGGACGACTTCGCCCGCTCCCATCCGGGCGGCGCACTCGGCCGGCGCCTGCTCACCTACGTGCGCGACGTCATGCGCACCGGCGACCAGCTGCCGAAGGTCATGCCCGAGTCTACCGTGCGCGACGCGCTGTTCCAGTTGACGGCCAAGCGCATGGGCATGACGGCGATCGTCGACGAGAACCAGCGCGTCAAAGGCATCTTCACGGACGGCGACCTGCGCCGCGTGCTCGAACGCAGCGGCGACTTCCGCGACCTGCCGATCGCCACCGTGATGACGCCGGGCCCGCGCACCATTGGCCCCGACCAGCTGGCAGTCGAGGCGGTGGAACTGATGGAGCGCCACCGGATCAATCAGATGCTGGTCGTCGACGACGCGGGTAAGCTGATCGGCGCGCTCAACATGCACGACCTGTTCTCGAAGAAGGTGATCTGATGGCCGCCGCGCCCCTTACCGCCACTGAACGCGCCCGTCGCGTCAAGCTGATGATTTTCGACGTCGACGGCGTGCTGACCGACGGCGGCCTGATGTTTACCGCCGAGGGCGACACGATGAAGTCGTTCAACTCGATGGACGGCCACGGCGCGAAACTCCTGCGCGAAGCCGGCATCGACACGGCCATCATCACCGGGCGCAAGTCGGGCATCGTCGCCGTGCGCGCGAAGGAACTGAAGATCACCCATCTGTATCAGGGCATCGAAAACAAACCCGCGGCGTTTGCCGAGCTGCTCAAGGAGACCGGTCACGCGCCCGAGGATTGCGGCTACATGGGCGACGACTGGGTCGATCTCGGCGTGATGCTGAAGGTCGGCTTCGCTGCCGCGCCGGCCAATTCGCATCCCGAGGTGATCGCGCGGGCCCACTGGGTCAGCGAAGCGCGTGGCGGCCACGGCGCGGTGCGCGAAGTGTGCGACACCTTGTTGCGCGCGCAGAACAAATACGATGCGCTGCTCGCGGCAGCCTGCGCCGGCGGGCAACAGCAGGGTCTCGTCGGATGAACCAGTTCCGCTTCACTTCGCTGATCCCGCTCGTCGCGATGGCCGTGCTCGCCGGTATCACGTGGTGGCTGCTGCAGGCCACCGCGCCGCCGCCGCACGAAGGCGAGATCAAGCCGAAGGAACACACGCCCGATTACTTCGCCGACAACTTTTCGGTGTCGGAGTTGGATCAATCGGGCGCCACGCAGTACCGGCTGACGGCCACCCACCTCGTCCATTTCGAAGACGACGAGCTGAGCGACCTCGTCAAGCCGGCCATCCGCGCCTTCCAGCCGGGCAAGCCGATCGTGACCGCGACCGGCGACACCGGCACCGTCAATGGCGACGCCTCGATTGTCGATCTTTACCAGAACGCCCGTATCCTGCGTGCAGCCGGCGACGGCGACCCGGCGATGCAGGCTGATTCGTCCCATTTTCGGGTCCTGGTCAACGACGATGTGATTGAGACCGAAAAGCCGGTTAAACTTCAGCGCGGCCTGTCTGTCATGACGGCCAGCGGCATGAACTACAACAACGTCACCCGGGTAATGCAGCTATTCGGCAATGTCCGTGGCGCGATCGCCGCGTCCGACTCCGCCGGCGGCTCCCTGAAGCAACCCGGGTAATCCATTCCAGCGTGACTGCATGAACGAATCGTTCCCCCGTTTTGACTCCGGCCGCGCTCCTCGCACCTTGTCCGCGTGCCGCGCTGGACTTGCCGCGTTGCTGGTCGCCTTGCCGCTCGCGGGCTTCGCGCCGCTGGCGCACGCCGAGCGTGCGGACAAGGACAAGCCGCTCAACATTGAAGCGGACAACATGACGTATGACGACCTGAAGCAGGTCAACATCTTCACCGGACACGTCGTGGCCACCAAAGGCACGATCGTGATCAAGGCCGACCGCGTCGAAGTGACGCAGGACCCGCAAGGCTATCAGTACGCCACCGGCACTTCGAGCGGCGGCAATCTGTCGTACTTCCGCCAGAAGCGCGAAGGGCTGAACGAGTACGTGGAAGGCACGGCTATCCGTATCGACTATGACGGCAAGCAGGATCTCACCACCTTGACCACCAACGCCACGGTGAACCGCCTGCAGGGCCTCTCGACAGTCATCGACACGGTGCACGGCAGCGTCATCACCTACGACGGCCAGAACGACTTCTATACCGCCAAGGCGGGTCCGGACGTCGCCGGTCCAGGCAACCCGAGCGGTCGCGTGCGCGCCATGCTGTCGCCGCGCAACGGCGGCGCCGCGCCGCTCTCCGGCGCTTCGGCCACACTCGCGCCGTCCACCAAGCTTCAGGGAGCCCCGGCCCAGTGAACGACTCAGCAAACTCGCCCTCCCTTCCCCATCGCAAGCCGGCTGGGACCAGCAGTTCGCTGGTGATTCGCAATCTGAAGAAACGCTACGGCTCACGCACGGTCGTGAAAGATGTGTCGCTCGACGTCAAGAGCGGTGAAGTGGTCGGCCTGCTCGGCCCGAACGGGGCCGGCAAAACCACCTCGTTTTATATGATCGTGGGTCTCGTGCCGCTCGACGCCGGTGAGATCGATCTGGACGGCAAGTCGATCAGCCTGCTGCCCATTCATAAGCGCGCCTCGCTCGGCCTGTCG
Source organism: Paraburkholderia sp. GAS41 (assembly GCF_050436545.1). NCBI lineage: Bacteria > Pseudomonadati > Pseudomonadota > Betaproteobacteria > Burkholderiales > Burkholderiaceae > Paraburkholderia > Paraburkholderia sp. GAS41. The sequence continues at coordinate 27,409 of NZ_JBNDMK010000024.1, forward strand.
TATCTGCCGCAGGAAGCGTCGGTGTTCCGCAAGCTCACCGTCGAAGAAAACATCCGCGCCGTGCTGGAACTGCAGCTCGACGAAAACGGCAAGCGGCTCAACAAGGACACCATCACTACCCGCACGGAAGCGCTGCTGGACGAACTGCAGATCGCGCATCTGCGGGGCAATCCGGCGCTTTCGCTCTCCGGCGGTGAGCGTCGGCGCGTGGAAATCGCGCGGGCGCTGGCCACCAATCCGAGCTTCATCCTGCTCGACGAGCCGTTCGCCGGTGTCGATCCGATCGCGGTTCTGGAAATCCAGAAGATCGTCAAATTCCTGAAGCAGCGCAACATCGGCGTGCTGATTACGGACCACAACGTGCGCGAAACGCTCGGCATCTGCGACCATGCGTACATCATCAGCGACGGCAGCGTGCTGGCCGCCGGTGCGCCTGGCGACATCATCGAAAACGAAAACGTGCGGCGCGTCTATCTAGGCGAACACTTCCGCATGTAACCAGCGGGGGCATGCAGGCGGCATCCCTTGCCGCCCGCCCCTTGCTGCGGCGGCTTGCCCGTATTTTTGACGCGGCCGGTCGCGCACTCCCCTGCAGACCCAATCCCGATGCGCGCGTTATTGCGAATGTCGCGAGGTATCGCGGTCGTGGCAAACTCTCTACAATGAATCTCAAATTGCCATGAAAGCCAGCCTCCAACTCCGCCTGTCGCAGCATCTTGCGCTGACCCCTCAACTGCAACAGTCCATCCGGCTGCTGCAGCTGTCTACGCTCGAACTGCAGCAGGAGGTCGCGATGGCGATCTCCCAGAATCCGCTGCTCGAAAACGAGGACGACTGGATCGCCAGCCCGCTGCGGGTCGCCTCGGACGGTTCGCTGATCGCCCAGGCGCCGAACAATGCCGCGCCCGAGCAGATGGGCAGCAACAACTCTTCGTCCAGCAGCACCAGCGAGCGCGCCGAAAACGCCGAACCGCAGGGGGTCGACGAGTACAACGGCCTCGCATCCGACAACGGCGGCGACTCCACCCAGTGGAATCTGGACGACTACGGCCGCTCCGGCACCGCCTCGGACGACGACGACCTGCCGCCGCTGCAGATTCACGAATCGAGCACGTCGCTGCGCGATCACCTGATGGCGCAACTGCGCGTCACGCAGGCCAGCCAGCGTGACCGGGCGCTGATTACGTTTCTGATTGAATCGCTCGACGACGACGGCTATCTGACCGCAACGCTCGACGAAGTCCAGGCGGATCTGCCCGACGAGCTCGAAGTCGACCTCGACGAACTGAACGCCGCGCTCGCGCTCCTGCACAGCTTCGACCCGCCTGGCGTCGGCGCGCGCTCAGCCTCCGAGTGTCTGAAGCTGCAATTGCTGCGACTCGACTCGTCGCCTACCCGCACGCTTGCGCTCGAAATCGTCGCTCATCATCTGGAACTGCTGGCCGCACGCGACTTCACGCGCCTGCGCAAGCACCTGAAGGCCAGCGACGACGACATGCGCGACGCCCACGACCTGATCCGCTCGCTGGAGCCCTTTCCGGGCGCCGCCTATGGCAAGGCGGAAGCGGACTACGTGGTACCCGACATCATGGTGCGCAAAACGGCCCAGGGCTGGCAGGCCGAGCTGAATCCGGAGGTCGTGCCGAAACTGCGCATCAATCACCTTTACGCGAATATTTTGCGTAACAACCGGGGCGATCCGGGCAGCGGATCGCTGCGCCAGCAACTCCAGGAAGCGCGCTGGCTGATCAAGAATATCCAGCAGCGTTTCGAGACGATCCTGCGGGTCGCGCAAGCCATTGTGGAGCGCCAGAAGAGCTTTTTCGTACATGGCGAAATTGCCATGCGGCCCTTGGTTTTGCGGGAAATTGCTGATACGCTGGGCCTACACGAATCAACTGTCAGTCGTGTGACAACCGGTAAATACATGCTGACCCCATTCGGGACGCTTGAATTCAAGTACTTCTTCGGGTCACACGTTTCGACGGACACGGGCGGCGCAGCCTCTTCCACGGCTATTCGCGCGCTCATCAAGCAACTGATAGGAGCGGAAAACACCAAATCTCCTCTTTCAGACAGCCGCATAGCCGAACTGCTGGCGGAACAAGGATTCGTGGTCGCACGGCGTACCGTCGCGAAGTATCGCGAAGCCCTCAAGATTCCGGCAGTCAACCTGCGCAAGTCTCTTTAGCCCGCCGCGTAGTGTGACGGGCATTTTCCGGCCGCTCCGCGTGTTGGCGGACAGGCCGGCCGATGCGACCTGCCAGTAGTCAGTCAACGGGGGACGACACAGGCGAGCCGTCAGATCGACCGGTACTGCTCCATCGTGCGGACCAAGCGGCCACTAGCTTGGAGAAGCACTATGAATCTGCAGATCAGTGGACACCATCTCGAAGTAACGCCAGCGTTGCGAGAATACGTGATCACCAAACTGGATAGGGTGCTAAGACATTTCGATCAGGTGATCGATGGCAGTGTGGTCCTCTCGGTCGACAACCATAAGGAAAAGGAAAAGAGGCAGAAGGTTGAAATCAACCTGCATCTGAAGGGCAAGGACATCTTTGTCGAGAGCTGTGACGGCGACCTATACGCCGCGATTGATCTGATGATCGACAAGCTCGACCGGCAAGTCATACGTCACAAGGATCGCCTGCAAGGTCATCAGCACGACGCGATCAAGTATCAACCGCTGGCGCCGCAAGTGGACGTGCCGCCGCAATAAGCATCAGGCAGGACCCGGCAGGATTAGAAGGTTTTTTCCTGACCCAGCTAAACCGCCCGGCAACGGGCGGTTTTTCGTTGGAAGCAGTCGCGGCACCCCGCGTGGGTGGTAAAGCATCCCGCCACGCTCACGCAATACCGCAAAAAGGTGTGTGATCGGCGGATGGCGCGTCGCACCATGTATGGTCACCCTGTTCTATAATGAGCCGGTTACCATTGAGGTCAATCGGGGTTATTCAGCGGGCGTCCTGCTTTTTTCGGGCCCCCGAACACATCGCCGTGAGCATCAGTCGAGAATGGAACGCCACTCAAACGCCACAGCGAGGAGTATCCAGGCCACGTTTCCGCCTGCCAACATGAATCGTTTAGCCAAATTTCTTCCCCTCGAAAACGTCGTCGTCGGCCTGTCGGTCACCAGCAAGAAACGCGTCTTCGAGCAAGCAGGCCTGATCTTCGAAAACCAGAACGGCATCGCCCGCAGCACGGTCACTGACAATCTGTTTGCGCGCGAGCGCCTCGGGTCGACGGGTCTTGGCGAAGGCGTGGCGATTCCGCATGGCCGGATCAAAGGCTTGAAGCAGCCGCTCGCGGCGTTCGTGCGTCTCGCAGATCCCATTCCCTTCGAATCACCCGACGGTCAGCCGGTATCGTTGCTGATCTTCCTGCTGGTCCCTGAACAGGCTACCCAGCAACATCTCGAGATTCTCTCGGAAATCGCCCAACTGCTGTCCGACCGCGAAGCCCGCGAGCGGTTGCACACGGAAGAAGACCGCGACGCGTTGCATCGGCTGCTCACTCAGTGGCAACCTTGATGCATCTGCAACAATCTGCGTGCAACGGGGCTCAGCCCCGCGGAGCCTATGTCGGCCGGTTCGAGCTGGCCGCCATGGCTATGTTTGCGCAGCCTGCGAACGCGAGATAGCGGCCCACACTGGAGTCACGGACTCATGGATACGTCCAGCATCAACGCCCAAAGCATTTTTGACGATAACGCCGCCATGCTGAAACTCAGCTGGCTGACGGGGCATGAAGGCTGGGAGCGCGGCTTCTCGGCAGAAACAGTGGCCTATGCCACTTCGAGTGCCGACCTCGTGGGCCACTTGAACCTGATCCACCCGAACCGCATCCAGGTGCTCGGCGACGCCGAAGTCGACTACTACCAGCGCCAGTCCGACGAAGACCGCTCACGCCATATGGCCGAGCTGATTGCCCTTGAGCCGCCGTTTCTGGTGGTGGCAGGCGGCGTCGCCGCGCCGCCGGAGCTGGTCCTGCGCTGCACGCGTTCGTCCACGCCGCTCTTTACGACGCCAATGTCGGCCGCCGCGGTAATCGACAGCCTGCGCCTCTACATGTCGCGCATCCTCGCGCCACGCGCCACGCTGCACGGCGTGTTTCTCGACATTCTCGGGATGGGCGTGCTGCTCACAGGCGACTCCGGTCTCGGCAAAAGCGAACTCGGGCTCGAACTGATCAGCCGCGGACACGGCCTCGTGGCGGACGACGCAGTGGATTTCGTGCGCCTTGGGCCGGACTTCGTCGAAGGGCGCTGCCCGCCGCTTCTGCAGAATCTGCTGGAAGTGCGCGGACTGGGCCTGCTCGACATCAAGACCATCTTCGGTGAAACCGCCGTCCGGCGCAAAATGAAACTGAAGCTGATCGTTCAACTGGTGCGTCGTCCGGATGGCGAATTCCAGCGTCTGCCGCTCGAAAGCCAGACTGTCGACGTGCTCGGCTTGCCTATCAGCAAGGTGACCATTCAGGTGGCCGCCGGCCGCAACCTGGCCGTGCTGGTGGAAGCGGCCGTGCGCAATACGATCCTGCAATTGCGTGGCATCGACACGTTGCGTGACTTCATGGATCGCCAGCGCCTCGCCATGCAGGACCCGGACAGCCAGTTTCCCGGCAAACTGATCTAGGCAGCGGGACGCCGCAAGCGTTGCCCAACGTACCCGCGGCATGCGTTGGCAGGTGGCCCACGCATGGAGAGCGGATGCTATGATGAAACGTACAGATTTGACGACTCCATGCGCATTATTCTGATCACCGGTATTTCCGGCTCCGGCAAATCCGTTGCACTGAACGCGCTCGAAGACGCTGGCTACTACTGCGTCGACAACCTGCCGCCGCGCTTTCTGCCGCAACTCGCCAGTTATCTCGCGGAAGACGGGCACGACCGTCTCGCCGTCGCGATCGACGCGCGCTCGAGCGCCTCGCTCGACGATATGCCTGCGATGATCCGCGACCTGTCGCGCCAGCACGATGTGCGGGTGCTGTTTCTGAACGCGAGCACGCAGTCGCTGATCCAGCGCTTTTCCGAAACGCGCCGCCGCCATCCGCTCTCCGGTTCTAGCTCGCACGATGCCGACGTCGGCCTGCTCACCTCGCTTGAAGAAGCGATCGAGCGCGAGCGCGAACTGGTCGCGAACCTGGCCGAATTCGGTCATCAGATCGATACCAGCAACCTGCGCGCAAACATGCTGCGCGCCTGGGTCAAACGTTTTATCGAACAGGAACACAGCGGTTTGGTGCTGATGTTCGAATCGTTCGGTTTCAAGCGCGGTGTCCCGCTCGACGCGGATTTCGTGTTCGACGTCCGCACGCTGCCGAACCCGTACTACGATCATCAGCTACGCCCACTCACCGGGCTCGACAAGCCGGTGATCGATTTCCTCGGTGCATTGCCCGTCGTGCACGACATGATGGGCGACATCGAAATGTTCGTCGCGAAATGGCTGCCGCACTTTCGCGACGACAACCGCAGTTATCTGACTGTGGCGATCGGCTGCACAGGCGGCCAGCATCGTTCCGTGTTTATTGCCGAGACACTCGCCGCGCGTCTTGCAAGGCAAGCCAATGTAATCGTGCGGCACCGCGATGCGCCGGTCGACGTCGGCGAATCATCGAAGTTAGTGGCTTAACCGGCCGCATCGCGCGGCCTTAACCCGAAGCGTTGCGCCATGTTCTCTACTTCTGTGCTTGCCGATGTGCCGCTGTTTCCGCTGCACACAGTGCTGTTCCCCGACGGGCTGCTGCCGCTCAAGATCTTCGAAACGCGCTACCTGGACATGGCGAGCGACTGTCTGCGCGAAAAGACGCCGTTCGGTGTCTGCCTGCTGAAAAGCGGGGGTGAAGTCGCGCTTCCGGATGAGCCCTCAGTCCCGGAAAACATTGGATGCCTCGCTGAAATCGACGAATGCGATGTCGAAACCTTCGGCGTGCTGCTGATCCGCGCGCGCGGCACGCGGCGCTTCCGGCTGCTGTCGCATCGAGTGGAAAGCAGCGGCTTGCTGGTGGGTATGGCCGAACGGCTACCCGACGACATGCCGCTCGAAGGCAACCAGCACCTGGCCAAGTTCGGCGCGTGCGCGGAAGTGCTGGAGCGGATCATTGCGACGATTCGCGAACGCGATCCGGACAGCCTGCCGTTTGCGGAACCGTTCAGACTCGAAGACCCGAGCTGGGTCTCCAACCGGCTGTCGGAAGTGCTGCCGATCGCCCTGAAAGCGCGGCAAAAGCTGATGGAACTGACGGATGCGGGAGCGCGCATCGACGTGGTTCATCACTACATGCAGCAGCATCAACTCTTGTGAAGGCGCTGGCGCGCGCCAGCGCGCCACCAGCCTGTGCCCGCGGTAAAGCCCTACAGCAACGAGCCTTGCAGCCCATCCAGCAGCTTGCGCACGGGCGCGGGTACGCCATACGCGTCGATATCACGCAACGGGACCCACACGGTTTCAGCATCACCTAATGCCAGCGCCGTGTTGCCGCCTCGAGTGCGACCCCGTTCCGCAATGCGTGGCTCGATATCAAGGCGAAAATGCGTGAACGTGTGTGTCAGCGGCGCAAGCGGCGAGACCGCGCCGTCGCCGCCGAACTCGCGTGCGCGCTCCGCCAGAGCCGCTTCATCAGCCGCTTCCGGCAAACTCCACAGGCCGCCCCAGATACCTGACGGGGGCCGTTTTTCGAGCATCACCGCGTCGCCGTCGCATAGCACCAGCATCCACGTGCGGCGCGTCGGCACCGCCTTTTTCGGACGCGCGGCGGGCAATTGCCGCTGCCGGCCGGTCACCTTTGCGACGCAGTCGGGCGCGAATGGGCAGCGTTCGCAGTCGGGCTTGCCGCGCATGCACAGCGTGGCGCCCAGATCCATCAAGCCCTGCGTATAGGCGCTCACTTCTGCATTGCTGGCGTTGGATGGCAGCAGCGATTCGGCCAGCGTCCACATAGCGTTTTCCACGCGCTTCTCGCCCGGGAATCCTTCGACGCCGAACACGCGCGCGAGCACGCGCTTCACATTGCCGTCGAGAATCGTCGCCCGCGCGCCAAACGCAAATGAGGCAATCGCCGCGGCCGTCGAGCGGCCAATGCCTGGCAGTTCGGCCAGCGCCTCCACGGAGGCCGGAAACGCCCCGCCGTGCAGTTCGACCACCGCCTGCGCGCAGCGGTGCAGGTTTCGTGCGCGCGAGTAGTAGCCGAGACCGGCCCAGAGCGCCATCACGTCGTCGAGCGGAGCGGCCGCGAGCGCGGCGACATCCGGGAAACGGTCGAGGAAGCGCGCGTAATACGGAATCACCGTCGACACCTGGGTCTGCTGCAACATGATTTCCGACAGCCAGATGCGATACGCGTCACGCGTATTCTGCCAGGGCAGGTCGTGACGACCATGCTGACGCTGCCAGGCGATCAGCCGCGCTGAAAAATCGGCGAGCGCAGGCGATGCGGACAAGACGGGTACGTTGGCCGTCGTGGACGGCGATAAGCGAGAGGGCATCGGAGAGTTAGCGCTGGCAGGTCGGACAGAAGTAAGTCGAGCGCTGCCCCTGCGCGATCTGTTTGATCGGTGTTCCGCATACGCGGCAAGGCAGCCCCGCCCGATCATAGACGAAATAATCGAGCTGGAAGTAGCCGCTGTTACCGTCGCTGCCGACGAAATCGCGCAGCGTGCTGCCGCCCTTCTCGATGGCGGCCGCCAGCGTCAGGCGCACGGCGTCCGCCAGCAGGTCGTAGCGGACCAGCGAGACACGGCCTGCCGGTGTGGTGGGCCGGATGCCCGCGCGAAACAGGCTTTCGGAAGCGTAAATATTGCCCACACCCACCACGATCTCGCCCGCGAGCAGCGCCTGCTTGACGGAGACCTTGCGCCCGCGCGTCTGCCGGTGCATCAACGCGCCCGAAAAAGCCGGTGAAAACGGTTCGACGCCGAGCCCCGCGAGCAGCGGATGTTCCAGCACGCCGCCGTCTTCGCGCGCATGCCATAGGACCGCTCCAAAGCGCCGCGGGTCGCGATAGCGGAGAATGAACTCGTCGAAGATCCAGTCGATATGATCGTGCTTCGCAGCCGCCGGCAGGTGTGGCAGGTTGCGCAGCACGCGCAGCGTACCGGTCATGCCCAGGTGCACAATGAACCAGCCCGCGTCGATTTCGAACAGCAGATACTTGCCGCGCCGCTCCACCTTGTGGACGACACGGCCTCGCAAGGTTTTCGCAAGGTCGGCGGGGATCGGCCAGCGCAGGGCGGGCGTGCGGACGTCGACGCGCTCGACCCGGCGTCCGGAAACGTACGGTTCGATCCCACGTCGGGTAACCTCAACTTCTGGCAACTCTGGCATGTCTGACTGGTCTGCAACTTGCGTGAGTGGTTGTGCGCTTATTGTAGCGAGCGCGTTACAATCGTCCGAAACATTGAACGGATTTCCATGAACTTGTCCTTCGTGAAGCTGTTTTCGAAGCGCCCGGCTCGCAGCTCCCGCGTGCCGCGCGCCGTGTCCGCTCGCCGTCTGCTCGGCGCGGCAGCGCTAGCCGTGTGGGCGCTCGCCGCCATGCCGGCGCACGCGCAGGACCCTTCGCCGGATTCGGATGACAACTCCGTGTCCATGCCCGATGCACTCGGCGGGCAAACGGCCGAAGACCAAAAGAATCTGCCCGATATCCCGCTGACGAGCCAGATCGTGTTCCAGGTGCTCGCGGCCGAAGTCGCGCTGCAGCGGGATCAACCGGCGCCGGCGTATCAGACTTATCTCGCGCTGGCGCGCGACACGCACGATCCGCGCATGGCGCAACGCGCCACGGAAATCGCGCTAGGCGCGCAGAGTCCCTCGGACGCGTTGGCGGCTGCGCAATTGTGGCAGCAGTATGCGCCCTCGTCGGAACGCGCGGCGCAACTCGATGCATCGTTGCTCGTGCTGTCGGGCAAGCCCGACGACGCCGAACCGCTGCTCGCGCGCGAACTGATGAAAGTGCCGGAAGAAAACCGCGGCGCTGCCATCCTCTCGCTGCAATTGCTAGTGTCGCGCGGGCCGAATCGCGTCGGTGGCCTGCATGTGCTGCAAGACCTGCTGAAGAACGACATGAACCGCCCCGAGGCGCTGCTGGCTATCGCCCGTCAGCAGATCGTGGCGAACGACGCGCCGGGCGCGCGCAAATCGCTCGAGCAGGCGCTCGCGATCAAGCCCGACTATCTTCCGGCTGCGCTGACGCTGTCGCAGATGGGCCCGGAAGAGCGCAAGGAAGGCATCGCGTCGCTCGAAAAATACGTCCAGCAGAATCCCAAATCGCATGATGCGCGCCTTGCGCTGGCGCAGATGTACCTCGCAAGCGACCGTCTCGACGATGCGCAAAAGCAGTTCGAGGCAATGCACAAGGACAACCCGAACGACCTGACGCCGTTGATGGCGCTCGCGCTGATCGACATCCAGAAGAAGGATTTCGCGGGCGCGCAGCCGTTCCTGGAGCAGTACGCCCAGAAGGCAGAGAAAACGCCGGGAGCCGATCCGGGTCAGGCGTACATCTATCTTTCGCAATTGGCGCTCGAGCAGAAGAACGAGGCGGCCGCAGGCAACTGGCTCAACAAGATTTCGCCGTCGAGCCAGCAATATATTCCCGCGCAGATTACCCGCGCCCAACTGCTCGCCAAGCAGGGTAAAACGGAAGACGCCCGCAAACTGCTCGCCGGTCTGCAGGCACCGGATCCGCGCGATCAGGCGCTGATCGCACGCACGGACGCGGCCATCCTGTTCGATGCGAAGCGGTTTCAGGAAGCGGAAGACCGTCTGGCCCAGGCTACCGCGAACTATCCGGACGACCCCGATCTGACTTACGACTATGCGATGGCGGCCGAGAAAAACGGCCACTTCGACACGATGGAAGCGCAGTTGCGCAAGCTGATCGATACGCAACCGGACAACCCGCAGGCCTATAACGCGCTGGGCTATTCACTCGCCGATCGCGGCGTGCGTCTGCAGGAAGCGGACAAACTGATCCAGAAGGCCGCGTCGCTGGCACCGGACGACGCGTTCATCATGGACAGCGTGGGTTGGGTCAAATATCGGCTGGGCGACACGTCGGACGCGCTGAAGTTGCTGCGCAAGGCCTACGACCTGCAACCGAATGCGGAAATCGGCGCCCACCTGGGCGAAGTATTGTGGAAGACCGGCGCGCAGGATCAGGCGCGCGACGCCTGGCGCGAAGCGCGCAAGCTTGAACCTGACAACGATACGCTCCTCAAAACGCTCAAACGTTTTCAGGTGAACGATCTCTGATGCTCATTTCGAACCGCTCTTTCCTGTCATTCGGCCGCCTGTTCGCTTATCCTCAGGCACCGCGTCGTGCCGCGCTGGGGCTCGCGGCGGCGGCGATCGTCGCGCTGGCCGGGTGTGCCTCGGTCAAGCCGCGTGAGCCGTCCACTTCGAACGCGACGACCTCCGTCACCGCGCAGACGAGCCGGGCCTATCACGGCCGCTTTGCCGTGCAGTACGTCGATCAGAACGGCCAGCAGCGCAATGCCTACGGCAACTTCGACTGGCAGGAAGCGGGCGACACGGTCACGCTGCAGCTGCGCAATCCGCTTGGGCAGACGCTGGCCATCATCACGTCTTCGCCGGCTTCGGCTTCGCTTGAACTGCCGAATCGCCAGCCGCTCACGGCCGACAACGTCTCGACGCTGATGCAGAACGCGCTCGGCTTCGCATTGCCGGTCGAAGGCTTGCGTTACTGGCTGCAGCCATCGGCCGCGCCATCTTCGCGGGCAAAGACCGAACCGGATCCGCAGAACCCGTCGCACCTGAAGGAGATCGTCCAGGACGGCTGGACCATCACTTACCTCGCGTATGCCGACGCGCCGGCCACCGGCCTCAAGCGCGTCAATCTGGCCCGCGAACAGCCGCCGCTCGACATCAAGCTCGTGCTCGACCAATAGACCAATAGATTAGCAAGCGGGGCCACCGCCCTGCCCCGACTCATGATTGAAACGAACGATTCGCTGCGCGATTGCCTCGCGCCAGCGAAGCTGAATCTCTTCCTGCATATCACCGGCCGCCGGCCGGATGGCTATCACGCGCTGCAGACCGTGTTCCAGTTGCTCGACTGGGGCGACACGCTGCATTTCACCCGCCTCCACGACGGCCGCGTCACGCGCAGCTCCGACGTCTCTGGCGTGCCCCCTGAGCAAGACCTGACCGTGCGCGCCGCGCTGCTGCTGAAGAATCACACGGGCAGCACGGAAGGCGTCGACATCGAGATCGACAAACGTCTGCCGATGGGCGCGGGTCTCGGCGGCGGCAGCTCGGACGCCGCCACCACGCTGCTCGCGCTGAACCGTCTGTGGAAGCTCGATTTGCCCCGCGAAGAACTGCAGGCACTCGCGCTCAAGCTCGGTGCGGACGTGCCGTTCTTCGTTTTCGGAAAAAATGCGTTCGCAGAGGGTGTCGGAGAAGCGTTAGAGGCTGTACAATTGCCCGCTCGTTATTTCCTTGTTGTGACGCCGCGGGTTCATGTTCCAACTGCAGCGATTTTTTCCGAAAAATCGTTGACAAGAGATTCAAAACCCCTCACAATTACGGACTTTCTTGCACAACATAGTTGCAGCGCAGAATGGCCAGACAGTTTCGGTCGTAATGATATGCAGCAGGTTGTCGTAGGAAAATACGCGGAAGTTGCGCAGGTGCTGGGATGGTTTGATAACATCGCGCCGGCGCGGATGACTGGATCGGGTGCAAGTGTTTTTGCCGCGTTTCCTACTCGCGAAGAAGCAGAAGCGGCGCAAGCCAAACTGCCGAGCGAATGGAACAGTGCAGTCACAGCAAGCCTGGATACACATCCACTCTTCGCTTTCGCGTCATAGGTTTTGCATCGTCGAGCGTGTCCTACACGCTCGGTGAGGCTCAAAGTTAGTGTAGGGGAGTCGCCAAGTTGGTTAAGGCACCGGATTTTGATTCCGGCATTCGAGGGTTCGAGTCCTTCCTCCCCTGCCAAAAATTCTCGCAGTTCCTCGCCCCCCAGCCAGAAGCAGGTGCATGATGAGCAGCCATGACGGCCTGATGGTTTTTACTGGCAACGCGAATCCCGCGCTTGCACACGAAGTCGTAAAAATCCTCGGTATCCCCCTCGGCAAAGCGATGGTCAGCCGTTTTTCGGACGGTGAGATCCAAGTCGAGATTCAGGAAAACGTGCGTGGCAAGGATGTGTTCGTCCTGCAGTCCACTTGCGCACCCGCGAACGACAACCTGATGGAACTGATGATCATGGTCGATGCGCTCAAGCGCGCATCCGCTGGCCGGATCACTGCTGCTATCCCCTACTTTGGCTATGCCCGTCAAGATCGTCGCCCCCGTTCGGCGCGCGTTGCGATCTCGGCGAAGGTCGTGGCGAACATGCTGGAAATCGCCGGCGTCGAGCGGATCATCACCATGGATCTGCATGCTGACCAGATTCAAGGCTTCTTCGACATCCCGGTTGACAACATCTACGCAACGCCCGTGCTGCTCGGCGATCTGCGCAAGCAGAATCACGAGAACCTGCTGGTCGTGTCGCCGGACGTCGGTGGCGTGGTCCGCGCCCGTGCATTGGCGAAGCAACTGAACTGCGATCTCGCGATCATCGACAAGCGCCGTCCTAAGGCGAATGTTGCTGAAGTGATGAACATCATTGGTGAAGTCGAAGGCCGTACCTGCGTGATCATGGACGACATGGTCGACACCGCCGGCACGCTTTGCAAGGCAGCACAGGTATTGAAGGAACGCGGCGCCGTGAAGGTTTTCGCGTACGCAACGCACCCGGTTCTGTCCGGCGGTGCTGGCGATCGTATCGCGGCATCGGCGCTCGACGAACTGGTGATTACGGACACGATCCCGCTCGGCGACGAAGCCCGCTCGTGCGCCAAGATCCGTTCGCTGACAAGCGCAGGTCTCCTGGCCGAAACGTTCTCGCGGATCCGCCGCGGCGATTCGGTGATGTCGCTGTTCGCAGAAAGTTAAGTATTTGCGAGGGCGCGGCGTGCGCTGCAACAACATCGCACGCTGCGCTTTTGCACAATCGGCATGAACGGACGAAGGTTCGTGCCGTCGAGTCTGGGGCCTCAGCCACAATGGCGTGAAGGCCCCGTTTTTACTGCCTGGTCGCGGGCAGTGCATTGGAGATTCAAAATGAAAGTAGTCGCTTTCGAGCGTTCCCTGCATGGTACGGGTGCGAGCCGCCGCCTGCGTATTTCCGGCAAGACGCCGGCAATCGTTTATGGCGCTGGTGCTGAACCGCAAATGATCGAACTTGATCACAACGCGTTGTGGCACGCCCTGAAGAAAGAAGTTTTCCATTCGTCGATTCTCGATCTGGAAGTCGCCGGTAAGGCGCAACAGGTCCTGCTGCGCGACGTGCAATACCATCCGTTCCGTCAGCTCGTGCTGCACGTGGACTTCCAACGCGTCGATGCATCGAAGAAGCTGCACACCAAGGTGCCGCTGCACTTCATGAACCAGGAATCGAACCCGGCTGTCAAGCTGTCGGGCGCGGTGATCTCGCACGTCGTGAACGAAATCGAAATCGAGTGCCTGCCGTCGGCACTGCCGGAATTCCTCGAAGTCGACCTCGCAAAGATCGAAGCTGGTCAGACGATGCACGCCAAGGACATCGTCCTGCCGGCTGGCGTCGCACTGGTTGCACACGTTGAAGCAGAAAACCCGGTGGTCGCATCCGCGACGATCCCGGCTGGCGCAATCGCTGAAGGCGACGCCGCTGCTCCGGCTGCAGGCGAAGGCGAAACGCCGGCCGCCTAAGCTGCATACAGCGAGCAATCCTCTCGATCCGTTTCAATGGAACGGACGATGTGACCCGCCGCGGTTCGCCCCGGCGGGTTTTTTTTCGGATTTTTTCAGGTCGTGTGGCACGCCGCCGGCCCTTAATCAATCATGATCAAGCTGATCGTGGGGCTCGGCAATCCGGGCGCCGAATATACCGCGACGCGCCACAACGCCGGCTTCTGGCTGGTCGATCAACTGGCGCGCGAAGCCGGCACGACCTTGCGCGATGAACGCCGTTTTCACGGCTTCTACGCGAAAGGCCGCCTGCACGGCCAAGAGGTCCATCTGCTCGAACCGCAGACTTACATGAACCGTTCGGGGCAATCGGTCGTCGCGCTCGCGCATTTCTTCAAGATCCTGCCCGACGAGATTCTTGTCGCGCATGACGAACTCGATCTGCCGCCCGGCACCGTCAAACTGAAGCTCGGTGGTGGCAGTGGCGGCCACAACGGCCTCAAGGACATCTCTGCGCATCTGACGACGCAGCAATATTGGCGGCTGCGTATCGGTATTGGGCATCCGCGCGATCTGATTCCGGAAAGCGCGCGCGCCGGCGCCAAGCCCGACGTTGCCAACTTCGTGCTCAAGTCACCGCGCCGCGAGGAGCAGGAGGTGATCGACGCGTCCATCGAACGGGCGCTGGTGCAGATGCCGCTCGTCGTCAAGGGCGAGCTCGATCGGGCGGTGATGCAATTGCATCGCAATAGCTGAGCGAGATCGAAGTGCAGTCATCACATATCGACGGAGGTCTGCTTGAGCCGCTACTGGAGTGACATCGTTAATCGTTTGACACCGTATGTGCCGGGCGAACAACCCGCGCTCGCCCATCCGGTCAAGCTCAATACCAACGAGAATCCGTATCCGCCTTCGCCGCGCGTGCTGGAGGCGATCCGTCGCGAACTCGGCGATAGCGCAGAATCGCTGCGCCGTTATCCCGATCCGACCACCCGCAAGCTGCGTGAAACCGTCGCCGCGCACCACGGCATCCGCGTCGAACAGGTCTTTGCCGGTAACGGTTCGGACGAAGTGCTCGCGCTGACCTTCCAGGCGCTGCTCAAACACGACAAGCCGCTGCTGTTTCCGGACATCACGTACAGCTTCTATCCGACCTACGCGCGGCTTTTCGAGGTCGACTACCAGACGATTGCCGTCGACGACGCATTCGCCATCCGCGTCGACGATTACGCTTTGCCCAACGGCGGCATCCTGTTGCCAAACCCGAACGCACCGACAGGTCACCCGTTGCCGCTGCAAGAGATCGAGCGGCTGGTGGCACAGCATGCAGAATCCGTCGTGGTGATCGACGAGGCGTATGTGGATTTCGGCGGACAGTCGGCCGTCTCGCTGATCGACCGTTATCCGAATCTGCTGGTGGTGCAGACGGTCTCGAAGTCGCGCTCGCTGGCAGGCATGCGCGTGGGATTTGCGTTCGGCGACGCGGCGCTCATCGAGGCGCTGACTCGCGTCAAGGACAGCTTCAATTCATATCCGCTCGACCGGCTGGCCCAGGTCGCGGCGATTGCCGCGTATCAGGACGACGCCTGGTTTCGCGCCACATGCGCGAAGGTCATTGCCAGCCGCGAGCGTCTGTCGGCGGGCCTGAGCGCGCTGGGTTTCCGCATCGTGCCCTCAGGGGCGAATTTCGTGTTCGCCCGCCACGAAGGCCACGATGCGGCTACGCTCGCCGCCCGCCTACGGGATAAGGAGATTTTCGTGCGCCATTTCAAGGCGCCACGCGTCGATCAGCATCTGCGTATATCGATCGGCACGGACGCGGAATGCGACACGTTGCTTGATGCGTTACGGGACGTGTTTCGCGCTTGAACGGGATTAGAGCGCTGAGGGCGTTGAGGGCGTTGAGGGCGCTGACAACGTTGAGGGCGCCACAAACAGAGCCAGCAGCGCCGCACGTCGCCCAGCTTACCGAAGCGGCCACCGACACGTCTGCAATGACCACGCGGGGCAAAACGGAGTCCGGCTGCGCCCACGTCGAACACGCCGAACCGTCATCGCCTCGCGGCGAGGCAGACATTGCCTCGCAAGAGCCCTCTCAGGCCTTTGCGGACTGCAACGCGTGATACTTCGCCATTAAGCCTTCCGGCGTCTCCAGATGCTGCGGATCGCGTGGAATGCACTCCACCGGACACACCTGAATACACTGCGGCTCATCGAAATGACCGACGCATTCGGTGCATTTCTTCGGGTCGATCACATAGATTTCCGGGCCCATTGAAATTGCGTCGTTCGGGCACTCAGGCTCGCAGACGTCGCAATTAATGCACTCGTCGGTAATCATCAAGGCCATACTTCTCTCACTTCACGCCGGCGTGAGGCCGGCTGCCATTCCGTCAAACAGCCAGTTTACGCCGGTTAGGATTGCGCCGCCTGGCCGCTGTCCTGATCGAGCAAGGCCACCTTGTCCTTCAGCCACTTTTCAACGGAAGGAAACACGAACTTGCTGACGTCGCCGCCCAACTGCGCAATCTCGCGCACGATGGTGCCGGAGATGAACTGGTACTGATCAGACGGCGTCATGAACATGGTCTCGACGTCCGGCAGCAAATAGCGGTTCATGCCGGCCATCTGGAACTCATATTCGAAGTCCGACACGGCGCGCAGGCCACGCACGATGACACGCGCGTTGTTGGTTCGGACGAAATCCTTCAGTAGCCCCTTGAAGCTCATGACCTGTACGTTCGGATAGTGACCGAGCACTTCATGAGCAATATCCAGGCGCTCTTCGAGGGTGAAGAACGGCTTTTTGTTGCGGCTGTCGGCGACGCCCACCACCAGCGTGTCGAAAATGCTCGACGCGCGCCGAACGAGGTCTTCGTGACCGCGCGTCAGCGGGTCGAACGTACCCGGGTACACGGCGACTACCATGAGACTTCTCCTCTTTTCAGACAAATGGGCACGTCAAGCACGCCCGCAGGACGCGTTTGCCGCCGGTCGCACGCGTGACGGCTGGCCGTCTGGCGCTTGGTTTAGAACGCGCATTATTCCTCATTTTCGCGCTGCAGCAAATGATAGTGGACTGCCCCAGCCTTGCCGTGCCGCACGACGGTCCAGCCCACCAGCACGGGCGTCTGTGCGATCTCGAGCGCATCGCCAGCTTCCACGTAGAGGAATCCTTCGGCGCTGACGAGCGGGATGGCCAGCTCCAGCGCGCGGCCCAACAGGTCCGAGCCGAACGGCGGGTCGAGGAAGACGACGTCGAACGAAGCGGGCGCAAGGCTTGCTGCGAGACGCAGCGCGTCCGCTTCGGCGATTTCAATCGTATTCGGTGCGAGGCGTGCCTGATTGGCGCGCAACTGCTCGGCCGCCTTTGCGTGGCGCTCCACCATCAGAACGCGAGCCGCGCCGCGCGAAGCCGCCTCGAAGCCCAGCGCGCCGCTGCCGGCGAACAGATCGAGGCAACGCTGGCCGTCGAGGCGCTGACCGAGCCAATTGAAGAGCGTCTCGCGCACGCGGTCCGGCGTGGGGCGCAGACCGTCGAGGTCGAGCACGGGCAACGGCGTGCGCTTCCAGACGCCGCCGATGATGCGGATGGCGTGCGGCTTGCCGCGGTTGGGTGACGCGCCAGGCGCTCGGGGTGCAGAAGTACGGGGCATGCAGATTCGAACAGTTAAACGGTTAGGCGATTTGCCCGCGGGCGATTGCTAGCAGTGGGGTTGGAGCGCCAACGTTACCACAGCGTGGCACGCATCTCACCCTGGCTGATTGGCCAATGCTGGCGTCCGCACGAAAGCGCGGGGTTGCGCCACGCTATCCCCGCCGCAGGCAGCCTCGTCGCGCATTGCCGCCCTCTCAGGGGCCAGGAGGGAAGCGACAGGTTTGGCGGGCGGTTCCACCCACGCCTGATAAAATGACCCGCTTCCAGCGCCTTGCATCCCGCATTGCCACGCTGTCTGCCGCTGCCACCGGTTCTTGCCGGCTGCGCGCACCGGCGCTCGCTCTCACCACGCCAGACCATGTTCAGCTTTTTCAAACGATTCAAGGGTTCGAAAGAGCCCGACGCAACGCCCGAGGACTCGCAGACGGCGCCGGAATCCGTCGCGCCCGCGTCAGGTGCCGCCTCAGGTACCGCGCCTGTCGGCACGCAGCGTAGCGCCGCGCCAACTTCCGGTGCGCCCGTGGCGCGTCCGTCCGGCACAGCAATCCCCGTCGCGCCGCAGCCGGTCGGCGCCACCGCCCTGCAAGCCACGCCTGCCACCGGCAAACCGCGCCCCCCAATTCCGGTGGAGTCTGACGAAAGCACGCTCGAAACCGTCGAAATCGTGCCGCCGCCGCTGCCCGAGGCCGCCGCGAAGAAGTCCTGGCTCACCCGCCTGAAGAGCGGCCTGTCCAAGACCAGCTCGAACCTGACGGGTATCTTCATCGGCGCCAAGATCGACGACGATCTGTATGAGGAGCTCGAAACCGCCCTGCTGATGTCCGACGCAGGGGTAGACGCCACCGAATTCCTGCTCGAATCGCTGCGCGAAAAGGTGCGCGCCGAGCGGCTGACCGACCCGCAACAGGTCAAGGCCGCGCTGCGTACCCTGTTGATCGACCTGCTCAAGCCGCTGGAAAAGTCCCTGATGCTGGGTCGTGCCCAGCCGCTCGTCATGATGATCGCAGGCGTGAACGGCGCCGGTAAAACCACCAGCATCGGCAAGCTCGCGAAGCATCTGCAGAGCTTCGATCAGTCCGTGCTGCTCGCCGCCGGCGACACGTTCCGCGCCGCCGCTCGCGAACAGCTCGCAATCTGGGGCGAACGCAACAACGTGACGGTGGTGTCGCAGGAAAGCGGCGATCCGGCTGCCGTGATCTTCGACGCGGTGGGCGCCGCGCGCGCACGCAAGATCGACGTGCTGATGGCCGACACGGCCGGTCGTCTGCCAACCCAGCTGCATCTCATGGAGGAGCTGCGCAAGGTCAAGCGCGTGATCGGCAAGGCCATGGACAGCGCCCCGCACGAAGTATTGCTCGTCATCGACGCCAATACCGGTCAGAACGCGCTCACGCAAGTCAAAGCTTTCGACGACGCATTGGGCCTCACCGGCCTGATCGTCACCAAGCTCGACGGCACGGCCAAGGGCGGGATTCTCGCGGCGATCGCGCGGCAACGACCCATTCCGGTGTACTTCATCGGCGTTGGCGAGAAGGTCGAAGATTTGCAGCCGTTCAGCGCGGAAGAGTTTTCCGACGCTTTGCTGGACACCTAAGCGTCACAGCGGCGTTCGCTGCACCAACAAAGAGGGCGCTCCATGGAGCGCCCTCTTTGCTTTCACACCTGTCGGACGGACACGCCGCTCAATCAGTCGACAAGCCGCCTCACTCCGCGTCCGGCTGCACACCGGGCGCCGCCCGCGCGAAAGCGTCGAGCTGCGTCGCGTGATCGTAAATGCGCTGGATCGTCGGAAACTGTCCCACGTCGATCTTGAAGCGCTGCGCGTTGAACACCTGCGGCACGAGACAGGCGTCAGCCAAGGTCGGCGTGTCGCCGAAACACAGTTTGCCGGTGCGCGAATCGCCCGCCAGATGCTGCTCGAGCGTGGCAAAGCCGGACTCGATCCAGTGCCGATACCACTCGTCACGCGTTGCATCGTCGGTGCCGACCGAGTGCTTGAGATATTTCAGCACGCGCAGATTATTTAGCGGATGGATCTCGCACGCGACCTGCAGCGCCACCGAGCGCACATACGCGCGATCCACCGGCGACTTCGGCAGCAGCGGCGGCTCCGGATGCGTTTCTTCCAGATACTCGATGATCGCGAGCGACTGTTGCAGCACGTGATCGCCCTCCACGAAGGTGGGCACGATCGCATCCGGATTCAGACTGCGGTAAGCCGGTTTGAGCTGCTCGCCACCGTCGCGCAGAAGGTGCACCGGTGCGTAGTCGTAAGGCAGATTCTTCAGATTCAGTGCAATGCGCACGCGAAACGCCGCCGAGCTGCGGAAATAGCTGTAAAGCTTCATATTGACCTGTCTCCTCCCAGACGCACGCTCAGACGACACGCACGCTGAATTCGCCCAGCCCGTCCACGCCGCCCTTCATCGTGTCGCCCTTGACCACCGCACCGACGCCTTCGGGCGTGCCGGTGAAGATCAGATCGCCGGGCTGCAGTTCGAACAGCGTCGACAGATAAGCCACCGTCTCCGCCACCGACCAGATCAACTGCGACACGTCCGAACGCTGCTTTTCCGCGCCGTTGACCGTCAGCCAGATCGCGCCCTTGTCCACCCGTCCCACTTTCGCGGCCGGATGAATCGGACCGAGCGGTGCCGAGTGATCGAAACCCTTCGCGGTGTCCCACGGACGGCCCAGCTTCTTGGCTTCGGCCTGCAAGTCGCGCCGCGTCATGTCGAGCCCGAGCGCGTATCCGTAGACATGGTCGAGCGCCTGCTCGACCGAGATGTCTTTACCCGCCTTGCCGATGGCCGCGACCAGCTCCATCTCGAAGTGCACGTTTTTCGACTGCGGCGGATACGGAAATTCGCCGGTCGCGCCGGGCGCGACATAGATCACCGCGTCGGCGGGCTTGCTGAAGAAGAACGGCGGCTCGCGGTCAGGGTCGTGCCCCATCTCGCGCGCGTGCGCCTCGTAATTGCGGCCCACACAGTAGATGCGACGCACCGCGAACTGATCGCTCGACCCGACGACGGGCACCGCGACCACCGGTGCGGGAGCAAACACGTAACTCATCCCGTTCTCCAATCCTGATAGGCGCCGCGTGTGCGGCAATAAAGCGATGAGTGTAACGCGAGGGCGAGCACCGGCGCCGCGAGGGTGGCACAGGCGCACCACGCCTTAGCCGCTGACGAGCACGCGGTCATACGTTGTCGCCCGCTGCCTGGCAGCCTGCAAAATCGGTATAGATGCGATACTCAGTACCCGTGTCGCCGCGCGGGTCTTCTCGGGCCGCGCGGCAGCAACACCTCGATCTCTGATGAACACCGTGGCCACCGCTTAAAGCGCCTGACCACCCAGCCCCACTGAACCCGATGACCGAATCAGCCGAAATCGCCTCCTCCCCGTTTCCCTGCGCCCGTTTTATCAAGGAGATCGGCCGCGGACCGAACGGCGCCCGCGCGCTCACGTCCGAGGACACCCAGGCGCTCTACAGCGCGATGCTCGACGGACGGGTCGGCGAACTGGAACTCGGCGCGGTGCTGCTGGCCTATCGGGTAAAGGGCGAATCCGCCGATGAACTGGCCGCCATGCTGGCAGCCGCCCACGCGTCGTTCGAGCCGGTGCAGATCGCGCACAGCGCCTTCCGGCCAGTTTCCATTCCGAGCTACAACGGGGCCCGCAAGCAGCCGAATCTGGTGCCGCTGCTCGCGCTGCTGCTGGCCCGCGAAGGCGTGCCGGTACTCGTGCACGGCGTCACCGAAGATCCCGGCCGCGTGACCAGTGCTGAAATCTTCGCGCATCTGCAGATCGCACACGCGCAAACGCACGCGGAGATTGAAGACAGCCTGGCCGCGCGACGTCTGGCCTTCGCGCCGATCGCCACCCTCGCGCCGAAGCTCGCGCGCCTGCTCGCCTTGCGGCGCCGCATGGGCGTGCGCAATTCCACGCATACGCTGGTGAAGATCCTGCAGCCGTTCGCGCCAGCAGGGCTGCGGCTCGTGAACTATACGCACCCGCCCTATCGCGAGAGCCTCACGCAGTTGTTCAGCACGCATCCGGATGCCGCCGCTGGCGGTGCGCTCCTCGCGCGCGGCACGGAGGGCGAGGCGGTCGCCGATACGCGCCGTCAGGTCCAGATCGACTGGCTGCATGACGGCATCTGCGATACGCGCGTGGCCGCTGAACGCTCGTCAGCTGACGCGCCCGAGGTGGCGCTGCCGGAAGCGCGCGACGCGGCGACCACTGCCGCATGGATCGATGCCGTGCTGCGCGGCGAGGCGCCGGTGCCCGGCGCGATCGAACGGCAAATCGAAGTGATCGTGGATATCGCAAGAATCTCGCTGTGACAGCCTTCACAAGGCCTTAACGCGGCGCCGCAAGGGCTGCGCAAGGTCCCACGCGCAGCCTGGCGCCTCGGCGCCTGACACGCACGCCACGCGCGCGCGACCAGACCGCTAGCGCCCTCACTCGATCGCGCAACGTGTCGCCTGCCACGCCACCAGCCGCCATTGCCCATCCACCTGAGCGTGAATCGCTGTATACGCGATTGGAAACAGCAACGCGCCGTTGTTCGCCTCCATCTCGATCAACGCGCGGCCGGTCACGATGAAGCTCTCACGCCCCGCGGGCAGCACATCTTGCGACTGGATCTCGATCTGCCGGTAGCGACGGCGTCCGGCGGTAATGCCGTCAATGAACTGCTGCTTCGATTCGCGTTTGCCATTCGTATGGATATAGCTCACGTTGTCGGAGAGCAGCGTGTCGAGCAACGGCCCGTTGCCATCGACCATCGCGCGAAAGCGGTCGCGCTCGAGTCCGCGAATCGCTTCGATCACCTTTTCGGCCATTGCTCAGCCCCTTTGCCTCGACGGGGCCGACAGCGGCCACGGTCGTGAGAAGTTACGTTGCAAATGTAGCTGGCTAAAATTTATACCAGGATCCGGCTCTTTGATACCGCCGTTCGCCAGCTGCTCAATCTGGTCACGCACCCGTTACGTTTGATGGCTGCCGGCATGCCACCGATCGAATCCGGCCCCCGCCCCCAGCCCGAACCGAGCTTTTCCACGGGAAGCGCCCCGCCAAATACCGAGTAAACGCTCTATCTACAAGACGCTGTTAGAGCAATAAATCTTCATAAGAATGCCAAAAGCCGTCAGATTGCCACCTCAAAAGGCCTAAAACGGGTGATTCTGCACCGACAGACGCCATCTACGGCAGATCCTACGCTCATCACCGGGAGACTGCATAAAGGGTATGATGCTATTGAAATCCAAATTTCAATAGCCATGCGGGAACCAGGATACCCCCACACGCTCTAAGTATTAGCACTCGGTTATTCAGAGTGCTAACATCCACGCTGAAGTCGAAGTTCGACTGAGCTATTTGGTAATACCAAGGAGTTTTCTACGTGAGCCACGCAATGACCCTTCCGAGTACTCTGAGCCCGTCGTCGGCTAAGGCCGCTTCGGCAGGTGCACTCGCGCTCTCGCATTCTTCGCTGCTGCCTGGTCAACTGGGCAATATCGACGCCTACATCCAGGCCGTGAACCGGATTCCGATGCTGACGCCGGCGGAAGAACGCCAGTTCGCCACTGAATTTCGCGGCCAGGCCAACCTGGAATCTGCGCGTCGCCTTGTCCTGTCGCACCTGCGGCTGGTGGTTTCGATCGCGCGTAACTATCTGGGCTACGGCCTGCCGCATGCCGACCTGATCCAGGAAGGCAATATCGGCCTGATGAAGGCCGTCAAGCGCTTCGATCCGGAGCAGAACGTACGGCTCGTGTCGTACGCCATGCACTGGATCAAGGCTGAGATTCACGAATACATCCTGCGCAACTGGCGCATGGTGAAGGTCGCCACCACCAAAGCGCAGCGCAAGCTGTTCTTCAACCTGCGCAGCCACAAGCAGGGCCTGGGCGCATTCACGCCGGACGAGATCGAAGGTCTCGCGAAGGAACTGAATGTGAAGCGCGAGGAAGTGTCGGAGATGGAAACGCGTCTGGCCGGCGGCGATATCGCGCTGGAAGGTCAGGTCGAGGACGGCGAGGAAGCGTTCGCGCCAATCGCGTATCTGGCCGACTCGCACAGCGAGCCGACGGCTGTGCTCTCCGCGCGCCAGCGCGACAGGCTGCAGAGCGACGGTATCGCCAGCGCGCTGGAATCGCTGGATGCACGCAGCCGCCGCATCATTGAGGCCCGCTGGCTGCAGGTCGAAGACGATGGTTCGGGTGGTTCGACGCTGCACGATCTCGCCGACGAATTCGGCGTGTCGGCGGAGCGGATTCGCCAGATCGAAGCCAGCGCCATGAAGAAGATGCGCAGCGCACTGAACGAGTACGCGTAACGCTGCTGTAGGGCACCATCCGGCGCCCTGCCAGCCACTAGCCCTGCCCTCGTGAGACGGCGGGGCTTTTTCTTTTCACCCCCAGGAAATCGGCCCCGCCGTTTCCTTGACGTAACGCAAGCTTGCTTGTATTACTGAGGTCGACGGCTGCCCGCCGCGACCCAATGCCACAGTCGCGAACTTCCCCGCTGCCAGCCCCTATCTTAATATCGTTATGTACTCGCCAGGCCGCCCAGGCTGACTGCGCGGCTTGAATCCGACCGGGTCAACCGGTGTGAAGTCGTCCATCGACCGATCATGACCATAACGCTGAATGACAGGAGTCGACCTCGTCCGACCCTGCGTGCGCGGCTCGCCGGCTGGGTGCGCGGCCCGACCTTCGCGCGAGACATCATCGTCGTACTCCTCGTCAAATTCGTACTACTGATGATGCTCAAGTACGCCTTCTTCAACCATCCTTTGGCGGAAAACATGTCCATGCCGCCTACACTTGTCGCGCAGGCACTGCTTTCGGTGCCTGCCTCGCATCCGTCTCAAGGTGATCAACATGCCCGTTAGCGATGTCGTCGATCTTTCGCGCCTCCAGTTTGCCGTGACGGCGCTGTATCACTTTCTCTTCGTACCCCTTACGCTTGGACTGTCGTGGCTGCTCGTCATCATGGAATCCGTCTACGTGATGACCGGCAAGCAGATCTACAAGGACATGACGCAGTTCTGGGGCAAGCTGTTCGGCATCAACTTCGCCATGGGCGTCACAACCGGCCTGACACTCGAGTTCCAGTTCGGCACCAACTGGTCGTATTACTCACATTACGTCGGCGATATCTTCGGCGTACCGCTCGCCGTCGAAGGTCTGATGGCGTTCTTCCTCGAATCGACTTTCGTCGGTCTGTTTTTCTTCGCGTGGAAGCGTTTGTCGCGAGTGCAGCATCTGCTCGTCACCTTCCTCGTTGCACTCGGCTCCAACCTGTCGGCGTTGTGGATTCTGGTTGCCAATGGCTGGATGAACAATCCGGTGGGCGCCGAGTTCAACTACGAAACCATGCGCATGGAACTGTCGAGCATTTTCGCCGTGCTGTTCAATCCGGTCGCGCAGGTGAAGTTCGTGCATACGGTGTCCGCTGGCTACGTCACGGCGTCGATGTTCGTGCTCGGCATCTCGTCGTGGTATCTGCTCAAGCGCCGCGACACTGAATTCGCGCTGCGCTCGTTTGCGATCGCAGCAGGTTTCGGGCTGGCGTCGACGGTCTGCGTGATCGTGCTCGGCGACGAATCCGGCTATCGCACCGGTGAGGTCCAGCAGGTCAAACTCGCCGCCATCGAATCGGAATGGGAGACCGCCCCCGCGCCCGCACCGTTTACGATCTTCGGGATTCCGAACCAGCAGGAACAACGGACCGACTATGCCATCCGGATTCCCTATGCGCTCGGCATTATCGCCACGCGTTCGTTGGATGAACCGGTGCTGGGCCTGAAAGACCTGATCGCGCAAAACGAAATCCGTATCAAGGACGGCATGATCGCGTACAGCGCGCTGCAGGAACTCAAGCAGGGCAATGCCACCGACGAAGCCAGAACGACCTTTGCGCTACACCGCGACAATCTCGGCTATGCCCTGATGCTCAAGCAGTTCACAGCCAACGTCACCGACGCGACGCCGGACCAGATCGCTCAGGCAGCGAAAAAGACCATCCCGCCCGTGTTGCCGGTGTTCTTCTCGTTCCGGATCATGGTGGGACTTGGCATCCTGTTCCTTGCGACCTTCGTGACCGCGTTCTGGTTCTGCGCGCAACGCTCGCTGCTGCTCGACAAGCGCCGCTGGTTCCTGCGCTGGGCGGTGTGGGCGATTCCGTTGCCGTGGCTGGCGGCGGAATTCGGCTGGGTGGTGGCTGAAGTGGGACGCCAGCCGTGGACGATTGCCGGCATCCTGCCCACCGCGTTGTCTGCATCGAGCCTGACGGCTACCGACCTGTACCTGAGTATCGGCGGCTTCGTGGTGTTCTACACGGCCCTCTTCATCATCGAGATCACGCTGATGTTCAAGTACGCCCGCCTCGGTCCGTCGTCGCTGCATACGGGACGCTATCACCACGAATTGCCGCCCACGGGTCAGCCGTCCAAGCCGCTCAGCACGACGCCCGCATGATCTGCCATCAGCCTGCACAGGCGGGTCAAACTGGCCCAGCTACATAAGGGGAAACATCATCATGGATTACGCAACCCTGAAAGTGATCTGGTGGGTCCTGATCGGCGTGCTGCTGATCGGCTTCGCCCTCACCGACGGTTTCGACATGGGCACGGCCATCCTGCTGCCGTTCATCGCGAAGACCGATTCGGAACGGCGCATCGTCGTGAATACGGTCGGCGCGACATGGGAAGGCAACCAGGTCTGGTTCATCACCGCAGGGGGGGCGATGTTCGCCGCGTGGCCACTGGTCTACGCGGCGTCGTTCTCGGGCTTTTACTTCGCGATGCTGCTGGTGCTGTTCTCACTGTTCTTCAGGCCGGTGGGTTTCGATTACCGCAGCAAGCGCGACGATCCGCGCTGGCGCACGGCGTGGGACTGGGCGCTGTTCATCGGCGGCTTCGTGCCGGCGCTGGTGATCGGCGTTGCGTTCGGCAACCTGCTGCAAGGCGTGCCGTTCTCGTTCGACACTGACCTGCGTGTGACCTACCACGGTAGTTTCTTCGCACTACTCAATCCGTTCGCGGTGCTGTGCGGTCTGGTCAGCGTCTCGATGCTAGCCGCGCACGGCGCCGCCTTCGTGAAGATGAAGTCCGATGACGTGATTGCGCGGCGTGCTTCGATTGCGCTGCGCATTGCATCGCTCGCTGCGGTGGTGTTGTTTCTGATCGCGGGAGCGCTGGTTGCAACCGTGATCGGCGGCTATCAGATCGTCGATGCAGCGCCGTTCGACACGGTCGCCAATCCGTTGCTGAAGAGTGTCATAGGCGCACCGGGCTTGTGGCTCACCAACTACTCCACTTACCCGTGGATGATCGCGGCGCCGCTGGTCGGCGTGGTGGGTGGCGTGCTGGCATTAGTGCTCGCCAGTTCGCGCTTTGAAAAGATCGCGTTCGTGACGACCGGCCTGATGGTCGTCGGCGTGATCCTGACGGCGGGCTTCTCGATGTTCCCGTTCATCATGCCGTCCTCGCTCGACGGCCGCAGCAGTTTGACGGTATGGGATTCGACCTCGAGCCAGATGACGCTGCAGATCATGCTCATCGCCGTCATCATCTTCCTGCCGATCATCCTGATCTACACGAGCTGGGTGTATCGCGTGATGCGCGGCAAGGTCACCGCGGCCGCGCTCGAAGAGAACCGGCATTCGATGTATTAAGGCATCCCGAACATCGCGCCGTGCACTAATTCAAAGCGGTCTCACAGGAGCACATCATGTGGTATTTCAGCTGGATTCTCGGTATTGGCCTGGCACTCTCGTTTGGCATCATCAATGTGATGTGGCTTGAATCGCATCGTCCTGCGCAGACAGTGGCGAAGCGCAAGACAGACTGACGAAGCCTGTAGTCAGATTGTCCACGTCCGAATGGCACACATAGAGGCTACAGCGAGCAGTAGTAAACGAAAAAGCGGCGCCCGAAACAAAGGCGCCGCTCCTTTTAATGCTCTATCACTACGCGGAAACGCTCAATGCCGTTCCCGCTTCACCGGTATCACGCCGTTTGAGGCGCAGTGGCACCCGTCGCACCCGCAGCCGGCAGACGCGCTGCCAGCTGTTGTGCATAACGCTGGGCAGCTTCGCCGACGACAATGTGGAACGTCTCCGGCGAGACCCACGCTACGTCGAGCGTGGAGAGACGCTGACGATCCACCGCGGTCGGATCCGCCACGACGATACGCAGACGGGTCGACGCCACGGCATCCAGCGAAACGACGTTGGTCGCGCCACCGAACACAGCGAGCCAGCGCGTCGGATCAGGATCGAGCGGGCCGCTTTGCGCCGCACCGACCGGTACCGTCGCCGCGGCAGGCGCTGCAGTTGCAACCGTCGGCTTCGCCTCGACGCCACCGCCTTGTGCGATCACCGTACGGATTTCATCGGCGATGATGTCCGCTTCCGGTCCGATGATCACCTGCACGCTCGTAGCACCACGCTTGAGCACGCCACGCGCACCGATGGTCTTGAGTTCCGTTTCCGAAACCTTGGACGGATCCACTACCGACAGACGCAGACGCGTCGTGCAGGCATCGACGATCGACAGGTTCGCCGCGCCACCGAGTGCCGCGATATAGCGCTGTGCGCGCGGCGCAGTCGCAGCCGCTGCCGGTGCAACGAAGCTGCGCTTGTCGGACGACTCACCCTGCTCGTCCGTGGTGGCCGGTTCACGGCCCGGCGTTGCCATGTTGAACTTGCGGATGAAGAAACGGAACAGACCGTAGTACACGACCGCGTAAATGACACCGATCACCAGCGCCAGCCAGCCCTTGGTCGACAGGCCGTAGTTCAGCACGTAGTCGATTGCGCCAGCCGAGAAGGTGAAGCCGAGGTGAATCCCGAGCGCCGAGCAGACGGCGAGAGAGATCCCGGTCAACACCGCGTGGATCGCATACAGCACCGGTGCGAGGAACATGAAGCTGAATTCGATCGGCTCGGTCACGCCCGTCAGGAACGAAGTGAGTGCCATCGAGAACAGCAGGCCGCCGACCATCGCGCGGCGTTCCTTCGGTGCTTCATGGAACATCGCAAGACAGGCAGCCGGCAGACCGAACATCATGACCGGGAAGAAGCCCGTCATGAAGGTTCCGGCCGTCGGGTCGCCCGCGAAAAAGCGGTGCAGGTCGCCCGTTACCGCAGCACCGCCGCCCGGCGGCGTGAAGCTGCCGAACACGAACCACGTCAGCGAGTTCAGGATGTGATGCAGACCCGTCACCAGCAGCAGGCGGTTCAGCACACCGAACACGAATGCGCCGATCGCGCCGGCGGTGGTCAGCCAGTGGCCGGCCATGTCGATCGCCGACTGCACCGGCGCCCACACGTAACCCAGCACGATGCCGATCACCAGACAGGTCACCCCCGTGACAATCGGCACGAAGCGTTTCCCTCCGAAGAATGCGAGGTACTCGGGCAGCTTGATGTCCTTGTACTTGTTGTACAGCATCCCGGCCACGATACCTGCCACGATCCCCGACAACACGCCCATGTTGAGCTTGTCGTTGATGTCTTTCATCACGGCGATTTCGACCAGATAACCGATCGCGCCCGCCAGCGCCGCTACGCCGTTATTGTCCTTCGCGAAGCCGACCGCAATACCGATGGCGAACAGCAGCGGCAGGTTGTCGAAAATCGCGCCGCCAGCGTCGGCGATCATCTTGATGTTGAACACATCGGGCTGGCCGAGGCGCAGCAGCAAACCTGCGACCGGTAGCACGGCAATCGGCAGCATCAGCGCGCGGCCGAGGCGTTGCACCTTCAGAAACGGATTTCCATCCATTGATACCTCCACTCCTTTGTCTCTTGTTGAGTCGTTGCTTTACGTGTGGTTACTGTGCGAAATTCCGCCGTGGACTGTGTGGGGTTCAGTCCAGCGGCCAGGTTTCGCGGCTCACTGCTCTTACCGCCTGCGCCGATTCGAGCGCCAGAACATCCTGGGCGCGTTGCTGGCACAGCTGATAATTGAGGTTGCGCACGCGCGCCTTGATGCCCGGCACCGATACCGGATCCACCGAAAGCTCGCTCACGCCGAGGCCGACGAGCAGCGGCACGGCCAGCGGATCGCCCGCCAGTGCGCCGCACACGCCCACCCATTTGCCATGCTTGTTCGCGCCCTGCACGGTTGCCGAGATCAGACGCAGCACCGCCGGATGCAGCCCGTCGGATTGCGCGGCGAGGTCGGCCTGACAGCGGTCCATGGCGAGCGTGTATTGCGTCAGATCGTTGGTGCCGATCGAGAGAAAATCCGCGTGTTGCGACAGTTGATCGGCCAGCAACGCCGCCGACGGCACTTCGATCATCACGCCGACTTCGATCGGATCCGTGCGGCCCATTTCGCGGGCGAATTCGTCGATGCGCTTGCGCAAGCGGATCAGTTCGCCGGCGTCGGTCACCATCGGCAGCAGGATGCGCACGGCGCCGAGCGGTTGCACGGCCAGCAGGCCGCGCAACTGGTCGTCGAGCAGGTCCGGGCGCACCTGCGCCAGACGGATGCCGCGCAGGCCGAGCGCGGGATTCGGCTCGGGCGGCAGCGTCAGATAGTCGACTTCCTTGTCCGCGCCGACATCCAGCGTGCGGATGATCGCGGTACGGCCAGCGAGCGCATCGACGATCGACTGATAGCTTTCGCGATGTTCGTCAGTGGTCGGGGCTGCGGCACGGTGGATGAACAGCAGTTCGGTGCGCAGCAGGCCAATCGCATCGGCGCCGTTCTCGACTGCCGTTTTCGCGTCGTCCAGGGTGGCGATATTCGCCGCCACTTCGATCGCCCGGCCATCAGCCGTGGCAGCAGCCTGTTGCGACGTGCGGCGGTTCGCTTCACGCACACCGGCAAGCCGGGAACGTTCGCGGCGCGCGCGCTCCACGTCGAGCGCAGTCGGGGCATATTCGATCCGCCCGGCGCTCGCATCGACCACGACTTCAGTACCTTCGGTAATCGCCAGCAGCGCGTCGCCGACCGCCACCAGCGCCGGAATACCGCTCTGCCGCGCAAGGATCGCAGCGTGCGAGGTCGCGCCGCCGCGCGCCATCACGAGCGCCGTGACACGGGCGCGGTCGAGCGACGACAGATCGGAAGGCGTGAACTCTTCGGCGACCAGCACCGCTTCGTCCGGCAGCGCACGGGCCGCGTGGTTCGAATAGCCGAGCGCGCGCAGCACGCGCTTTTCCAGGTCGCGCAGATCCGCGGCGCGTTCGGCGAGCAGCGCGTCGTCGACCTGGGTCAGGACGGCGATCTGTGCGCGAATCGACTGACGCCATGCAAAACCCGCGCTCTTTCCGAGGCTGATCTGATCGCGTGCCGCGTCGAGCAGCGTCGGATCTTCGAGCAGGACGCGGTGCACTGCGAAAATCCCCGCTTCGCCATGCGCGCCACGTTGCGACGCGTCACGCACGGTGGTGTTCAGTTCCGCGTCGACCGTGGCGAGTGCCTTGTCGAGCAGACGGCTTTCGGCCGCCGACGTACCGCTCGCCGTCTCGGGCGGATCGAGATCCGCATCGTCCCAGCGCACCAGCTTGCCGACCGCGACGCCCGGCGCCGCGCAGACGCCCGCCAGCGTGTTCGGCGCCAGCGGCGCGCCGCCGGTTTGTGCCAGTTGCGGCGCCGGCGAAATCTGCCGGGCCGGTTTTTCTTCGGCTTCGCCATGCGCTTCGCGAAGCAGTTCATGCGCAACCGCTTCGACCGCGGCCGTCGCCTGCGGACCGACGCCGAGAATTTCGATCGTCGCGCCTTCGCCCGCGCCAAGACTCAGCAGGCCTACGATACTTTCGATCGGCGCCTTGCGGCCTTCGTAACGCACTTCCACCCGTGCATCCAGACCGCGTGCCGCTTCGCGCGCGCGTGCCGCAGGTCGCGCATGCAAACCGCCTGCATGCGCCAGCGTCACCGTCTGACGCGCTTCTTCCGTGACGTGGGTGGCCTGGCGCGACGCTTCCGCCGCCGCGCCAGCACGCGGACGCAGCACCAGCAACGATGTTGCGCCGGCCTTCAGCATGCCGCCTTCAGCGCGCTCGACGATCTCGAACGCATCCGAATTCGCAATCGCAATCACCGACACCAGGCTCGGCGCATTGCACGCAACCAGATCCTGATCGAATTCGATCAGCAGATCGCCGGTACGCACATGAGCACCCTGCGCGATCATCGGTGCAAAGCCGCGGCCGTTCAGTTCGACCGTGTCGATGCCGATGTGCAACAGGATTTCCGCACCTTCGGCTGTCGCGAGCGTCAACGCGTGGCCGGTCCGCGCCAGATGCGTGACCACCCCGTCGCACGGCGCGACGAGTTTGCCTTCCAGCGGATCCACGCCAATCCCGTCACCGAACATGCCGCCCGAAAACACAGGGTCGGGCACGTTCGCGAGCGGTACGACCGGGCCGGTCATGGGCGCGAGCAAAACAATATGGCCTTGGGAAGGGCTCATCAAGCGGGACTCCTCGACACGTCGCATCTGACTTTCTCGATCAGTGAGTTTCGGTGACTTTATTCAGATGGCGCGGCGCATCGGGATTGCGTCCGCGTGCGGCAGCGAGGCCGGCAGCCATCACATAAAAGGAAAGAATCGCGGCGATCGGGTCGAGCGCCGCATGAGCCGTCGTGACGAGCGGCAAGGTGGCTTCCGGCACATCGGCCGGCGCGGCGAGCAGCACGCGCGCGCCGCGTGCCTGCATGTCGCGGGCAAGCTGGATCAGACCGGCCTGCTCGGGGCCACGCGGGGCGAACACGAGCAGCGGGTAATCCTGATCGATCAGTTCCATCGGACCGTGACGCACTTCCGCGCTTGAAAACGCTTCGGCCTGAATGCCGGAGGTTTCCTTGAGCTTGAGCGCCGCTTCCTGTGCGATCGCGAGCCCAAGACCGCGGCCAATCACGATCATGCGTTCGACGCCGCGCAATTGTTCGACCGCCTGGCTCCAGTCCAGCTGGCCAGCGCGCCGCAAGGCGTCGGGCAGGTCATGGAGCGCCGCGAGCAACGCGGTATCACGCTGCCAGTGCGCCACCAGTTGCGCGGCAATCGACAGCATCGCGATATAGCTCTTGGTGGCCGCGACGCTCAGTTCGGGACCCGCGACGAGCGGCAGATGCCATTCGCAGGCGTCGGCGAGCGGCGATTGCGGCGCGTTCACGGCCGCCACGGTCAGCGCGCCGGCCTCGCGCAGCGCGGCCATCGTCCCGACCAGATCCGGGCTCTTGCCGGACTGCGAAAACGCCAGCGCGAGCTGATCGCGCACGTGCAGCGGCGCTTGCTGCAGCGTCGCGACGGACATCGGCAATGAAGCGACCGGAACGCCGATGCGGCTCATGGTCAGGCTGGCGAAATAACTGGCTGCGTGATCCGAACTGCCGCGCGCCACCGTGAGCGCGACATGACGCGGCTGTTCGGCGAGCTTCTGCGCGAGCGCCTCGACGCGTGAAGTATCGGCAAGCTGCGCGGCGACCACTTCTGCGGACGCCAGCGCTTCGTTAAGCATATTCGACAATTGATTCTCCTTCGACGTAAGTCGCAGTCAGCGCCAGTTCGCGATCGAACACGACGAGGTCGGCCCACGCACCGCGCGCGATGCGGCCGCGGTCCTCGATGCCGAGATAGTCGGCGGCGTAGCGCGACAGACGATTTGAAACATCGGCCATAGGCAGACCGATCGATACCAGATTGCGCAGCGCCTGATCCATCGTCAGGGTGCTGCCCGCGAGCGTGCCGTCGGCAAGCCGCACGCCGCCCAGACACTTCGTGACATGCTGGCTGCCGAGACGGTATTCGCCGTCCGGCATGCCGGTGGCGGAAGTGCTGTCGGTCACCACGTAGACGCGCGGAATCGCCCGCATCGCGGCGCGAATCGCACCCGGATGAACGTGCAGCAGATCGGGGATGATCTCCGCGAATTCGGCGTGCGCGAGCGCTGCGCCGACCATGCCCGGATTGCGGTGATGCAGCGGCGACATCGCGTTGAACAGATGCGTGAAACCGCACGCGCCGTGCTTGAGCGCCGCGACCGCGTCGTCGTAGGTGCCGAGCGAATGGCCCAGTTGCACGCGCACACCGCGCGCGGCGATTTCGGAAATGATCTCCATGTGCCCGGAGATTTCCGGCGCGATCGTGACCACGCGGATCGGCGCGATCGACAGATATTTCAGGACTTCGTCCAGCACCGCAGACACCGCGGCGTCGGGCTGCGCGCCGAGCTTGCCAGGATTGATATACGGGCCTTCGAGATGAACCCCCAGCACGCGCGAGCCACCCGGCGTGCGCAACCGGGCGACGTTACCAAGATTCGCGACGACGTTCATCAACTCATCGCGCGGTGCCGTCATGGTGGTGGCGAGCAAACTCGTGGTGCCGAAGCGGGCGTGGGTGCGCGTGATCGTTTCGATCGCGTTGCCTGCTTCCATGACATCGGAACCGCCGCCGCCGTGCACGTGCAGATCGATGAAGCCCGGCAGGATGTAGGGCGCGTCGTTCGTCGACGGGTCGACCCGCTCGCCCGTCAGCGCCGTGATGCGGCCGTTTTCGTATTCGAGCGTGCCGTAAATCCACCCATCGGTGGTGAGTATGTTTCCGGTCAGCATGAGTCTCTCTGATATTACGTAGTGCGATACGTTGCCAACTCGCGCTCTTCAGCGTTGCGCGAGGGTCTCGCCGATGCGGCGCCGGACTGCGCCGCTACGGTCACGCTAACGCGCCGTCATTGGCGCAACTCGGCGACAAAATCGTAGTGATCGTCCCGGCAGTAGGTGTCCGTCAATTCGATCGCGCGCTGGTCCGCGCTATAGCCAATACGCGTAATTACCAGCAGCGCCGAGCGCGGTTCGATGTCCATCAGCGCGGCGATCTCGCTCGTTGCGTTGACGGCCCGAAAGTGCTGCAGCGCGCGCACCACGGCCATGCCGCGCTGCTCCAGATAGCTATAGAGCGACACGCCGATGGCTTGCGGATCAGGCACGATCGCAGCCGGCAGCGCCGAATGTTCCACCGCCATCACGATGCCGTCTGCGCGCCGCAGGCGCCGCAAACTCGTCACGGCCGCCCCCGGCGACAAACCGAGATGCACCAGCTCGTCGCGATTCGCCGCACGGATGCCGCGCTCGAGCCACACCGAGTCCGCCCGAAAACCGCGCTGCTGCATCTTCTTCGTGAAGCCGGTCAGCCGCGACAGCGGATCTTCCACGCGCGGCGTGATGAAGCTGCCCGCCCCTCGTGCACGCCGGATCAGACCTTGCTCGACCAGCAACTCAATGGCCTTGCGCGCGGTAATGCGCGACACGCCAATCGCATCCGACAACGTGCGCTCCGACGGCAGCGCCTCACCCGCCGACCAGACGCCACAGTGGATTGCCGTGGCCAGATTGCGCGCGAGCTGCAGGTAGAGCGGCGTGACGTTGCGAGCGTCAGGCATCAATGCGGACCAGCGTGTTTCCATGGGCTCAGGTGGGTCGGAAGAACCAGCAATGGGCTACGAAATGAGAGCCCATTATATAACCACCATAATACCAGTCAATCACGTTGTTTCATGGGTGGAGAATTCCCCGCAAAGTCCTGTTGGAAAAGGAGTTTCACGGATTTTGCGAAGATTATTCGGGCTGATTCCATGATCAGTATTTACCCGTATTCAAGCCAATTTATGGCCCGGTAGCGTACCACTGGTTCGCTACCGCACAGAGTCCGCCACCACGTCCTTGTAGTTTTGTATTACCAATATGTGGGCGTCATGATTCTGCGCAAATTTTTGCAGCTTTTAAACGAGAGGGCAGCCAATATAGTGTTCAGGTAATACCCATAAAAATTTCGAGGGCCGTACGTTGACCGATTCCGCAGCGCTGCGACGCGCTGAGGCAGTCCGCCATTTCAACCGCTTCTATACGAAGCACATTGGCGCGCTGCACGAGCGTCTGCAAAAGAGCGCGTTCTCGCTGACTGAAGTACGTGTGCTGCACGAACTGGCACGCGGTCGCGCGCAAACCGCGGCGGTACTGACGCGCAACCTGGGGCTCGATAGCGGCTATCTCAGCCGTCTGCTGACGAACTTCGAGCGCCGCAAGCTGATCACCCGGCGTGCTTCGGAGAGCGACGCGCGTCAGTCGCTGATTGCGCTGACGGACGAGGGGCATGCCGCCCACGAACCGCTCGACACTGCGGCAATCGAAGTCGTGATGGCGGTGCTGGAACGGCTCACGCCCAATTCTCAGGAGCAGTTGATCGGTGCCATGAGGGTGGTGGAGCGGCTGCTGGACGATCAGCCTCGACGCGGCATCGTCACGTTGCAGCCGCCGCGTGGCGGCGAATATGGTTGGCTGGTACACCGGCAAGCCGTTCTGTTCGCGAATGAACACGGCTGGGATCAATCGTTCGAAGGAATGCTCGCCAAGACCGTCGCCGACTTCACTCTGAATGGCGACCCGCAGCGCGAGATCTGCTGGATTGCCGAACAGGATCATTCGATCGTCGGCACGGCGATGGTGGTGGCTTTGTCGGCGACGATCGCACGCATTGAACTGCTTTATATCGAGCCCGACATGCGCCGGCTCGGCATCGGCACTCAACTGATGGACGAATGCGTGCGCTTCGCGAAGCGCGTGGGCTATACGACGCTCACACTCTCGACCGTCACCGCACTCGCCGGGTCGCGGCGGCTCTGCGAGCGCGCCGGTTTTGTCTGCGTCAGCTCGGCACCCGAGTTGCACTTCGGCCGAGAGCTGACGGTGGAGCGCTGGGAGCGCGGGCTGTAAGCGCGCTCACCTCGTCACGGGGTGCCTAGAACGACGGCACCATGGCACCCTTGAACTGGGTCTTGATGAACTGACGCACGTCTTCCGACTGATAGGCCGCCACCAGCTTTTTCACCCAGGGCTTGTCCTTGTCCTGCGTACGCACGGCAATCAGATTGGCGTACGGGCTGTGGATGTCTTCGAGCGCGATGGCATCTTTGGTCGGCTGCAGGCCGCCGGCGAGCGCATAGTTGGTGTTGATCACCGCGGCATCGACGTCAG
The DNA here is from genome assembly GCF_050436545.1 of Paraburkholderia sp. GAS41. Lineage (NCBI taxonomy): Bacteria > Pseudomonadati > Pseudomonadota > Betaproteobacteria > Burkholderiales > Burkholderiaceae > Paraburkholderia > Paraburkholderia sp. GAS41. The sequence continues at coordinate 63,818 of NZ_JBNDMK010000024.1, forward strand.
ATAGCGAGCGCGGTAGTTGCGCAGCGTCCAGTTCGACCAGCTTGACCTTCTTCGGGTTGTCGGCGACGTCGAGCGGCGTGGCGTTGTTGCCGTTCGTGCCGGCACCGGCCTTCAGCTTGAGCACACCTTGCGTCTGCAGCAACAGCAGCGCGCGGTTTTCGTTGGACGGATCGTTCGGCACGGCGACCTTTGCGCCCTGCGGCAGATCCTTCAGCGACTTGATCTTCTTCGAATAGACGCCGAGCGGCGAGATATAGGTGAGACCGACACTCACGATCTTGTAGCCGCGCTGCTTCACCTGGCTGTCTAGATAGGGCTGATGCTGGAAGCTATTCGCATCCAGATCGCCTGCGTCGAGCGCGGCGTTCGGCTGCACGTAGTCGTTGAACTCGATGACCTTCACGTTCAGACCTTCGCGCTGCGCCACTTTCTGGACCACGGCCCACACTTGCGCATCGGGACCGCTGACGGTGCCGACCTTGATGACCTTGTCATCCGCATGGGCGGCAAAGCTGGTCGCGAAGGTTGCGGTGGCGACGACTGCGGAGAGGGCTTTCAGAAGATTTCTGCGTTGCATGATGTTCTCGTGAGTTCTGATCGTTGTCAGATTCGGGTAAAAAACCAGCGACGCGCGGTACGTGCCGCCAACTGGATCGCCTGCCGGGCAGGCGCATGGCACTCAAGCCTTAATCGAGCAGCAGCTTGATATCGTGCACCCAAGGTGCTGCGCCCTGGCCATCGCGAGCGAAGAGCCGCAACTTGCCGTCCGGATCGAAGACGTAGCTGGCGGCTGTGTGATCCATCGTGTAGCTGTCGGGCGTCTTGCCCGGCACCTTCGCGTAGTAGACGCGGAAGTCCTTCGTGACTTTGGTGAGTTGCGCCTCATCCGCGGGCCGCAAGCCGACAAAGGAAGGATTGAAGGCCGGCACGTACTGCGCCATCAACGCGGCGGTGTCGCGCTCGGGATCGACGGTGACGAACAGGACCTGGACGCGGCTCGCGTCCGCGGTTCCCAGTTGTTGCAAGGCTTGCGAGAGCTCGGCCATCGTCGTCGGGCAGACGTCCGGGCAATGCGTATAGCCGAAGAACAGCACCACCACCTTGCCCTTGTAGTCCGCCAGCGTGCGCGTCTTGCCGCTGGTGTCGGGCAGCGAGAAGTCCGTGCCGAACTGGGTATTGCCGGTGATGTCGACGTTCTGGAACGAGGGGGCGGGTTTGCCGCAACCCGAGGCCAACACCGCGCCGCCGAGTGCGCAGGCCATCAAGGCGGCGCGCGTGAGGCGCGCTAGCCGGTGTGTGAGCATGGTGTTACGCGCCGATCAGGACACGTGCATAGTGATCGATCAGCAGCGCGGCGAACAGCAGCGATAGATAGATGATCGAGTAACGGAACAGCTGACGCGCGAGCGCATCGGAATACTCGCGATAGATCTTCCACGCATAGGCGAGGAATACGGCGCCGAGCAGCACCGCCGCCACCAGATACACGACGCCGCTCATACCCGAGATGAAGGGCATCAGCGCGACCGCAAACAGGATCACGGAGTACAGGAAAATATGCAGCCGTGTGTACTGCTCGCCATGGGTGTTCGGCAGCATCGGCAGACCGGCGTTTTCGTAGTCCTTGCGGCGATACAGCGCAAGCGCCCAGAAATGCGGCGGCGTCCACACGAAGATGATCAGCACCAGAATCCACGCGTCGCCGGGCACATGACCCGTGACCGCGGCCCAACCCAGCGCCGGCGGCATCGCCCCCGAAGCGCCGCCGATCACGATGTTCTGCGGCGTAGCGGGTTTGAGCAACAGCGTATAGATGACCGCATAACCGACGAAGGTGGCGATAGTCAGCCACATGGTCAGCGGATTGGCGAACGTATAGAGCGTCCACATACCAAGGCCGCCCAGCACCGCCGAAAACAGCAGGATTTGCGCCGTGGTGATCTCGCCGCGTGCAGACGGACGCCACGACGTGCGACGCATCTTCGCGTCGATTTTCTGTTCGACGAGGCAGTTGATGGCGAACGCCGCACCGGCCAGCAGCCAGATGCCGACCGTACCGCCGATCAGCACGGTCCACGGCACCATGCCGGGCGTAGAGAGGAACATACCGATCACCGCGCAGAACACGGCAAGCTGCGTGACGCGCGGCTTGGTCAGCGCGATGTATTGGGAGATCCGGCTACCGGGGGTCTGGGAAAGAGTTGTGCTGTCCATGTGGGGTCACGCTGGCGCGGCGTCGCGCGCAGGCAACGCAGCGCGGCCGGGACGGCTATAAGCGATCCGAAAGTTTAGCATAACGAGCAGGAGCAGCAGGATTGCGGCACCACCGTTATGGGCGACTGCAATGGCTAACGGCCATTGCAGGACGATGTTCGACAGGCCGGTGATGAACTGGATCAGCACCACCAGCAGCAGGCCGTTGGCGGGCCGTCGCAGCGATTCGAAGCGGCGTACTTTCAGTGCAAACCAGAGCAGATAGGCGATCACCACGATCGCAAAGGTCCGGTGGGTCCAGTGAATCGCCACCAGCGCATCCTGGGTGATCATCTCGCCGTCGCCGGTCATGCCGAGCGCGCGCCACAGGTGGAAACCGTGGGCGAAGTCCATCGGCGGAATCCATTGGCCGTTGCAGGTCGGAAAGTCGGTACAGGCCAGCACGGCGTAGTTAGTGCTCACCCAGCCGCCCAGCGCGATCTGCACAATCAGCAGCGCGAGGCCTGCCAGCGCGGCCGCGCGCCACTGCGCGGCCTCGGGTTCATAGGCAGGCAACGGCGTCTGGCGTGCCGCCAGCCAGCCGAGGGTGCCCAGCAACGCCAGGCCCAGCAACAGGTGGGTCGTGACGATCACCGGTTGCAGTTTCTGCGTCACCGTCCACGCGCCGAACGCACCCTGCACGAGAATCAGCAGCAGGAGCGACGTCGGCCACCACGGCGACACATGCAACGGGCGGCGCTTGACGCGCGCGACCCACGCAATCAGCGTCTGCGCGACGATCAGCACGCCAATTGCCATCGCAAAGTAGCGGTGGATCATTTCGATCCACGCTTTCGTCATGCTGACGGGTCCGGTGGGCATGGCCTGATGGGCGGCGGCAATCGCCGCATGGGCGATGAACGGCGAGGACGTGCCGTAGCAACCCGGCCAGTCCGGGCAGCCGAGACCGGAGTCGGTGAGGCGCGTGAAGCCACCGAACATCACCAGATCCAGCGTCATGAAGGTGGTGAGCCAGACCAGCTTGCGGAATTTGTCGTCGTCAGCCTTGACCCAGACATAGGACAGCGGCAACAACGCAATGCACAAGCCGATCAGGCCCAGTTGCAATACGAACATCTCTCTACCTTCTCGCGATAAACAAAGCGGCCCATGGTGCTACAGGCGGTCCGATCCGCGGTGCTCTTCGCCCTGCGATAAAACGCCGCATCAACCAATGCTCGACCACTTCAGCAGCTTCGTGATGTCGCCCTTGATCTTGCTCGGGTTCGGATCTTTCGGGAAACGCATCATCAGATTGCCGTTCGGATCGACCACGAAGATGTGATCGGCGAGGCTCGTGCCGGCATCCACGGGCAGCCAGGCGGACAGCGCGGCCGGGTCGGCGATCAGCTTGTGCGTGTCCGGATAGGCTTTCTCGATCACCTCGGCCACCTTGCCCGCATCCGTGCGTAGCCAGACCTCGACCACCCGCTCGCGCTCGGGCCCTTGCGTCGCGCGAACCTGGCGCATGAAATACAGCTTGGTCACGCAGGCCTTGTCGCAGGCGCTGCTGTCGACGGACACCAGCAGCCATTTCCCGCGCAGCGACGCGAGTTGCAGCGGTTTGCCGTCTTCACCGGTCACCACGAGGCCATCGGGAATCGGCCGCTGCGGTTCGACCAGCGTGCCATAACTGGTGGTGCCGCCGTTGGGCTTGATCACGTAGTACGTGAAATACGAGCCGATCACCGGAGCCGCGCACACGAGGGCGATCAGCAGCATCATCCAGCGGCCGCGATTCCATGATCCTTTCTTCGCGCCAGGTTGCGCGGACCTGGCCGCAGGCGTAGCAGGCTTGCCGGTTTGCGGCGAACGGGGAGATTGCGTCGACACTACTAAACCTCTTTCAGTTTTAAGCGCTGGGCACGTGCTCTTTCTTTGCTGCGCGGCGCGCGGCGTAGAGGCCGAACGCCAGCGCCGCAACGGCCATGCCCCACCATTGAAACATGTAGCCGTAGTTACGCTCGACGTCGGTGATCGGCGCCGGCCAGTCGCGCACGAGCTTGTCGCCATCGTCGCTCAGTTGCTCGATCACGAACGGCTGCAGCGGCAATCCAGTTTCCGCGGCGTATGCGCCCACGTCGAGATTCTGCCGGATCAACTGGTGCGCATCCGAGCCGCCTTGCCCCAACTCGTACGCGCGGGTCGCATCGGCGCGCGCAATGCCTTCGATCTCGATCTCACCGGACGGCGTGGCGTACGGTTCGATGGTGGTGCGATCGGCGATATTACGCGGCAACCAGCCGCGATTGACCAGCACATAGCCACCGTCCGCGAGTTTAAACGGCATGACGACGTAAAATCCCGGCTGGTCGTTATACGGGCGATTGTCGAGGTAGACGACCTTATCCGCGACGAAGCTCCCGCGTGCCCGCACGCGATGAAACTCGATCTCTTTCAGCGCAACCGGCGCACGGCTGACCGGCTCGGCCCGCGCATTTTCGAACTGCGTGATGTGAGCCTGCAGGGCCTCTTTCTGATGCGCGCGATCGCGCTGCCAGAAACCCAGCCGCACCGTCACCGCTATGACGAGCAGGATCAGCAGTGCCGGCAACCAGCGGATCTTCATCGTACCGGCCCCGACGTCCTACGCGCCGCAACGCACGGTGCGATAATGACCACCTTGCCTTTGCGCGCCTGACTTTCAGCTGATTCCATGCACATTCTCGTTCCCATCGTGTTTGTCCTGATCATCGCCAGTATGGCCTCGGCGCTGTACTTCATGATGCACGACAAAGGCAAGACAAAACGCATGGTCTGGTCGCTGGCCACTCGTGTGGGCCTGTCGATCTCGCTGTTCCTCTTCATCCTGTTTGCTCACTGGATGGGTTGGATCCAGTCCACCGGCATACCTTACGGCCGCTGACAGGACACGGCCCCCGGCGTCTGATCGGCCAGCGCGCGTCGCCATGTGACAGCGTTTCTTGCGTCCGATTTGCCAGCACCGCCGCCATGCGACCGCGTATCCGGCTTCAGTCCCCAGAAGCAAAACGCCGCCCTGACAGGTTCGAGGGCGGCGCTGCGTCAGGCTGCATACTACTCGCGGGCGTCGCTACCTGCAGCGAATCCGGCAATTCAGACACCCACGCGTAGCCGGCAACAGCGGCCGCACGCAGGTCCGACAAGTCTTACAGCCAGTACACGACGACGTACAGCCCGAGCCACACCACGTCCACAAAGTGCCAGTACCAGGCCGCGCCTTCGAATGCGAAGTGGTGGTCTGCCGTGAAGTGGCCGCGGATCACACGTATCAGCACCACCGTCAGCATCGTGCCGCCGAGGAACACATGGAAGCCGTGGAAGCCCGTCAGCAGGAAGAACGTCGAGCCATACACGCCCGAAGCCAGCGTCAGGTTCAGTTCGTTGTACGCGTGGTAGTACTCGAAGCCTTGCAGGAACAGGAAGCATAGGCCCAGCACCACGGTTGCCGCGAGCCAGGCGATGGTCTTGTTGCGATGGTTCTCACGCAGCGCATGGTGAGCGACGGTCAGCGTCGCGCCTGAGGACAGCAGCAACGCCGTGTTGATGGTCGGCACCGGCCAGGGTTGCATGGACTTGAAGTGCGACACGAGGGTTGCCGGGCCGATATTCGGCCACACCGCCGTGAAATCCGGCCAGATCAGCTTGTAGTCGAGGCTGCCCAGTTCGTGCATGGCGATCTGACGGGCGTAGAACAGCGCGCCGAAAAATGCGCCGAAGAACATGACTTCGGAGAAGATGAACCAGCTCATGCTCCAGCGGTACGACTTGTCGACGTTCTGGCCGTACATGCCGCCTTCGGATTCGGAAATCGCGTCGCCGAACCAGTGCCACAACGTGAAGAGCAGCCACAGCAAGCCAGCGAATACCGTGATAGGCGCCCAGCTATCGCCATTGATCCACGCCGCAAGCGATGACAGCATGACCAGCAGCCCGACGGCCGCGCTGATCGGATGCCGCGACGGATGCGGTACGAAATAGTACGGGCTCTCGTTTTGACCGCTCATTCTTGATTCTCCACTTCAGTCCAGTTATTCCGCTTGATCCGGTTGGGTCCGGCTGTCTCATCGGCGATGCGTCGATACCGCACCGCTTCACTCTAATGTCGAGGCCGCGTCTGGCCTGTTGCTGCCGCCTTTATCGTGCTTTCATCGCGTCGAGCCGGGTGCCTCAGTGCACCACCGCGCGCACGACGAGCAACAGAATGGCGGCAAAAATCGCCGCGCCGATCACCGCCGCCGCCACCACATGAAGCGGATTGAGCTGCGAGACGTCCGACTCCAGATCACGGCCCTTACGCACGCCAAAAAACGCCCAGAACACCGCTTTCATCGACTTGCCGAAGCCGCCCTTGCGGGCACCAGGGCTGGGGCCACCACCGCTACCGCTGTTGTCGCTCATACGATGGCCTTCAGGAGAAAAAGCTCCGCTTGACGAAGATACCCACGAAAAACGCGGCGGCAATGGCAAGCATGACGAGACCGAGCCGCAGATTGCCCGCGCGGATCTCCTCGGGCGTACGTCTTTGTAGTGGATTCCGGGTCATGCTGGAGTTTCTCGGTACTTCATCAATAGGGGCGCCGCCGGACCACGCTATGACGCTGCGGCACTGCGCCTTCGCTGCACCCGGTCCGGCTTGCGCCAGAACCGGGAATGCCGCCTCACAACCTGGCTTACTCGACTGTCGGCGGATGTTCGAACGTGTGGAACGGAGCCGGGCTCGGTACGGTCCATTCGAGGCCCGTTGCGCCGTCCCACGGCTTGTCGCCCGCTTTTTCGAGCTCGCCACCGCCGCGATATGCCGGCAGTGCGACCGCAAACAGGAAGTAGACCTGGGCGAGGCCGAAGCCGAATGCGCCAATCGTGATGACCTGGTTCCAGTCGGTGAACTGCGCCGGGTAATCCGCATAACGACGCGGCATACCTGCGAGACCCACGAAGTGCATCGGCAGGAAGGCGAGGTTGAAGAAGATCATCGAGGCCCAGAAGTGGATCTTGCCGCGCGTCTCGTTGTACATCCAGCCGGTCCATTTCGGCGACCAGTAGTACCAGCCGGAGAAGAGACCGAACAGCGACCCCGCCACCAGCACGTAGTGGAAGTGAGCCACCACGAAGTAGGTCCCGTGATACTGGATGTCGAGCGGCGCCATGGCGAGCATCAGGCCCGTGAGACCGCCGAACGTGAACACGAACAGGAAGCCCACCGCGAACAGCATGGGGGTTTCGAACGTCAGCGAACCGCGCCACATCGTGGCGACCCAGTTGAACACCTTCACGCCCGTCGGCACGGCGATCAGCATGGTGGCGTACATGAAGAACAGCTGGCCCGTCACCGGCATGCCGGTCGCGAACATGTGGTGCGCCCAGACCATGAACGACAGGATCGCGATCGACGACGTGGCGTACACCATCGAGCTATAGCCGAACAGCGGCTTGCGGGCGAAGGCCGGGATCACCTGCGACACGATCCCGAACGCCGGCAAGATCATGATGTACACCTCGGGGTGCCCGAAGAACCAGAAGATATGCTGGTACATCACTGGGTCGCCGCCGCCTGCTGCGTTGAAGAACGACGTGCCGAAGTGGCGGTCGAACAGCAGCATGGTGATGGCGCCGGCCAGAACCGGCATCACGGCGATCAGCAGGTAAGCGGTGATGAGCCATGTCCAGACGAACATCGGCATTTTCATCAGCGTGAGGCCTGGCGCGCGCATGTTCAGGATCGTCACCACGATGTTGATCCCGCCCATGATCGACGAGGCACCCATCAAGTGGACCGCGAAAATTGCGAAGTCCATGCCCGGGCCCATCTGCGTCGACAGCGGCGCGTACAGCGTCCAGCCGGCAGCCGTGGCACCACCCGGCGCGAAGAACGAACCCACCAGCAGAACCGCCGCCACCGGCAGCAGCCAGAAGCTGAAGTTGTTCATGCGCGCGAAGGCCATGTCCGATGCGCCGATCTGCAGCGGCACCATCCAGTTCGCGAAGCCGACGAAGGCCGGCATGATCGCACCGAACACCATGATGAGTCCATGCATGGTGGTCAGCTGGTTGAAGAACTCGGGACGCATGATCTGCAGGCCCGGTTCGAACAGTTCGGCACGGATCAACAGCGCCATCACGCCCCCGGAGAGGAACATGGTGAACGAGAAGATCAGGTACAGCGTACCGATATCCTTGTGGTTCGTGGCGTACAACCAGCGACGCCAGCCATGCGGCGTCCCATGAGCATGGGGGTCGCCATGGACGTGCTCGTGGCCCGCAACTACATCGTGTCCAACGCTAGACATGACAATCTCCTAAAGCTAATTCTGCGGTACTGACCATGAACACGTCAGGCAGCCGGGCTGATCTGAACACGCTGGGCTTCTTTGGCGTCGCTACCGCCGGTGACCGTTTGCGGTTTCTTCGAAGTAATGGAGTTTCCGGCAATGCTGGCTGTCTTCAGCGTATTGGCCGGCAGGGCTGCCTGCGGCTGCGAGGCCGCGGCACTGTCCGACGCGCCGGAGGCCGGCGCCGTGCCGGACGCGGCGTCCGCGCCGCTAGCCGCAGCGGCACTGCTCGCGCCTGCTGCAGCGCCCGCTGCGAGGTGGTCGCCGCCTTCCGGCAGCTTGCCGTTGCGGGCGTCCGCAACCTGCTTCGGCTGGAGAATGTCGCCCGTGTGGTTGCCCCACGAGTTGCGCTCGAACGTAATGACCGAGGCGATTTCGACGTCGTTCAGGGTAGGCGCCCACGACGGCATCACGTTCTTGCCCTTCAGCACGATGCTCACGTGTTGCGCGATCGGACCATTGGCGATCTTGCTGCCGTCCAGCGCCGGGAAGGCGCCTGCGCCCTTGCCGGTCGGCTGGTGGCACACGGCGCAGTTCGATGCGTAGACCTTGCCGCCCCGCTCCATCAACTCGGCCATGGTGTAGGTCTTGTTCGGATCGTCAGCACCGGCGGCCATTTTCTTCTTCTGGTCGTCGACCCATTTCGCGTAGTCGTCAGCCGAAAGCACTTCGACCACGACCGGCATGAACGCATGTTCCTTGCCGCACAGCTCGGTACAGAAGCCGCGGAACGTGCCGACCTTGTCGGCCTTGAACCATGTGTCGCGCACGAAGCCCGGAATTGCGTCCTGCTTCACGCCGAAGGCCGGCACGTACCAGGAGTGGACCACGTCGTTGGCGGTGGTGATGATGCGGATCTTCTTGTCGACCGGCACCACGAGCGGGTTGTCGACTTCCTGCAGATATGTATCGGTGATGGGCTGCTGGCCGTCCGTCTCGGCGCGCGGCGTGCTGAGGGTGGACAGGAAGTTGATGCCTTCGCCCGGACCCTTCACGTAGTCGTAGCCCCACTTCCACTGGTAGCCGGTTACCTTGATGGTGACGTCGGCGTTCGAGGTGTCCTTCATCGCCACGACCGTCCTGGTGGCAGGCAGCGCCATCAGCACGACGATGATGAACGGGACAATCGTCCAGATAATTTCGACGGTGGTGCTTTCGTGGAAATGGGCGGCCTTGTAGCCTTTCGACTTGCGGTGGGCAAAGACCGAATAGAACATCACGCCGAACACGCCCACGAAGATCACCGTACAGAGGATCAACATGAAGGTGTGAAGGTGATAGAGCTCCTCAGCGATAGCGGTTGCAGGCGGCTGGAGGTTGATCTCGTTGACGGCGGGGCCGCCCGGACTGTCGCCGACTGCCAGTGCAGCGCCGGCAAAGAGCAGTCCGGTAAGCGCCAGCCCGCCCATGAGGGCTCGCTTGATTGTTTTCATAGCTTCCTTACCCAAATTTTCCATTCAAACCCTCGACCCCGCTGGAAGGCTGTCTCGCGCGCCCCCGTAACGGCGCGAGCCTCGAAGCGTCTAGCAACGCCTGAGCCACATGCGCAACTCACCTGCGAATTGCGCGCGCCGATACTGCGCGAGGTGTTGCCCGATCATGATCGTCTCACCACGCGAGACCAGTTTGATAGGGTCACGCGGCGTTGCGCCATGCTCGATCCGCACCCAACGCGGATTGAATTCGAACTGCGTGACTTGCTCCGCACTCACCCGCTCAATCACGAGCCGGTTCGGAAACAGTCTGATGCGTTCGTAATCCACAGCATGACGCGCGTAAATTGCAAAAGCGATACCGACTGCCAGCAACTCGATGCCAGTGAACGGCAGCACCAGCCAGGCGCCGATCAGATCCAGCATGAAAGCAATAACCAGTGAGACCACTGCAAGCGACAGATAGAAGCAAACAAACTGCTTAGGGGACACCGAACAGTTGCGTTTCATCGTCCAGTCCTTGAGGACCGGTTCCGACTCCGCCAGCAGATCAGATGACGCCATCGCTGTCTCCTGCGAGTTGCCTCTTACCTTGCCTCTTGCCAGTTCATGCCGCCCTGCCCTGCTGCCCAGCCCTTCGGGCCTGCCGCCGCGGACATGGGAGCCCCGAGCGACAAACTGACGCATTATAGGCGCGTTCCATGGCATCCACAAGCAACGCCCCATCGACCCGAAAGCCAAGCCCGACAAGCCTCTGCGCCATTTTGACGCAACTTGCGAGACACTTTTGCCCGCGTAATTTCAGACATAACAGATGCCCTCTTTACCGCTTCAGCGATTCTTCGACGGGCCTCGTCCAATGTCCTCGAGACGCACGATCCCATGTCCTTCAGCCGTCATGCGGGGCACCGCTTTCCATGCGTGTCCGTAGATCACCTCGAAGGTCAGGGGAAGTGTGCCGTCAGCGCGACGGCGGGCTTCCAATGCCCCCAGCAATGCCTTGTGCAGACGCCGTGCAGCCGGATTACCGCCGGCCTCGCGCTGGAACGGGTAAGCGCCCCAGCGGCGAACATCTGCGAGCAGCGACCGCGGCGACTGATAGGTGATCGTGATCGTTTCCTGATCCATCACCGGGATTTCAAAGCCGCTTTCCACCAGCATATCGCCCAGGTCGTGCATGTCGACGAAATCGATCACATGCTTCGCGGACGGGACACCATGAGCCGCTTCCACTTCAGCATACGCACCGCGCAGTTCCTTCAGTGTATCGGGACCGAGCGTGCTGAACATCAGTAGACCACCTACCTTGAGTACGCGTTGCCATTCAGGAAACACGAGATCGGGCCGCGAGTGCCAGTGCAAGGCCAGGTTTGACCAGATGAATTCGAACGCGGCGGGCGCAAAGGGCAACGCGGAAAAGTCGGCCTGTGCGAAGCGCGGGCCACGCGCGCCCAGCGCCTTGCCGATCGAAGCCGGCAGAAAGCGCCGCCAGCTCGTGTCGCCCGCGTCATGATGCAGCGCGCGGGCGAGCATCGCATGCGAGAGATCCATGCCGAATACGGGTGCCTCGGGAAACCGCTCGCGCAGGCCGGGCAGGTCGTCGCCCGCGCCGCAGCCCGCGTCGAGCACGCTGGCCGGGCTGACCTTGATGTACTCGAGACGCTCGCGCATGCGTTGCGCAATTTCGCGCGGCAGGAATGCGACGTCGTCGAAGGTCGCGGCACGACGGTCGAAAATCCGTCGAAGGCGCCGGGAATCATAGGCCGGACGGCTAGATTTTGCGGGTGTTGGGGGCATGGGAGTCACACGGACGAAGAGCTCGAAGTATACTCGCTCGCTCCTCTCCCTTCAGCGTAGGAGGCCCTCGCGGGCGGCCCATCGATGCGATTTCCGGCATCCGGTTCATCAACACGCGGCCGGCTTGCAAAGTTTGCAACCCGGCTCGGTTCGTCATGGCCAGGCCTCGCTCAGGCACTTCTGCCGAACCTCTGCGCGCTGTGCGGCAATATGTCGCAGAACACGCTTTGCCGCGGATGTGACGAGGCTTATGCCAATGAAACGCGGCTGCGTTGCCTGGTTTGCGCTGTGCCGCTAGCCAATGCGCGCCATCACAGAAGCGCCGGTTATCGTTGTGCGGATTGTGTCGTCACGCTGCCGCCGTTCGATGCCACGCTGGCTCTTGCCGACTACCGTGCGCCGCTCGATACGCTGGCCGTGGGCCTGAAGTTTCGCGCCCGGCTCAGGCTGGCCGGTGAGTTCGCGCAACGGCTGGCGCGCCTCGCGGACGATATGCCGGACGCCTCGCATCGGCCCGACGTGATCGCGCCCGTGCCGCTGGCGGCGAGACGTCTCGTCGAACGCGGCTATAACCAGGCGTGGCAGATTGCGAAGCCGCTCGGCCGCGCGTTGCAGGTGCGCAGCGACGCCATCCTGCTCGCACGCGTGATCGAAACCGCGCCGCAGTCGCGGCTCGACCTCGACGCGCGGCGGCAGAATGTCGGACGGGCGTTCCGGGTCAACAACACGGTGCACGGCCTGCATGTGGGTGTCGTCGACGATGTGATGACCACCGGCGCCACCCTCGAAGCGATCGCGCATGTGCTGAAGGCCGCCGGCGCGCGCCGCGTGACCAACTTCGTCGCATTGCGCACGCCGAAAAACTAGTTTCCAACGGTTCACATCATGGTTTCCACTGGCTCACATCATGTTTAACGTCGTTCTCGTCGAACCCGAAATTCCGCCGAACACCGGTAACGTCATCCGTCTGTGCGCGAATACCGGCGCCAGCCTGCATCTGATCGAGCCGCTCGGCTTCCCACTCGACGACGCGAAAATGCGGCGCGCCGGACTCGACTATCACGAATACGCCCAGATGCATGTGCATGCCGATTGGGCCGCGTTCCTGAACACGGCGGCGCCCGATCCGGCGCGGATGTTCGCGTTCACCACGCGCGGCTCCGGCGCATTCCATGCGCATGCGTTCTTGCCCGGCGACTGGTTCGTGTTTGGCGCGGAAACGCGCGGGCTGCCGGATCAGGTGCTGCAGCCGTTCCCCGCTGAACAGCGCGTGCGCCTGCCGATGCGGCCGGGCAACCGCAGCCTGAATCTGTCGAATACCGTCGCGGTGGTGGTATTCGAAGCGTGGCGTCAGGCAGGCTTCGAAGGCGGCGCCTGACGGAGCCTTGAGAACCGCAAGAGGAGCCACGAGTGGAAGCGCCGGAGGAGGCGCGAGGAAGCGCAAGTGGAAGCGCCTGGCAGGCGCTTCCACTTGCGCTGAGCAGTGCTTATTCGGCTTTGGCGTCGCGGCGCAACAGCGCACTGACGGCATCGCGTGCCGCGACACCGTCGAACAGCACGGCGCAGACGGCTTCGGTAATCGGCATATCGATCGAGTGAGCTTGGGCAATGCCCAGCACCGCCTGGGCGCAGCGCACACCTTCGGCCACATGACCGAGCCCGCCGAGGATATCGGCCAGCGTACGCCCCGCGGCCAGTTGTAGACCTACCGTCCGATTGCGCGACAGGTCGCCGGTAGCCGTCAGGATCAGATCGCCGAGACCGGTGAGACCGGTAAACGTTTCCGCACGACCACCCAGCGTCACGCCGAGGCGCGACATTTCGGCGAGGCCACGCGTGATCAGCGCGGCGCGTGCATTGAGTCCAAGACCCAGACCGTCGGCGATGCCCGTGGCAATGGCCAGCACGTTCTTCACCGCGCCGCCCACCTCCACGCCGACGACGTCGTCGCCCGTGTAGATCCGCATTGCGCCGTGGTGAAACGCCGCCACGGTCCGTTCGCGGCAAGCCGTCGAGGCGCTGGCGACCGTCAGCGCAACCGGCAGGCCTTGTCCCACTTCACGTGCAAAACTGGGGCCCGACAGCACGCCATTGCTCGCGTGGCCGGCCAGTTGCGCCGCGACCACCTGGTGCGGCAACAACTGGGTATCCGCCTCGAAGCCCTTGCAAAGCCAGACCACATGAGCCGGCACCTTGCCGGCGTCGCGCATGGCCTGAAACAACCCGCGCAAGCCCGCCACCGGCGTGGCTACGACGCATAGCGCGTCGTCTGCCTGCCCGTGACTGAGCGCCTCGCCGAGATCCGCTTCATATCGAAGCGCAGCCGGTAAAGCAACGCCCGCCAGATAGCGGGCGTTTTCCTGCGCGGCGGCAAGCTCGGCGATCAGCGCCGGCTCGCGCGCCCACAGCACCGTGTCGTGCCGCGCAGCCAGATGGCCCGCGAGAGCGGTACCCCATGCACCAGCGCCGAAAACGGCGACTTTCATACCCGGCACCGCGCGCGACGCTTAGTGCGTGACGCCGTTCTGCGCCGCGCCTTCTTGCGTGCCGATCTGCGCGAGACGTTGCTCGTACAGGGCCTGGAAGTTGATTTCGGCGAGGTGGATCGGCGGGAAACCGGCGCGGGTAATCGCGTCGGCGATGTTCGAGCGCAGGTACGGGAACAGGATCGTCGGGCAGGCAATGCCAACCAGCGGATCGATCTGGTCAGCCGGAATGTTACGGATGTCGAAAATACCAGCCTGCTTGGCTTCGATCAGGAACGCCACCTTGTCCGACACCTTGGCCGTTACCGTACCGGTGACGAGGATTTCGAACACGGTGTCGGCGAGGCGCTCGGCCTTCACGTCCACTTCCACTTCGACCGACGGCATTTCCTGTTCGAGGAAGATGGCCGGCGAATTCGGCTGCTCGAGCGACATGTCCTTCAGGTAGATGCGCTGGATGTTGAAGAACGGCTGGTTATTCTCGTCGGACATGATTGGATATTCCCTGAATATGGTCATTGCGGCACGTCATGCTTCCATGACGTGCCGGATCTGTGCGGTGCGCGCCGCCCACCACGGGCGTCCACGAACCGACTTGTTTGGGTACTGCTTTGCGTGCGCGCAGCCGCTTAACCCACCGTAGCGGCTGCAAGGCGCCAGCAAGGCAGCCTGTGAGCTACCTCTTCAGCGCGCAGCCTCAGGCTGCCTCGAGCAGCGGCATCAGGCCGCCCGCGCGATCAAGCGCGGAAAGGTCATCATAGCCGCCCACATGCGTCTCGCCGATGAACACCTGGGGCACCGTACGACGCCCCGTGCGGCTCATCATTTCCTCACGCCGGGCCGGATCCTTGTCGATCAGCACCTTTTCGACGTTCTCGACGCCGCGCGACTTTAAAAGACGTTCGGCCATCTGGCAATACGGGCACACCTGGGTGCTGTACATGATTACCTTGTTCACTTCACTGCTCCTTGTTTCACAACCGGCATGCCGGCTTGCTGCCAGGCGTTCAGACCGCCTTCGAGCACATGGACTTCGGCATAGCCCGCGTCCTGCACGACGCGTACCGCCTTGTTCGACTGCTGGCCGGTCTGGCATACCAGCAGCACCGGGTTGCTCTTGTTCTTCACGAGCTGGCCGACCTTCGCCTGCAGATCGGCGAATTCTAGATGCCGTGCCGAGGGCAGATGACCGTTGGCGAATTCCGCGGACGGCCGCAGGTCGATGACCACAGCGTTGCGCCGGTTGATCAGCTGGGTGGCAGCCGCGGCGGACAGGCCGCCGCGGCCCCGGCGGCTGATCGTCGGCCACAGGAGCAACCCACCGGAGATGAGGACGATCGCGATGAGTACAAGGTTTGTGTAATCGGTGAAAAACTTCACGGAAAATCCGCCGAAAAAGAGAGAAATCGGAAAAATCAGAAAGGGGCAATCCGACCATTATAAAATAACCGCCTGACGCGATGGCGACGGCCCATCGGGCCGCGTCCGCCGCGCTTTACCGCTTCCTTACTACCGACCGGCCATCTTATGTACAAACTCGTTCTCATCCGCCACGGCGAATCGACGTGGAACAAGGAAAACCGCTTCACGGGCTGGGTCGACGTCGACCTGACCGAGCAGGGCAATCGTGAAGCGCAGCAGGCTGGCGTGCTGCTGAAAGAATCGGGCTATACGTTCGATATCGCCTACACGTCGGTCCTCAAGCGCGCGGTCCGCACGCTGTGGCACGTGCAGGACCAGATGGACCTGATGTATCTGCCGGTGGTCCATTCATGGCGCCTCAACGAACGTCACTACGGCGCGCTGTCCGGCCTGAACAAGGCGGAAACCGCGGCGAAGTTCGGCGACGAACAGGTGCTGGTCTGGCGCCGCAGCTACGACACGCCGCCGCCGGCGCTCGACCCGTCCGACGAACGCACCGCCTACAACGACCCGCGCTACGCCAAGGTGCCGCGCGAACAGTTGCCGCTCACCGAGTGCCTGAAAGACACGGTGGCACGCGTGCTGCCGGTCTGGAACGAGTCGATCGCGCCCGCCATCAAGTCCGGCCGCAAGGTGGTGATCGCCGCGCACGGCAATTCGATCCGCGCGCTGGTCAAATATCTCGACAACATTTCGGACGACGCCATCGTCGGTCTGAACATCCCGAACGGCGTACCGCTCGTCTATGAACTGGACGAGAACCTGAAGCCCATCACGCACTACTATCTGGGAGACCCGGAAGCCATCGCGAAGGCCCAGGCTGCGGTTGCCAAGCAGGGCAAGGCAGGCTGATTCCGCGCGGCGGGCCTGCCCGGCGCTCGTTTGGGCTCCTGATTGACCGCCGGCGGAGCGTGCGCATTGGCTTCAGAACGCGCAATTCAACACTGCCATAAACGCACTGTGCACACCGGCAAACAGCAGCCGGGTGCGCAGCGCACGGTGGCCTGCGCCGCCGTGGCGGGCCCAACCCTCCCCTATTACGGGACATTTCTTCCGTACCACAGGGCAAATCCCCAGAACCTGACACGCCACAGGCTGTCGAACTGCGATTACGATGCTGTGCACTGCCTGAGCAGGTGTGCAGTTATACTTGTCCGTCCCCATCTCTTTGACGCTGCCACGCGCTTCCGACCGCAACAGACTCTATGCGAAAGAACCTGAAAAATATCGGCCTGATTGCCGCGGGCCTTGTTACCGGCGTTTTTGCAACTCTGCAACTTTCGGCCTCGGCCCAGCAGCCCGCCAGCAGCGCGGCTGCCGTTAACGCGGCCGCGCCGTTGCCGCTCGACCAGTTGCGGCTCTTTGCCGAAGTGTTCGGGCAGATCAAGCATGAATATGTGGAACCGGTCGACGACAAGAAATTGCTGACGGCCGCTATCAAGGGCATGGTGTCGAGCCTCGACCCCCACTCGTCGTATCTCGACAAGACCGATTACGAAGAACTGCAGGAGCAGACCAAGGGCCGTTTCGCCGGCCTCGGTATTGAAATTTCGTCGGAAGACGGCCTGATCAAGGTGATCTCGCCGATCGAAGACACGCCTGCGTTCCGCGCCGGCATCCGGCCGGGCGACCTGATCACGCGCATCAACGACAAGCCGGTGCGCGGCATGACGCTCGACCAGGCCGTCAAGCAGATGCGTGGCGACCCAGGCACCAAGGTCACGCTCACGATCTTCCGCAAGACCGACGACCGCACCTTCCCGCTCACGGTCACGCGCGCCATCATCCGCGTGCAGAGCGTGAAGATGAAGATTCTGGCGCCGGGCTATGCGTACATCCGCATCACCAGCTTCCAGGAACGCACCACACCTGATCTGGCAGAAAAGCTGCAGGAAATCGCGCGTCAGCAGCCGAACCTGAAGGGCCTTGTCCTCGACCTGCGCAACAACGGCGGCGGTTTGCTGCAAAGCGCGGTTGGCGTCGCGGGTGCGTTCCTGCCGCCGGATTCGGTGGTGGTGTCGACCAACGGGCAGATTCCTGACTCGAAACAGGTCTACCGCGACACCTACGATAACTACCGCCTGCCGTCGTTCGACAGCGATCCGCTGAAAGACGAAGCGCCGATCTTCAAGACCGTGCCGATGATCGTGCTGACCAACGCCTACTCGGCGTCGGCATCGGAAATCGTCGCCGGTGCGCTGCAGGACCAGCATCGCGCGCTGATCGTCGGCAAGACGTCGTTCGGCAAGGGTTCGGTGCAGACCGTGCGCCCAATGACCGCTGACACGGCACTGCGTCTGACCACGGCGTACTACTACACGCCGAGCGGCCGCTCCATCCAGAACAAGGGCATTCGCCCGGACCTCGCAGTGGATCAATATGCGGACGGCGATCCGGACGACGCACTGGTGACGCGCGAAGTCGACTACTCGAATCACCTTGCCAACACGCAAGATCCGAATGAGAAGAAGGAACAGGATCAGCGCGAGACGGACCGTATGGAACAGCTGCGTATTCTTGAAGAGCAGAACGACAAGAAAACGCCGGAACAACGTCAGAAAGACCGCGACCGTAAGCCGGTCGAGTTCGGTTCGGCAGACGACTTCATGCTGCAACAAGGCCTGAACAAGCTGGAAGGCAAGCCGGTGCAGGAGTCGAAGTCGCTCTCGGAACGCCGTCTTGCGCAGAACAAGCCGGAACAATCGGCTTCGGCGCCGGTGGCTGTCAAATCGACCGCGCAGGTTCCGGGCACGGGCGCATCGGGCACCACGCCGGCGTCCGCGCCGACGCCGGCCTCGCAAAGCAACTAACCAGGCAGCAAGTTTCACCTAAGGGTCTTCGCAGCGCATGCTGCGAAGACCCTCTCCTTCAGCGCGATTAAAATAACCCGAACGAAAACTCGCGCAACAGGCAATGCCTGACCTTGCAGGCCGTCGGCCTGTCTGCCGTCACTGCGCGATTCACTCCTGCGCCCCCGCCATGAACGACGATCAACTGCTCCGTTACTCCCGCCATATCCTCGTCGACGAACTCGGCATCGAGGCTCAACAGCGCTTTCTCGATGCGCATGCGATCGTCGTCGGCGCCGGCGGGCTTGGCTCACCTGCCGCGATGTATCTCGCCGCAGCCGGCGTCGGCAAGCTCACCCTCGTGGATGCCGACACGGTCGACCTCACCAACCTGCAACGTCAGATCCTGCACGTGACGGCTTCGGTCGGCCGCAGCAAAGTCGAATCCGGTCGCGATGCGATTGCGCAGCTCAACCCCGAGGTGGTGGTGGACGCGATCGCCCAACGCGTGGACGACGCCTGGCTCGACGCGGCTGTACCGCACGCCACCGTCGTGCTCGATTGCACGGATAACTTCGCCACCCGGCATGCCATCAACCGTGCGTGCGTAACGCACCGGGTGCCGCTCGTCTCAGGTGCGGCGTTGCGTTTCGACGGCCAGATCAGCACGTTCGACTTCCGCGACCCGGCGTCGCCCTGCTACGCGTGCGTGTTTCCGGAAGATCAGCCGTTCGAGGAAGTGGCCTGCTCGACAATGGGCGTGTTTGCGCCAACCGTGGGGATCATTGGCGCGATGCAGGCAGCGGAGGCATTGCGTGTGATTGCGGGAATCGGTACGACGCTCGTGGGCCGTTTGATGATGCTCGACTCGCTGCGCATGGAGTGGAATACCATGCGCCTCGCGCGCCAGCCGGATTGCCCGGTGTGCGGCGAAGCGCATCGTAGTTAAGACAAGCGGGACATCCCAACACCTTGGCGCCGCTCGAAAGCGGCGCCACCCACGACTCAAGCCAGCATCACCCGCTTCAAGGCGGCCTGCACCTCTTCCGGCTCGAACGAAGCCAGCACATCCGCCACCGGCTTCTCCAGCGTCTTCACATGCGAGCGCAGGATCTCCTGCTTCACGACCAGCAACTGGCTCGGATGCATGGAAAACTCGGTGAGTCCCATACCGAGCAATAGACGCGTCAACGCCGGATCGCCCGCCATCTCACCGCATACCGATACCGGCACCCCCGCCCGCTTCGCCTCGCGCAGCGTGAAGGCGATCAGATGCAGCACCGCCGGGTGCAGCGGGTCGTACAGGTGCGCGACGGCGTTGTCGGCGCGATCGATTGCCAGCGTGTACTGGATCAGATCGTTGGTGCCGATCGAGAGGAAATCGAGCCGCTTCAGGAACAGCGGCAACGCAATCGCCGCCGCTGGGATCTCGATCATCGCGCCGACCTGCACATTCGGGTCGTAGACGAGGCCCGCATCGTCCAGTTGCCGTTTGGCTTCGCGAATCAGGTCGAGCGTCTGATCGATCTCCTGCGCGTGCGCGAGCATCGGAATCAGGATCTTCACCGTGCCGAACGCCGACGCCCGCAGAATCGCGCGCAACTGCGTCAGGAACATGTGCGGCTCGGACAGGCTCCAGCGGATGGCCCGCAACCCCAGCGCGGGGTTGGCAGCGGTCTCGTAACCGTCGCCGCTGTTCATCGAATCGAGCGGCTTGTCCGCGCCCACGTCGATGGTACGGATCGTCACCGGCAACCCGTTCATCAGTTCCACGGCGCGCTTGTACGCCTCGAACTGCTCCTCTTCGGCCGGCAGCTTGTCCTTGTGATTCATGAACAGGAACTCGGTGCGGAACAGGCCGATGCCGGTCGCACCGGCATCCACTGCCGCCTTGGCGTCGTCGGGCAATTCGATGTTCGCGCACAACTCGATACGCGTGCCGCACAGCGTCTGCGTGGGTGAGAACTTCAGACGCTGCAGCTTGCGCTGCTCGAGCGCCTTCTCGCTTTGCCGGTACGAATATTCCTCGAGCACGATCGGCGCGGGATCGACGATCACAATGCCGTGATCGCCGTCGACGATGATCAGGTCGTCCTGGCGAATCAGCGCGCTCGCATGCTGCACGCCGACTGCCGCCGGAATGCCGAGGCTGCGCGCGACAATGGCCGTGTGCGAAGTCCGTCCACCCAGGTCCGTGACGAAGCCCTGGAACGTCTGCGTCTTGAACTGCATCATGTCGGCAGGCGCGATGTCGTGCGCGACGACGATCATTTCATCGCAGGCGCCGTGCACGTTCTGCACGAGGCTTCCCGCCGATGCGCCGGCCAGCGCTTTCAGTACGCGTTCGACTACCTGCTGGATATCGGCTTTGCGTTCGCGCAGATATTCGTCTTCGATGTCGTCGAAGTGGCGCGAAAGACGCTCGAGCTGCTCGGTGAGCGCCCATTCGACGTTATAGCGGCGCGTGCGGATCAGGTCGATGGTTTCCTGAACGAGCATGGCATCGTTCAGGATCATTGAATGAACATTGATGAACGCGCCCATCTCGCTCGGCGCGTCGGCCGCGAGATCTTCGCGCAATGCGTCGAGCTCCCCGTGCACGAGTTGCTGGGCCGAGCGGAAACGCTCGACCTCACCCTCGATCTGGGCAGGTTCGATCAGATAATGGTCGACGTCGAGTGCCGCTGGGGCGATCAGATAGGCCCGCCCGATGGCAATACCGCGTGACACGGGAATTCCATGCAGCGTGAAGGACACGCGCACCTCCTCTAGTTGTGTAATGCCGCGGTGGACCGCTGCAATGCTCTCAGACCTTGCTCGCCATTATAAATTCCGCAGCCACTCAACGCGCGTTTCGCGGATGTGCAGCGCAACACGGCCCATTGTGACGGGTTAAAAAAAACGCCGCGGAAAACCGCGGCGTGATGGCCTGAACAAAGCCGTGCGCGCAGCCCTTTACTGACCCTCGCCGAATTTATCGGCAATCAGTTTGAGCAAGGCGTCCATGGCGTCCTGCTCGTCCGAGCCTTCGGTTTCGATCAGCACCGTGCTGCCGATACCCGCAGCCAGCATCATCACGCCCATGATGCTTTTTGCGTTGATGCGCCGGCCATTGCGGCTCATCCAGATTTCAGCCTGGAAGTTACCCGCCAGCTGAGTCAGTTTGGCCGACGCGCGCGCGTGCAGGCCCAGCTTGTTCACGATAGTCGTTTCCTGTTGCAGCATGTGATGGTCCGAAGCGCGGGTAATGAGATGTTATGAAGGATGAAAATGAAACCGTATTGAAACCGTTAGACGCTCGTCGAGCCCAGCTTCTGCTTGAAATCGCCCTCGGGAGGCATGACCGGCGGTGCACAGTCCACCAGCGTGGAAGGCGACGTGACCGCTGCGGGCGTGCCCGGGACGATAGGCTGTACCCCCTTCGTCGCGCCGGACAACGCCTTGTCGACGAGCGTGTCGAGCGGCGTTGCGCGATAGCAGACGGCGCGCAGCAGCATCGGCAGATTCACGCCCGCCAGCACGCGCACTTCCGGTAGCGTTGCGAGTCGCGCGGCGATGTTGGAGGGCGTTGCACCGAACATGTCGGTCAGCACGAGCGCGCCGTTCTCTTCCTTGAGCCGCTCGATTTCCGAGTACGCGAATGCGACCACCTCTGCGGGATCGCAATCCGGCGACACGTCGATGACACCGATACGAGCCGGTAAGCCACCGTAGACGTGCGCGATACAGTCCCTCAACGCGGTGGCGAGAGGAGCGTGTGCAATGATCAGAATGCCTGCCATGTCAGCCTTGCTGCAAAAAAACGGCCCTGAACCTTGGCCCGGTATGCACCGGGTCGTCACACCCTTGACCGGCCGATGGTCGTGAGGGTCGGATCGGCGTTTCTCGACGCCCGCCTGCCTGGCCTGTGCTGCCGGGCGATGCGTGCGTCATGCCTGCTTCATCTCTGCGGCTGCGCCTTTCACGCCGACTGCGCAGCCAACCTTCGCTGCGGTGCGTCGCCATGACGCCGGGCGCTGGGCGCTGGGCGCCGCTGAGGAGCGGGCATTGTAACAGGCCCATTTTCACGCTTGCGCCACGCGTTCGCTCCTCGCTCCCTACGCGGCCGCACGCTCCAGCGCGTCGATAAACATGCCGGCGACGTCGAAACCGGTCTGCTCCATGATTTCACGGAAGCACGTCGGGCTGGTTACGTTCACCTCGGTCAGGTAGTCGCCGATTGCATCGAGGCCTACCAGCAAAAGCCCGCGTGCCGCCAGCACCGGCGCAAGCGTTTCGGCAACGTGGCGGTCGTGCGCGCTCAGCGGCTGCGCGACCCCGAGGCCGCCCGCGGCCAGATTGCCGCGCACTTCATTGCCCTGCGGAATCCGCGCGAGCGCAAACGGCACCGGCTGGCCGCCGATCAGCAAGATGCGCTTGTCGCCGTCCTTGATCTCCGGGATGAATTTCTGCGCCATCACCGAACGCGCGCCGTCGTGGCTCAGCATTTCGATGATCGAACCGAGGTTCATGCCGTCGGCCTTCACCCGAAACACGCCCATGCCGCCCATGCCGTCGAGCGGCTTCAGGATCACGTCGCCATGCTCGGCGTGAAAGGCACGCAGCCTTGCCGCGTCGCGCGTCACTAGCGTCGGCGCCACGAACTGCGGAAATTCGCCGATGGCCAGCTTCTCGGAGTGATCGCGAATCGCCTGCGGCTTATTAAAGATGCGGGCGCCGCCGCGTTCTGCAAGCTCGAGCAGCCATGTCGACGTCACGTACTCCATATCGAACGGCGGATCTTTGCGCATCACCACTGCGCTGAAGCTCTTCAGCGAGCGCGGCGCAGCGGCATCGGCCGCGTACCAGGTCTCGCGATGGCCGTCCGTCTGATCGCCGACGATCGCAAAGCGCTGCACGTTCGCCTCGACATCCGCCCCCGTCCACGCCAGATGTTTCGGCTCGCAGGTGTAGAGCGTGTGGCCGCGCCGCGCGGCCTCGGCCATCATCGCGTAGGTCGAATCCTTGTAGATCTTGAAGTGATCCAGCGGATCGGCGATAAACAGAATGTCCATGGGGGTCCTGATGCGCCCTGATGGGCTTGGCATGATGCGTTAAACAAGGGCGGTTGCGTGCTTCGCGCCGCCCGTCGGTCAGGCGCAGCTGCGCTGCGCCGAAATAAACAGACGCGAGGTCCGAACTCAGACCTGAATGGCTTCCGGATCGGTCTTTTCGAGCTCGACCGAAGCGGCCAGCAGTCCAAGCCGCGCCACCACGCCGTACATATAGAAGCGGTTCGGCGGCGCCGCGCCCGGCTTTGCATGCGCGTCGGGCAATGCGGTGTGTTCGAAGCCGAGCGGCACGAAATGCATACCCGGCGCATTGAGGTTCTGGTCGCGCTCGCGGCTACCGTGCACGCGGTAGAAACCACCCACAACGTAACGGTCGATCATGTACACGACCGGCTCGGCCACTTCCTCACCGATGCGCTCAAAAGTGTAAACCCCTTCCTGCACGATCACGTCATGCACTTCGAGGCCGTCCTTGGTGGCAGCCATCTTCGTGCGCTCGCGCTTGGTGAGCGCAGCGACTTCGGACGCATCGTGCACCGTCATCACGCCCATGCCGTAGGTGCCCGCGTCTGACTTGATCACCACATAGGGCTTCTCGGAAATGCCGTATTCGCGGTACTTCCTGGCAATCTTCTTCAGCACGCCGTCGATCGCGTCGGCCAGCGCTTCTTCACCTGTGCGCTCCTGGAAATCGACGCCTTCCACATGCGCAAAATAAGGATTGATCATCCATGGGTCGATCTCGACCATCTTGGCGAACTTCTTCGCGACGTCGTCGTAACAGGAGAAGTGTGTCGACTTGCGGCGCACCGCCCACGCCGCATGCAGCGGCGGCAGCAGGTATTGCTCGTGCAGATTTTCGAGGATCGGCGGAATGCCGCCTGACAGATCATTGTTCAGGAGAATCGAACACGGATCGAAGTTCTTCAGCCCGAGTCTGCGCGGCGTGCGTTCGAGCGGTTCGAGCACGATCTTCTGACCGTCCGACAGCGCAATGGTGACCGGCCCGACAATGCTTTCGTCGAGCGTGCCGAAACGCACGTTCAGCCCGGCCTGACGCATGATGGTCGCGAGCCGCGCGACGTTCTCCAGATAAAACGCGTTACGCGTGTGCCCCTCCGGAATGACGAGCAGGTTCTTAGCGTCCGGACAGATTTTTTCGATCGAGGCCATCGCCGCCTGCACGGCAAGCGGCAACACTTCCTGCGGCAGGTTATTGAACGCGCCGGGGAACAGATTGGTGTCGACCGGCGCGAGTTTGAAACCCGCGTTTCGCAGATCGACCGAGCAATAAAACGGCGGCGTATGTTCCTGCCATTCAAGACGGAACCAACGTTCGATAGCGGGTGTTGCGTCGAGGATCTTCCGCTCGAGGTCGAGCAGCGGGCCGTTTAACGCCGTAACTAGGTGCGGAACCATTGATCACTCGCAGACTGGAGAAAAAAGATTGTAGAGCAAACGCTCTGCCCATTTGGGGACGGTTTCTCCATTCGCAAGCAGGGACCGATGCGTTCTGGCTATCGGCACGATAGCGGCGGGAACGGCTCCTGCCAACGAGTTTAGCGCGATTCATCCATGCGCAGCAGATTGCGGACCCACAAGAAAAAGGCCCGCCAGAAGGCGGGCCAAAGTCGCTGCGCTTGATTTCGTGATCGTGATACGTAAAGCCCTTGAAGCCTTGCAACCTTATTCGACGTGTTCGCCGTGCAGGCTGACGTCCAGGCCTTCGCGTTCCTCTTCTTCCGTCACGCGGATGCCCATCACCAGGTCGATGACCTTCAGCAGGACGAAGCTCACCACGCCGCTGTACACCAGCGTCGTCAGCACGCCCTTGGCCTGCAGGATGACGCTGCCGTCCGCGCCGCCGATGTCCTTGACTGCGAACACGCCGGTGAGCAGTGCGCCGACGATCCCGCCGATACAGTGCACGCCGAATGCGTCGAGCGAATCGTCATAGCCGAGCTTGGCCTTGAGCCACGTTGCCGACCAGAAGCAGATCACGCCTGCGGCGATACCGATGACCAGCGAACCGCCGATACCGACGAAGCCCGAAGCCGGCGTAATCGCCACCAGACCTGCCACTGCACCCGACACGATACCGAGCACCGAAGGCTTGCCCTTGGCGATCCACTCAGCAAACATCCATGCGAGTGCTGCGGCTGCCGTTGCGACTTGCGTGGCGAACATGGCGAAGCCGGCACGGCCGTCTGCTGCCACGGCGGAACCTGCGTTGAAACCGAACCAGCCCACCCACAGCATCGCGCCACCAATCAGCGTCAGCGTGAGGTTGTGCGGAGCCATCACTTCCTTGCCGTAGCCGACGCGCTTGCCGAGTACCAGGCAGCACACCAGACCCGCGATACCGGCGTTGATGTGCACCACCGTGCCGCCGGCGAAGTCGAGGATGCCTGCCGTAGCCAGCCAGCCGGTCGGTTCCCAGACCATGTGCGCGATCGGCGAGTAGACGATGATCGACCACAGCGTCATGAACACCAGCATCGCGGAGAACTTCATCCGGTCAGCAAAGGCACCGGTGATCAGCGCCGGCGTGATGATCGCGAAGGTCATCTGATACACGCAGTAGACCGTTTCCGGGATCGTCGGAGCCAGGTGGCTCACGGTCAGCGTAGTCGCCTTGTCGCCGTGGATATAGTTCATCCCCGACATGAAGATGCGCGAGAAGCCGCCGATGAACATGCCGCCAGGCGTGAACGCGATGCTGTAACCCACCACCACCCAGACGATCGTCACGACGCAGGTGATCGCGAAGCTTTGCATCAGCGTCGCCAGCACGTTCTTCTTGCGGACCATGCCGCCGTAGAACAGTGCGAGACCCGGGATCGTCATGAACAGCACGAGCGCGGTGGAGGTCAGCATCCAGGCGGTGTCGCCGGAGTTGATCTTCGACGAGTCGACCGAGAACGGTGCGGTCGGCGCGGCCGGTGCGGCGGCGGCTGCTGCGGCCGATGCATCCGGTGCGGATGCCGCCGTGGCGGTTGCCGGAGCGGATGCGTCGGCTGCCGGCGCCGAGGCTGCGGCCGCGGCTGCGGATGCGTCAGGCGCCGGAGCACTTGCGGTCGTATCGGCAGGCGCCGAGGCCGCTGCGGGTGCGGACGCGTCGTCCGCGAGAGCGACGCCGACACCGCCCGCGAGCAGCGATCCGGCCATCAGCAGGGACATCATTAATTTGCGCATCTTGTTTTCCTCTTGTAGCTAGTCGCTATCGTTCTAATTACAGGGCGTCCGCCCCGGTCTCCCCGGTGCGAATCCGAATCACTTGCTCGATCGGCGTGACGAAAATCTTGCCGTCGCCGATCTTGCCGGTGCGTGCCGCACGTTCGAGCGCTTCGATGGCCTGATCGACGATGTCGTCCGAGACCGCGGCCTCGATCTTCACTTTCGGCAGAAAATCGACCACGTACTCTGCGCCGCGGTACAGCTCGGTGTGGCCTTTCTGACGCCCAAAGCCCTTCACTTCCGTCACCGTGATTCCGGAGACGCCGATTGCCGACAAGGCTTCGCGCGCCTCATCGAGCTTGAACGGCTTGATGATTGCGGTAATCAGTTTCATGAAATCCTCGCTGTAGTTGCGTAACCCGTTTGCGTAACCTCTGTTTCCCCTGGACCGTTGCGTCGATCTGCGACCGGTGTTCAAACCGCATTCGATGCAGCGCCGGTAAAAACCAGCCGGCGGTGCGCGCCGGGCAGTAACAGCAACTCGCATGCCAAGTGCCTTTCAGGAGGGCTGGAACCGGTACCCCAAAACGCCCTGCTTGCCCCTGGCCGGATGGCTAACGTGGCCGGTGGACGGTGGCGCGCCGCCTGGATCGTTGCTAGAGTGTTCGCACGCAACGGATACGAATGCGCGCACCAAAGGCGCTCATGCCGCGGGAGGGGTGAATTGGTCACGCACCAGAATCGCGCATCGAAGAAGCCGGGGCACAGACGTAATGAGATATGCACACTTTTTGTGCACCCAAGGGGAACACCATGAAACAACCAAACGACGTCTTCAACGATTTTCAGGCTCGCGTGAGCGATCTGCTCAAGAACTCGCCGGCCAAAGATGTCGAACGCAACGTCAAGGCCATGCTGTCGCAGGGCTTCTCCAAGCTCGATCTGGTCACGCGCGAGGAATTCGATACCCAGACCCAGGTACTGGTGCGCACGCGCGCCCGGCTGGAGGAACTGGAGCGGCGTGTCGCCGAGCTCGAACAGAAGCTGCCGGTGACGCACACGTCCTGACGCAGTTTCGAATGCTGCACATCACAGGCAAGCGAGCCGTGACGTCATCAGCGTTTTAGGGAGTCGCGCGCGCCGCCGGCGCGCCGTCTGACGGGAGAAAACATGTCGCTTGCCGTGGTGCGCAGTCGCGCGCCGGCCTCTGGCCGCGCGCCTGAAGTAACGGTCGAGGTCCACCTCGCCAACGGATTACCCTCTTTTTCCATCGTAGGACTTCCCGATCTCGAAGTGCGCGAAAGCCGCGAACGTGTCCGCGCCGCGCTGCAAAACTGCGGCTTCGACTTTCCAGTTCGTCGCATCAAATGTAGTCAAGGCAAATTTCTTTTTTTTTGAGCAAGGTAACGAAGCGTGTGTTGACTCCAGCCATTCAGGCGTCTGGACCGAGTGCTGCCCGGATTGGCAACAATCCGAATGAATTTTGCGCACTCACCGCAAACTCATATTGGCGAGCGAAATACGTCTGTTGATTGATAAAGTCCATCGTCTTAGAATTTTCGATCGTTTTTTGCAACTGGCTGTCCGAATCAGCCGGCAGTCATTTTTGCCTTACACATCATGGAGTAACGCTATACCCCCGCGACTCCTGTCATAAACCTTCTAACTCTCTCGAGTTATAGGCTTTGCGTCGAAATCCTAATCCGCTGCAACACGTTAAGCAGTTATCCGAATTTGAGCGTTTCTTCAGCGATAGCGCTATCGATGATCGCTGCCATTCCGCATCAATCTTCAATACGCATACGCTCTATAAACTTGCGTTCTGAAACTTGAAGATTACGAGGCGCAAATGGTTGGCTAAATCTCAAACAAGCGAAACTCAAAGCTGATGCTTGCATGTGAGATTGATTTTGCGATCGCCGAGCTGCAATTCCCAGTCACTAAGTAGGCCTGACAAATACGAGCCAAAGTCTTAAATTTTAGTTGTGTTGATGGCTTGAATACAGATCGAAAAACGGCTGGCTGCGACAGCGCATTTCAACTTACGCGCTGAAAATTTAATCAATCTCGGCCGCATTGATCTATTGGCTCGCGATGTAGACAAATAGTGTCTCGCGCAGGGAATTCGAAAGAGAGCTTCGCCGTGCGGAATGGGAGGCAGTTCGATTAACTCAAAACCACAGGCAAAGACAACTACTTCGCGACAGGCTAACGCAGTCGCAGTGCTGGAATCTACTGACTTACGTTTTGATTAGATATGGCGATAAGACAGCGCGACCGCGTACAAGCCCTAACGTTCTACGCTTTTAGTATTAGGTCAGATATCATTGCGCACGCTCAAGTGTAGAGAGCGGCGGTCCCCAGGTGCTTTTCATCCGCAGCCACGCATCCCACGGGCCTCCCTTGAGAAAGTGATGCATACAATTCGCATGGATCATTCCAGCGACAGAAGAACAAATCCACAAAAGTTGCGGGAGGTATCGAGTCTTGGGACTTGAAATCTCTTGATGCAGAGGTCATTTGCAAGCCACGGGAAAAGCTTTGGGATTCTTCCGGTCGACAGACACCAGAAGCGTTACAGGATCTAGCAAGCTATGCTCGCATAGCATAGGGAATTTGAAAGGAGAATGGACAGGTATGCGCGGAAACGACATTGACTTGGCGGCACGCATTCCAAGTAACGGACGGTGGCCAGACGACGTCACTCTCTGGCATGTCGACATGCGAGACGTTGCTGCTCTCGAGGATACGATTCACCTAAACCTCGATGTTGCTGAGCGTGCGCGCGCAGATCGCTATGTACGGCGCGATGATCGCAGACGCTTCATAACAACACGCTCAACCTTGCGAAAACTACTTGGCGCCCGACTTGGAGTGCCTCCAAACGAACTGCTATTCGTCGCAAATGAGCGAGGGCGACTCGAACTACCAGATCATCCAGAGTTGTCATTCAACGTTTCGCATTCCGGCAATGCTGCGCTGCTTGCGATTTCCGATCGGCGTGTCGTAGGCGTGGATCTGGAGCTTCGCGACCCATCACTTCATTGGCGGGAACTCGCTGCGCTCGTTTGTACCGGCGGCGAGCAACAAGTCTTGCAGGACGCACCGGAGCAAATGCAGTCTGAACTCTTCATGCGCTACTGGGTTGCGAAGGAAGCCATTCTTAAGGCGATGGGTATCGGCATTGCCGAGGACCTGCTAAATTTGATAGTAGATCCAACCTCTCAAGGTGTCCAACAGCCCGTAGTCAAGGAGACGTCTGCGTTAGTCAACGCGCATATGCTGCGCTTTCATTGGCTGTTCGATGTTGATGAACATCCGGCATGCATCGCATACGGGCCATCGCGAAATAATTAAACAGTTTGTGTACCCTCTTGAGGCGTACAGCGATTTGCATACTTTCCAAGGTAAGCTCTCCCTCTTCGTCGTCGAGCCAGTCATTTGGAGAAGGCGAACAACGTTCGCGCACATGAGTTACGTCGTCTTCGTCGATAGTTTTCATGCAACCCGAGCGCGGCAATCGGTTCCTGTGCGATTGGAGCTATCCATTCAGACCACGTCAACGGCATCTATCCTTCTCGACATCTCCCCTGACGTATCGCTAAAGATCTCGCGAACGGGTAAATCTCTTAACTAGGCGCTGAGCATCCAGCCAAAGTAGCTCGCCCAATCAGCCGTTTCGCATTGAAATTCCAACCGTCGGCCGAAAACATTTGCCTCTAAGAATTCGAATTACAGGATTCCGACCTCGGCCACCGAACAATCGTATCGTCGATTGTCTCGCAGAGGCGGATCCAGCAGGCCGATCGATCGCATCCCAGATGCCCTTAAGCAACGTGCGCTGAAGATCAGGTACGGTTACCGGCAATCATTGCAGTGTGAAAACGCTCCCTTGACAACGGTATCGTGAGTTCGCCTCTTCCGATAATTAGACTCGGGAGCAACGCCATCGAGCGCAAATTGAACCTCCCACAGCACGTATATCCGTCTATCTTCGATGGACTCCCGTGCCTTATCAGCGTGCAATCCATGCTAAAAAGATAAAAGCTTCCGCCTGAGATCATCGCCGCCGAACAGTCGCCGCTAACGGAACCAGAATGTCGCTAGAAATTGCAGCAGCCTTCGCAGCGGCGAATTCCATCACGACCTTGTGGGAGTGATTCAAGTCGCACATGTACCACCATAGTTGCTGTAAAGTTCGCGCAGTTCTGGAACAACGCGTTTCATCGATCAGCGACGTCACCAAGCCGCTGTTGACCAGATACATTGGCCGTCACCCGTCAGGCCGACTTGCAGCGGACAGCAAATACCGGCCGAACACGAGCACAAAGCCGTCGCCACATAAGTGCCTGTGACGACTGAAGCGATTCAGCACCTTGCCTAAAACCCCCTAAAACTGACAAAACGGGCGGCGACCACCCTGATCGATTCATTCGGCATAGTTGAATGTGAAGACGACTCCTGAACTTCTACGCAAATTTTTGATCATGCTTGACACAGAGTAAATTGTTCGTGTTATCGTCAGACAAATGATCAGTTCTCCGGGGGCTTTGTCAATCAGCCTACGGTTGATTACAAAGTTGAATGGTTAGAAGCATCGGCTTTACACGTGCAGCTTCGGCTGAGCCAATCGAATTGACGGTCGAGCGCCGAAACGAGCGGTAGTTTGTTTTGGGTATAAGTTTAGATGTTCCATCAACATCAGCTGATGAAGCTAGTGCATTACTCCGTCGTATATCGAGACGGTGGAAGTCGAAATGGTGCGGGGAACATCGATTACTAACAAATGCCCCACAGCCGGAATGGAAAAAACGATCTACAGAAATCGACCATGGGGGACCAGCATGCTTTTGCAAGCACCAGAGAAACAAACACAAATCTCGTTGGACGCAATTATCGAGCGCATGTTCGAGGCCGTCGATTCGCGAAACTTCGCGCGCTTGCCAGATTTTTTCCATGCGCAGATTGCATATGAGCGACCGGGTTACGAGACCATCGACGGCCTATCCGCCTTAATGCATTTCTATGAGAAGGTAAGAATCATCGCCGAGGGCAGACACACCCTTCATTCGTTCTTCCAGTCCGAATTGGGGGGCGTGGCGGTGTGCGGTTCATTCTATGGAAAATCACGCAGTGGTAACGCATTGAATGAACAGTTTTGTGATGTCTATCTCTTCGAAAAAGACAAGATTGTCCGGAGGAAAACCTTTTTCTTTCGCGAGGCCATCTGATAAGACGGATGTGTTACGCGCCAAGCTATTTGATGTATTGGCTCTAATCTGACTTATTGAATTGGTTGCCGGGAAGTACCTTTCGGTATATTTCATGAAATTTGCACTCCTACTCATACTGCGTATGTGGTGTGCTGTGGCACATTCTCCGTCGTCATTGTCGCAGGAATAAATATGGTTTCTCTGCCAGCTTGCACTACGTAGCGTCGCAGATGACAACCTGATCAATAGACATATTAGGATGGGCGTTGCATGTTTATAGATAGAAGATGGACTTATCTCCGAAGATTGGGCAACCAAATAGGGAGGCTATCGAAAATACACGAAACAGGCCAAGTGCACGGCTGTCGGACACCACGGATCCGTGCGACTAGGCTGGAGTCTATCGCTAAGCGGAACGATCTCGACTTTACATTGCTTCGCCAATAGCTTTCTGGTTATTTCGCTTGTTGTCGACGTACCTAAAGAAACAAAGACAGGGACTTTGCGGCAAATTTTCACCTTACCCGCTCACTCCGGTCGGACGCTTCTTCCATTCCGTATTTCACTGAACTTGGCATCGAAACAATCGCGAGGCCGGGTGCTTTGCTGTGTCTTTTGCCATACAGGGGCCTGGCTTAAATGGAACAAATACACCGGTCGCATTTCGGTAGCGATGATGTACTGACGAATGACGGGAGTGACCTAGCAGAAGCCGACACGCTGACACTATCGTCATCACAGGAGCGTCTATGGTTTCTGGATCAATGGCATCCCGGACAGGCACTTTACAACGTGCCATACGCGCTACGCTTCGATGGTCGCGTAGATGGTGATGCACTAGAAGCCGCGTTTGAACGTGTGTTACACCGTCACGAAGTGCTACGGACTCGTTTTCCGGTTCATGCAGGCGGTCCTGTTCAAGAGATTCGTTCTGCCTCAGAGTCCATCCACTGGGTCGTCTCGTCCGACGAACTGGATGAAGCCAAGTTGCAGCAACGCATGGCTGCCGAAGCCAAGACCCCCTTTGACCTTGAACACGGACCTTTGCTGCGCGCCCTTCTGCTACGCGCCGACTCCGATCAACCGGTACTCGTGGTGACGTTGCACCACATCGTTACCGACGGACTCTCGATGCAGATACTCTGGCGCGATCTGGCCGAACTCTATGCTGCTGCTCGAGGTTCACGCGAAGCGGCGTTGCCCGCCTTACCTATCCAGTACGCAGATTATGCAGTCTGGCAACGCGCCTGGCTTGCGCAGGCGGACTCTCTACGTGAGTACTGGGTCAAACAATTGGCCGGATTCGGCGGCGTGCTCGATCTCCCAACCGATCGGCCACGCCCTCCTGTGCAGTCGATGCACGGCGCAAGCCTTAGCCATGCCATTCCGCCCAAATTGCGCGACGCTGTCCACGTACTTGCCCTAAACGAAGGCGTCACGCCGTTTATGGCTCTGCTGGCGGTGTTTCAGGCGCTGCTGCAGCGTTATTGCGGCAGCGATGACATCGTCGTTGGCATTCCCGTTGCCAATCGGCCACACGTCGATCTCGAGCAACTAGTCGGCCTCTTCGTCAATACCCTCGCGATCCGCACCAATCTCGGCGGCCAGCCCACCGTCACGCAACTGCTTGCACGAGTTCGCGACACTACGCTCGGTGCCTTCGCGCACGCGGAACTACCGTTTGACCACGTAGTCGACGCCGTACGCCCCGAACGCAGCATGAGCTATATGCCGCTGTGCCAGGTCATGCTTAGCATGCTCGATACGGATTCCAACTGCCACCAGTTCGATGGTACGCGTTGCAACATTGCCGAACTCGATATCGCCTCCGCCAAGTTCGACCTCAGCGTGAGCTTCGTCGACAGTCCTGACGGCCTCACTCTGCTCGCCACGTACAGCACGGATCTATTTGACGCCGACACCATACGCCGCCTGCTCGCCAACTTCGAGACGCTCTTGCAAGGTTTCGTGAATCACCCGCGCCAGATCCCAGTGCCAACACTCGATCTTGTGTCGGAGGCCGAGCGCCTGTTGGTACTGGACGCCTTCAATGACACTCGCACCAGTTACCCTCGCGATACGCTGGTCCATCAATTGTTTGAAGACCAGGCCGCGCGTCACCCCACTGCTGTCGCACTCGCCTATGATAGCCAGAGCCTCGACTACGGACACCTAAATCGACGTGCCAATCAGCTTGCCCATGCACTGATCGCGCGAGGCGTTCGGCCTAACGACCGCGTCGCGCTGTGCGTCGACCGCAGCTTCGATATGGTAATCGGCGTCTTGGGCATCCTCAAAGCCGGTGGCGCATACGTCCCGCTCGATCCCAGCTACCCTACCCAGCGCCTGAGCTACATGATCGACGACTGCGCCCCTGTCGCCGTACTGACGCGATCGAACGTTAGTACTGCGCTTCCGCCCGTCGCTGTACCGCTCATCGCTCTAGATCGCGCGCACGACGCCGCACACATCGCTAGCTTTCCGGACACGAACCCTGCCCCAAATACGCTCGGGCTCACCCCTTCCCACCTCGCATACGTCATCTATACCTCCGGCTCAACCGGTATGCCGAAGGGCGTTATGGGACACCACCGTGGAATGTGCAATCTCGCAAGCGCGCAAGCCGTCCAGTTTGGCGTGAGTGCTGAAAGCCGAATTCTGCAATTCGCGTCTCTGAGTTTCGATGTCAGTATTTCGGAATACTTGATGGCGCTGTGCGCCGGCGGCAGTCTCCGTCTCGCGCAGAAGGAACGTCTCTATCCGGGCGAGCCACTGTTGTCAACCATCGCCGCGCATGCGCCGACACATATTTCCCTGCCACCGTCCGCACTAGCCGCTCTACCCGAGCACTCGTTCTCGGACGAGGTCGCGATCATTGTGGCTGGCGAAATCTGTCCGGCTCCGCTGGCCGCACAATGGTCCGCCACGCACACCATGTTCAATGCCTACGGGCCGACCGAGACCACGGTCTATGCGACCGTCCATGCATGCCGCCCCGATTCGACGCGCTCCGTGCCGATCGGACGACCGATCGCGAATACGCAGATCTATATTCTGGACGCCCACGGACTGCCGTCACCAATCAGCGTGACCGGTGAAATCTATATTGCTGGAACCGGTGTGGCGTATGGGTACCTGAACCGTGAGGAACTGACCCGGGAGCGCTTCGTGACGAATCACTTTGCAGCCGATCCGTCAGCGCGCATGTACCGAACCGGCGACCTTGGTAGATGGTTACCCGACGGCACCGTCGAATGTCTTGGAAGGAATGACTTTCAGGTCAAGTTGCGCGGGTTCCGCATTGAACTGGGTGAAATCGAGGATCATTTATGCGCGCATGAAGGCGTGCGTGAAGCGGTGGTAGTGGCACGCGAGGATAAGCGAGGAAATAAACGACTCGTTGCTTACTGGGTGGCCGGCGGCGCCGGACAGATGCCAGACATCGTTAAACTGCGAAAACATCTGGCCCGCCGCTTGCCCGACTACATGGTGCCCGGCGCGCTTGTTCAGCTCAAGCGGATGCCGTTGACTGGCAACGGCAAGATCGATCGACCAGCGCTGCCCGAACCCGACGACGATGCTTACGCGAGCGGTAAGTATCGTGCACCGCGTGGCGAACTCGAAGAGGGCTTCGCAAAGCTATGGGCAGACTTGCTGCAGATCAATCGTGTGGGCGTTGAAGACAATTTTTTTGATCTCGGTGGCCACTCGATGCTCGCACTTCAAATGCGGGCTGCGCTTCAGAAAGAATACGGTATCGACATTTCGATCGTGGACCTATTCGGCAATGCAACGATCCGCTCCCTGATCGCCCACGTCGAAGGAAGCGCCAACAGAACACCAAGCTTGTCAGCAGAAGTTCGTCGCGCTGGTCTTGCTCGGCAGTATTTCGCACAACAAAGCCAAACAAAGCGTCAATCCTAAGTCGCACTCGAACGGGGTTTGCAATGACTGATACAACAACGAACGATTACTTCAACAAAATTGCCATTGTCGGACTGTCAGGCCGATATCCGGGTGCGGAAAATCTGGAAGGCTTCTGGGCCAATCTAGTGGCCGGTAAAAACAGCATCACCTACTTCTCCGAAGAAGAACTTATCGAAGCGGGAGTGCCCAAGGAGTTGGCCGCCAGTTCCAGTTATGTAGGTGCCGGTGGCATCTATGAGCGACCGTTTGATTTTGACGCTTCGTTCTTCGGTTACACGCCGCGTGAAGCCGAGGTGATGGATCCACAACATCGAATTTTCCTCGAGCATAGCTGGCATGCGCTTGAGCATGCCGGCTACGATTCTCTACGCTACGACGGGCGTATCGGAGTCTTCGGTGGAACCGGCATCACTACCTATCTTTTCAAGATTCTCAAGGATCCCGCACTGTCTCGTGCACTCGATCCCTATGCGGTCATGACGAACAACGACCGGGACTATCTTGCCACTCGCGTGGGGCATAAACTGGATCTTCGCGGACCATGCGTCGCAGTGCAGACAGCATGTTCGACTTCACTCGTCGCTATTTCGCTCGGCGCACAGAGTCTGTTGACCTATCAGACGGATATGGTCCTGGCTGGCGGCGTGTCGCTCGATGCGGAGGCACCCCCGGGATACAATTATATGGAAGGCAGCATAAACTCGCCTGACGGTGTGGTCCGCACGTTCGACTCGTCCGCCAAGGGTACCGTATGGGCGGCCGGAGTCGGTGTCGTTGTGCTCAAACGTCTTGAGGACGCAATCGCGGATCGCGACACGATTCACGCAGTGATGATAGGTTATGGTCTGAGCAACGACGGTGCGTCGCGTGCCGGCTTCACCGCTCCGGGTGTCGAAGGTCAGGTGCTTGCGGCGAGAGATGCCCTGCTAATGGCCGACGTCGCCCCTGAGACGATCGACTACATCGAGTGTCACGGCACTGGCACGCTAATCGGCGATCCCATCGAAGTGACGGCGCTCGCTCGAGCTTACGGTGGCCAAGCCGACATGCCTGGCCGTTGCGCGTTGGCCTCGGTCAAGACAAACATAGGACATGCCGACGCGGCGGCTGGCGCTGCGGGTTTCATTAAAGCTGTTTTCGCGCTACGTCACCGCCAGATTCCGGCCAGTCTGAACTTCTCGACACCAAATCCGCAGATCGATTTCGAACGCTCGCCTTTTTTTGTCAATACAACGCTGCAGGACTGGGTCGGCGGCCATTCGCCGCGACGCGTAGCTGTAAACTCATTCGGTATGGGCGGAACGAACGCTCACGTAATATTGGAAGAGGCTCCCCCGAGCACATCAGGACAAAGTCTGCGCACTTCCCAATTGCTGCTTCTGTCTGCGCGCACCGAAAGCGCGCTGACACGGATGGCCGCCAATCTGAGCGAACACCTCCATCAGCATCCTGAGGCTGAGCTCGCCGACACGGCCTATACGCTGCAAGTTGGCAGACGTCGCTTCGCACAAAGAATGGCGTTTGTGGCTCATGATCGTGACGAACTATCCGCTGCCCACAGCGATGCCGGTGTGACGGGCGCCTTGGTGCTCAGGAGTGATCGTTACGTTGCGAAGGTCAGCTTCATGTTCCCCGGTCAAGGTTCACAGTACCCGAATATGTCACGCGCACTCTACGAAACGGAACCGCTATTTCGCTCGGTCGTAGATGAATGCTGTGAAAAACTCACGCCGTTATTAGGCCGGTCGCTACTAGCGATAATCTATCCGGTCAACGGACAGGAGGAAGCCGCTGCTCTCGAGCTTGCGCAGACCCGCTACACACAGCCGGCACTGTTCGTGATCGAGTATGCGCTCGCGCGCCTCTGGATGGCGTGGGGCATTCAGCCGGCGGCCATGATCGGCCATAGCGTCGGCGAATATGTAGCCGCTTGCCTTGCTTCGGTGATTTCTCTCGACGACGCATTGAACCTCATCGCGCTTCGCGGTCGCCTCATCCAAGATTTGCCCACGGGTGCAATGGTCGGAGTGCTCGCCTCCGCGTCACTCATCGAGCCGATCTTGCGCACCATGCCGACGCTATCCATTGCGGCCATCAACACGCCTGACACCTGTGTCGTTTCGGGTTCTCATGAAGAGGTAGCGCAATTCGAAATAAATATGGCCGCGATGCAGGTGCCCTGTGCGCGCCTTAAAACCTCGCACGCGTTCCATTCCGCAATGATGGAACCGGCTTGCGCGGCGTTCCGTGAAATCGTTGCAGCCGTTCGTCTGCAGCCGCCAGAGTTGCCGTACCTGTCGAACGTAACGGGCACCTGGATCACTGCACAACAAGCCACCGACCCGACCTATTGGGTTGATCATCTGCGACAAGCCGTGCTGTTCTCGAATGGCGTCGAAGTGCTGTTTAGCGAACCCGACACGATACTTCTGGAAGTCGGACCGGGAACGACTTTGACCGCGCTCGCCAATCAGCATCCAGCAAAAGGCCCAGCGCTCACAGTCGTCTCGTCTTTACCCTCTGCAAAAAATGCAACGAAAGATGCACGCGACGCGCTACTGATGGCGCTCGGCCGGCTTTGGTGCGAGGGCGCGACGCCTGATTGGGAAGCCATCCACGCACCCGAAACGCGCACGCGCGTGCCCGCTCCAACCTACCCGTTTGAGCATCAGAGCTATCGGCTGACTTTCGACGCCTCAGCGGGGGCAGGTCGCGACGTGAAATCGATCTCGGAAGAAAAGCGCAAAGAAATAGCGGAGTGGTTCACTGTGCCGACGTGGACCGGCACTGCCCCGCTTACCAGTGTTACCAGCGCGGCCGGATTGAACTGGCTCGTATTCGTCGACCAGTCGGGACTCGGTCAGGGTCTGGTGCAAGGCCTCGCCGCGCGCGGATACAAGGTGGTCACAGTGACGCCCGGGAACGAGTTCCAAAGGCTAAACGAGCATGAATTTACGCTTCGACCTGGTGAAAAGGACGACTACGCGACGCTTATGAAAGCCTTGCGCAGCACGTCCCAAACACCCGACGAGATTCTTCACCTGTGGGCATTGTCTGCGCATTCGCAGGGCGCACTCTCGATGACGGGACTCGATGCGGGACTCGACACCTCGTTCTTTAGCGTGCTATTTCTCAGCGCCGCACTCGGCTCCGAACTGACGGGCGTGCCTGTCAAGATGCACGCAGTCACGTCGAACGCGCACAACGTACTCGGCGACGAACCGGTTGAGCCCGTTCACGCAACAGTCGCCGGCCCGATCCGCTCTCTGTCGCGCGAACAAAAAGCCGTCCAGAGCCACTGGATTGACATCCACCTCCCGGAAGCGGGCGACCACACCCGCCTACAGCGCCTCTCGCAAGACGTTCTCGCAGAATGCCTAAATGGCTGCGAACAGGAAGTCGTCGCGTACCGCAACGGCCGGCGATGGCTGCAGGATTTCGCCGCACTCCCGGTAGGGCCGGCTGATCGCTCGGCGCTGCCACTGCGTGACGGGGGGGTCTACATGATTGCCGGTGGTCTTGGCGCAATTGGGCTCACGCTGGCCAAATTCATCGCGGAGCAGGTGCGTGCACGTCTCGTGCTGGTATCGCGGACCGGTTTGCCGCCGCGGGATGAATGGCACAACTGGCTGCAAAGGCGCGGGGAACATAACCGTGACAGTAAGAGGATGCGCCAAGTAATGGCGCTCGAAGAGCTCGGCGCCAAAGTGCTGGTATTAGCCGCTGATGTCTCCAACATGGAAAGCATGACTGCCGCGGTTGCAGTGGCTCGAGAGACGTTCGGTCCGATCGAAGGCGCAATCAATGCGTCCGGCGTACCGGGCGTTGGTATGATGGAACTCAAAAATCGCGAAGTGGCCTCACGCGTGCTGGCCCCAAAAATCAAGGGAACCATCGTACTCGATGCAACGCTGAAAGACGACCCGCTCGGGTTTTTCATCAGTTGTTCTTCGCTGCTGGCGGTACTCGGCGAAGTTGGTCAATCAGATTACGCAGCGGCCAATTCTTTCATCGGCGCGTTCGTCAGTTCGAACCGGCATCA
Organism: Paraburkholderia sp. GAS41; assembly: GCF_050436545.1. NCBI lineage: Bacteria > Pseudomonadati > Pseudomonadota > Betaproteobacteria > Burkholderiales > Burkholderiaceae > Paraburkholderia > Paraburkholderia sp. GAS41. The sequence goes on from NZ_JBNDMK010000024.1 coordinate 103,719, forward strand.
GACCCGGGTCGCGCCTGTTTCTATTGACTATGACCGCTGGGACGAGATCGGAATGGCAGTGAATCCGGACGCGTCGATCCCGGAGGCCAACCATGCAGTCGCCTACGAGGAGGTCGATCATCCGCTGTTCGACGCCCGTTTCGTCGACGAAAACGACGAGGTGTTCGTCGTGCATCTCGATGCACGCAAACATTGGCTGGTCGCGGAGCATCATCTCGGCGGCCAGCCGGCCATGGTCGGCACTGGCTATGTGCAATTCGCGTCCAGCGCCTACATGTATCGCCGGAATCCCGCTAGCGTGCAGATTCACGATCTAGTTTTCACCGGCGCACTGATGCTTGCAGCCACGGAACAGCGCGAACTACAGGTGAGGTTAACGCATACCGGCAATCACGCGAAATTCGCGATTCGCAGCCTGCTGCCGGCGGGCGGCTGGATGGTTCACGCGACGGGCACCATCAGCACGCAACGGGATGAGACTGGTGGCCGACACGATCTCGTAGCGTTACGCGAAAAGTGTCCGACGGACTTCTATCTCGGCGCTGAGGGCAACTTGGCCAATTTGATGGAAGACCATCCTCTGGTAAAGGTTGGCGAACGCTGGAACTCAGTACGCGCGATTACACATGGCGCTGATACCGCGCTTGCCGCATTGGCTCTACCGCCTAACTATCATGCGGATCTGGGCGACTACGGGGTGCATCCGGCGCTGCTGGATGTCGCCACCGCATTCCCAGTTCAATTCGCTAGCAAGGGGGGCAGTTACTTGCCCTTCGGATACAACAGAATTCATCTTTACCGTGCGTTGCCGGCTGAGGTCGTCAGCTATGCGCGCTTCGTGCCGGCGAGATCGGCTACCGACGAATTCCTCAGCTTCGATCTGTCGATACTTGACACGGACGGTAGCGAATGTATACGCATCGAAGGGTACGGAATGAAACTTGTCAGGAACGTCGCGGCGCCGGCCTTGGAATTGCAGCAATTCGGGCCACGTTCGGCAGCGCTGCCAGGGGCCGACCGGCAGCTCACCTCTGAAGATGGCGTCGAGGTATTCCGCAGAGTGCTAAGCCTGTCAGGCGTCTCGCGTGTGGAAACGTCGACGCGCGAGATTCACTATTTGCTTCAAGAGTCTGCCGACACGCGCAACTCGGTAGCCAACGCAGCCGACTCCGTGCCGGCGGATAAGGGTGCGCGATACCCGCGACCCAGTCTGGCGACGCCATATGTCGCACCGCGCACGCCCCTCGAAGAATCCATCGCACAGATCTGGCAGGACGTACTTGGCCTCGATCAAATCGGCGTCTGCGACGACTTCATCGACCTCGGTGGACATTCGCTGTTTGCCATCCAGTTGACCTCGCGGATTCGTCAGCAATTCGAGATCGAGCTTTCGGTGGCGACGTTCTACAGCAACCCAACCGTCGAAGGAATCGCCGCGACGATAGTCGGCACGCTCGTCGACGACCTCGACGAGGACACGCTAAAACGCGCTCTAGAAGATATCAATACCTGAGGCAGCAGAACGGTGCCGGCAAGTTCGCATCGAGCGGGAGTCTTTAAATGGATGACGTGGTCAGATTCGCCGTGGTTTTCAACCAAGAAGGGCAGTATTCAATCTGGGCCAACGACCGTCCCGCCCCAGCGGGATGGTCGCGCGAAGGATACGTGGGAACAAGGCACGAATGTCTGGAATACATCTCGCGGGTGTGGTCGGAGACGATTCCGCGCATCCGGCGGCAGAATAAACACAAGGATGCAAACGAATGAGCGGCGAGGCAAGGGCTGTTAGCGTTAATACACAACGCGGCTGGTATCGCCGATTTGGCGATGGTATCGGCGTTAAGCAGCGACTCATCTGTTTTCACCATGCGGGTGGCAGTGCATCCGCATTTCGTGATTGGTGGCCCGACTGTCCGCTGGGTACGGAAATCCTAGCCGCCGCGCTGCCGGGGAGGGAGGCGCGTATCGCGGAGCCCCCGGTCGACAGGATACAACTCCTCGTCAAGCACCTAGTCGACGCCCTGCCCCTCGACAGACCATTTGCGTTCTTCGGCCACAGTTTCGGGGCGCTCGTCGCTTTCGAGGTTGCGCGTCAGTTAGGCGAGCGAGGTAAATCGCGCCCCGACCATCTTTTTGTGTCTGCTTGCCGCGCGCCGCACCTACCCCCAGCCGAACCCAATCAGGGGGAACTCGATAACACCGCACTCATCGATAAGCTCCTCAAGCTGGGTGGAATGCCGCGCGAGATATTGGAAATGCCTGAATTTGCGGCGATGCTGTACCCCGTTCTCCGTGCCGATCTCCGGATTGTCGACAGTTACATCGCACACGAATCCGGCGAGCTAGGCATTCCAATTACTGCCTATACGGGGAGCCACGATGAGAGCGTCGCGTTTCCCGACATAGCCGCGTGGGCAGAGCACAGTCGGCCGGGAGATTTTGCGATTCGTAGTTTCGAAGGCGATCATTTTTATTTGAAGGCACATCGAACTTCGCTAGTCACCGACATACTCGCCCGCTGGAAGCTGACATCCATGCTGCACGGCCATTGACTGACATGGATATTCGCTATTTGTTTGATGAGTAGGCGAGTGAAGGCGCTGCAGATATCCGCGCCGTAGCTTGGTTGGACGTTCAGCGCACAGAGAAGCAAAACGCAAATGCTGGCGTATCTGCGCTGAGCGGGGAAATTTGAGTTCGTTGCGAGTCTCGCCCAGCGGCGCGGCTCAAAAGGTTACGGCACCGCCAAACTGGCCGGGGATCCGTCAATAAAGAATGCGCAATTCTGAGTCATACCATGTCCAAACAAGTAACGATTGAGGCTAATGCTTCTCCCCTCTTTGCTTACACTGAAGACGTAGCCGAAGACCTGAATCCGCTGCGACTGGATGCGTGGTTTGGTGCCCAGCCAGGCGACATTCCCGAATGGAAAGCGACGGACTGGAACAGCGTCAATCCGGATCTCTACGTCATGGGTACGAACGTGGGCACTGCTCCGATTGCCGCGTGGCTGACCTGCTTGTCACGGCTCGCAAATGAAACTCAATATTTAGTCGGCTGGATCACCGATCCCATGCCGCACATGCTTTGTCGCGAACATCATGCAAAGTTATTGATCCCGTTCGGAGCCAGACTTGATCCGACAAGCAACTTCACGACGACATGTTTTTCCATCGAGAAAGAAATCGAACGTGTAAAAGCCTCGGCGTACAAGTCTCTCAACAAAAGGATCAATTCTGCCGACCCAGAGAAGCCTCTCGACGTTGCTATTTGGATGAGTGCATCACCTCTTACTGAAGCCACTCCCCTTGGTGCACTGATCACCTTGCAGGTACAGATCGAATCTCCCAGATTTCGCTTTATTTACGATCAGCAGCGCGTCAGCAGGAACCGCGTTGTACGCATGACGCGTTATCTATTGTGCTTGCTGCGTGAGGCGGCCAAGCACTGCATCGAATCTCTTCCGATCGGAAGACTCGACATGCTACCGCCCATCGAGCGCAGACTAGTTCTCGAACGATGGAACGCGACCGATGCGCCGTTTCCCGCCACGCGCTGCACGCATCAGGTATTCGAGGAACAGGCGCGCCGTACACCGGACGCGGTCGCGCTCGTGCACGGTACGCAGACACTCACGTTCGCCGAAACAAACACGCTCGCCAACCGGATCTCGCATCGCCTGATTGCACAGGGCGTGCGCCCCGGCGATCATGTCCTCACCGTGCTGGAGCGCGGCGTGCCACTCGTCGCAAGCCAGCTCGCAATCCTGAAGGCCGGCGCCGCCTACGTGCCCATCAACACACAGACGCCCGTTGAACGCCAGGCCTGGATCGTCGCCGACTGCGCCGCAGCGCTCGTACTGACAGACGATGGCGCAGCGATCCCCGGCACCACGTCAGCCACCATCGCAGTCAGCACGCTGATGGCGCCCGGCCTGGACACCGACCCCGATCTCGCACTGTCAAGCGAATCGGCCGCCTACGCGATGTACACATCGGGCTCCACAGGCACGCCAAAGGGTGTGCTGATCCCGCATCGCGCGATCAACCGGCTCGCGATCAACAGCACCTTTGCGCAGTATGGCCCGGGCGACCGGATGGCGTTCTGCTCAAATCCCGCGTTCGACGCGAATACGCTTGAAACCTGGCCTGCCCTGCTCAACGGCGCCGCCGTCGTGATCGTGGACCAGGCAGCGCTGCTGTCTGCCCAGCTGTTCAGGGACACGCTGGAGGCAACCGGTGTCAACACGATCTGGCTGACGGTGGGACTGTTCAACCAGATCGCCGCCACGCTCGCGCCGATCTTTCCTCGCTTCAGAACCGTCATGGTGGGCGGCGATGCGCTCGACCCGCTGAAGATCACCGAGGTCCTGCGTGGTACGCCGCCACAGCGCCTCATCAACGGCTACGGACCGACCGAGACCACGGTGTTCGCGGCCGTTCATCCGATCGTCTCGGTCGATACCGGTCGCGCGATCCCGATTGGCCGGCCTGTTGCGAACACGCGCATCTATCTGCTCGACGCGTTCGGCCAGCCCGTGCCCATCGGTGCCCCCGGCGAAATCTGCATCGGCGGCCCGGGCGTCGGGCTGGGCTACCTGAACCGCCCCGAACTGACCGCCGAGCGCTTCGTTCACGATCCGTTCAGCCCCGTACCCGGTGCACGCATGTATCGCTCCGGTGACCTCGCGCGTTACCGTGCAGACGGCAACATCGAGTTCCTCGGCCGCAACGACCAGCAGGTCAAGATCCGTGGCTTTCGTGTCGAGCCCGGCGAGATCGAGGCACGCCTGACCGAACACCCGGATGTCGAAACCGCCGCTGTCATCGTTCGCGAGGATACCCCCGGCGACCGGGCCCTCGTCGCATACCTGACGGCCACCCCGCACGCGCAGGTAACCACCCTCGCCAGCCGGCTACGCACACACCTCGCCGGCTCGCTGCCCGACTACATGGTGCCGTCGGCCTACGTGAGGCTCGACACCCTGCCGCTCACCCCAAACGGCAAACTTGACCGTCGTGCGCTGCCTGCGCCCGAGGACTCGGCCTTCGCACGTCAGGCCTATGAGCCCCCGCAGGGTGACGTCGAGACGACGCTCGCATCACTGTGGGAACCGCTGCTGAACGTGGAACGCGTGGGCCGTTTCGACAACTTCTTCGCACTCGGTGGCCATTCTCTGCTCGTGATGCGTCTGAACAGTCTGCTGCATCGCGAGCTCGGCGTTACTTTTCCGGCGAGCACGCTGTTCTCTCATCCGACACTGGCAGCTTTTGCCGCACAGATTGACTCCATGGAGCGAAGCGGGTTACCGCCTATTGAACCCGTCGCAAGGGACACGTTGTTGTTGCCGTCATTCGCACAACAGCGCCTGTGGTTTCTTGCGCAGCTCGAAGGTCAGGAGACGACGTACCACGTGCCTATCGCGCTACGCATGCACGGCGCGCTGGATCGCGCGGCACTGCGCTATAGCCTGAATCACCTCGTTGCGCGGCACGAAGCACTGCGCGCTACGTTCCTCGCCCATCACGGACAGCCTCGTGTCAGGCTGCTCGCGCCTGACACCGGTCTTCCGCTGCTCGAGCACGACTTACGGTATCAGTTGGACAAAGCCGGACAACTGTGGCAATTGGCCCAAGAAGAAGCGCATGCGCGCTTCGACCTCACAGCCGCTCCGCCGATCCGCGCACGGCTGATCCAGATGGATGAGGCACACCACGTCCTGCTCCTAACGCTCCATCACATCGCGACAGATGGCTGGTCGATGAATCTGATCTTCCGGGACCTGAGCCGCTTGTACTCTGCCCACCACGGCACGACATGCGACTCGCTTTCCTCACTGCGGGTTCAGTATTTCGACTATGCCGCGTGGCAGCATCGCTGGCTCACCGGCGCACACCTGCAGGCCCAGCTCGACTACTGGCGCGATATGCTACGGGATGCGCCGCAAACACTGCAACTGCAGACGGACCGATCGCGACCCGCACAACAGTCGTTTGAGGGCGCCGCATTGCAGGTGCGCATTGACGCCAAAGTGACTCGCGAACTCACGCAGCTCGCACGTCGCTACGACTGCACACTTTTCGTCGTTGTGCTGGCCGCCTGGGCCGTGGTCCTGAGTCGCCTCTCGGGACAGGACGATCTGGTTATCGGCACTCCCACGGCCAACCGGCGGGATCTCGACATTGAACCGCTGATCGGCTTCTTTGTGAACACCCTGCCGCTGCGCATCGATCTTTCCGACCGCCCCGATTGCGCAACCCTGCTCGCACACATTCGCGACATCACGCTCGCCGCCCAGGAGCATGCCGATGTGCCATTCGAGCAGATCGTCGAAATTGCCCAGCCGATACGACGCGCCGACTGCACGCCGGTGTTTCAGGTTATCTTCGCCTGGCAAAGCAACGAAGTCGGACGCCTTGAGCTGCCTGGTATGCACATTGAAGAGATCGATACCGGCTACGAAGTCGCCAAATTCGATCTCGAACTGGATCTGGCGGAAGACGCGGACGGCATTTCTGGCCACCTGCGCTACGCAACCGCGCTCTTCGATACTGCCACGATCGAACGCTACAGGGGCTATCTGCTGGCCGTGCTCAATGCAATGATCGCCGACCACACGCAGCCGCTGGCACGCGTCAGTCTGCTCTCCGATGCCGAGCGCACGCTACAGCTCGAAACATGGAACGCGACCGATGCGCCGTTTCCCGCCACGCGCTGCACGCATCAGGTATTCGAGGAACAGGCGCGCCGTACACCGGACGCGGTCGCGCTCGTGCACGGTACGCAGACACTCACGTTCGCCGAAACAAACACGCTCGCCAACCGGATCTCGCATCGCCTGATTGCACAGGGCGTGCGCCCCGGCGATCATGTCCTCACCGTGCTGGAGCGCGGCGTGCCACTCGTCGCAAGCCAGCTCGCAATCCTGAAGGCCGGCGCCGCCTACGTGCCCATCAACACACAGACGCCCGTTGAACGCCAGGCCTGGATCGTCGCCGACTGCGCCGCAGCGCTCGTACTGACAGACGATGGCGCAGCGATCCCCGGCACCACGTCAGCCACCATCGCAGTCAGCACGCTGATGGCGCCCGGCCTGGACACCGACCCCGATCTCGCACTGTCAAGCGAATCGGCCGCCTACGCGATGTACACATCGGGCTCCACAGGCACGCCAAAGGGTGTGCTGATCCCGCATCGCGCGATCAACCGGCTCGCGATCAACAGCACCTTTGCGCAGTATGGCCCGGGCGACCGGATGGCGTTCTGCTCAAATCCCGCGTTCGACGCGAATACGCTTGAAACCTGGCCTGCCCTGCTCAACGGCGCCGCCGTCGTGATCGTGGACCAGGCAGCGCTGCTGTCTGCCCAGCTGTTCAGGGACACGCTGGAGGCAACCGGTGTCAACACGATCTGGCTGACGGTGGGACTGTTCAACCAGATCGCCGCCACGCTCGCGCCGATCTTTCCTCGCTTCAGAACCGTCATGGTGGGCGGCGATGCGCTCGACCCGCTGAAGATCACCGAGGTCCTGCGTGGTACGCCGCCACAGCGCCTCATCAACGGCTACGGACCGACCGAGACCACGGTGTTCGCGGCCGTTCATCCGATCGTCTCGGTCGATACCGGTCGCGCGATCCCGATTGGCCGGCCTGTTGCGAACACGCGCATCTATCTGCTCGACGCGTTCGGCCAGCCCGTGCCCATCGGTGCCCCCGGCGAAATCTGCATCGGCGGCCCGGGCGTCGGGCTGGGCTACCTGAACCGCCCCGAACTGACCGCCGAGCGCTTCGTTCACGATCCGTTCAGCCCCGTACCCGGTGCACGCATGTATCGCTCCGGTGACCTCGCGCGTTACCGTGCAGACGGCAACATCGAGTTCCTCGGCCGCAACGACCAGCAGGTCAAGATCCGTGGCTTTCGTGTCGAGCCCGGCGAGATCGAGGCACGCCTGACCGAACACCCGGATGTCGAAACCGCCGCTGTCATCGTTCGCGAGGATACCCCCGGCGACCGGGCCCTCGTCGCATACCTGACGGCCACCCCGCACGCGCAGGTAACCACCCTCGCCAGCCGGCTACGCACACACCTCGCCGGCTCGCTGCCCGACTACATGGTGCCGTCGGCCTACGTGAGGCTCGACACCCTGCCGCTCACCCCAAACGGCAAACTTGACCGTCGTGCGCTGCCTGCGCCCGAGGACTCGGCCTTCGCACGTCAGGCCTATGAGCCCCCGCAGGGTGACGTCGAGACGACGCTCGCATCACTGTGGGAACCGCTGCTGAACGTGGAACGCGTGGGCCGTTTCGACAACTTCTTCGCACTCGGTGGCCATTCTCTGCTGGCCGTGAAGATCGTGTCCGACATAAGGAAACGATTCCAGTCGAACCTGACGATTGAGACGTTTTTCAACGCACCTACCATCGCGCAGCTCGGCACGATAATCGGTGTGCCTATAACCGATAAATCAACCCTCGCCAGGTTCTCCACGCCTATTCCTCGAATAGCCCGCCAGCGTCGGCTCTGACTCGCGTAGAGCCGCCCTATGTTCCCGGTCGAAATCGCGCGAGCGCTTCGCAGCTGATGCGTCCAGGAGAATTGGGGGAAAGCATTGTGATGTGTTGACAGTAGATAACTCTACGCTGTAGAGTTATCTAAACACAGACGTATGGAGTATATATGCCACTGTCATCGGAAGAAGCTGCGCGGGTTTTGCGCAACGCAGAAGAAGTAAGCGCCTTAAGTGGAACTTTATATGGGTATCGGCGTGCAGCACCTCATCTTGTTCTGTGGGGTGCGATCTGGCTGTTCGGTTTCGGCATGGCGAATTTCTTCCATGACCATATCAACCTGATCTGGTCAGTTCTTGACACGATCGGGATTGCAGGCAGTATGTATCTTGCGAGGTTGTGGGGACACTCCTCCGATCACGCAATGCCCGAAAGATCGGAAAGAACCTGGCGCTGGCTGGCGTCAGTCATGATCGTCATTGCGTTTTTCGTTTTGGTCCAGATCATTATGGCGCCCACCGCTGAGAGACAGTCGACAGCGTTGATGGGACTGATCGTTGCAGCCGCATACGCTTTCAGAGGTCTGTGGGGTAGCCCGCGGATTGGTGTCATGGGAGTCTTGCTCGCGGCTGTCACGTTGTTTGGATACTTCTTCATCGCCTCCTATTACAACCTTTGGATGGCAGTGTTTGGAGGGGGCTCGCTGATCGTCGCCGGCTTGTGGTTGAGGACAGCTTGAATGGACCAACTCGACGACACGATTCACCAACCGGTACGCCTCAGAATTGTCGCCGCTTTGAAGGCGCTTCCAAAAGGTGAACAAATTGAATTTGTTCGCCTAAAAGAAATCGTTAGAACGACGGAAGGAAATCTCGGGGCGCACGTTGCCGTTCTGGAGAAAGCCGGCTACGTTGAAATCAGCAAAGATTTCGCTGCGAAGCGACCACGCACACGCATAGCAATCACAGCAGTGGGTCGGCGCGCATTCACGCTTTACGTTGACCAATTGAAAAGAATCATCGACGGAAACGAATGATGTCGGAAAGTTCGGAATCTTAGCCGAGAATTTAAAGAGTCGTTTGAATGACATCTGAACCTGGAGAGAGTCATGCCTGTTGTGTCACTAAAGAAAATATCAAAGACGTATCATATGGATGACGTCAACGTTATGGCGTTGAACGATGTCAGCCTAGACGTCGAGGCGGGACGCTTTACAGTCCTTTCTGGCGCGTCTGGCAGCGGTAAAACCACGTTGCTCAACATCATCGGATGTATCGATAAGCCCAATGAAGGGAGCGTTGTCATTGCGGGAACCGACGTAGGCCAGTTAAAAGACAACGCTCTTTCAGAATTCCGCTCAAAACATATTGGTTACATCTTCCAGAACTTCAATCTGCTGCCGGTTCTTACCGCCTATGAGAACGTTGAATACCCGCTGATATTAGCGAAGACTCCCGTATCGAAGCGCCGAAGCCGGGTCTTGGACCTTCTGCAGGCAGTTGGCCTAGCCGACAAACATCACCATACACCGGGCCGGTTGTCGGGCGGGCAGCGCCAACGCGTTGCCATCGCACGCGCGCTTGCTACTCAGCCTGACATCGTACTTGCCGACGAGCCTACCGCCAATCTGGACAGCGTGACCGGCACATCCATCATTGAGCTGATGCGAAAGATGCAACGCGATCTCGGTGTGTCGTTCATCTTCTCATCGCACGATAGTATGGTATTGAAAGCAGCCGACGATATATTCACGATTCGTGACGGAAAAGTGATTTCAACTAAAACTCACATCGATCATCCGGAGCTTGCGGTATGAGAACAATAGCCCTTGCCTTTCGCAATTTAATTCGCAATAAACGACGCTCGCTTGCAACCGTCGCCGCTACGGCACTTGGCGTGACTGCTGTTCTGTTGTTCGGTGGGTACGTGGATAGCATTCAATACGGACTTGAAACAGGTTATGTGCAAGACGAAGGCCACTTCCAGATCGTCAAGCAAGGCTACTTTGATTTCGGAACGGCTAATCCAGGCCAGTATGGAATTGAACGCTATCAGGAAGTCGTTGATCTGCTGAAGAACGACAAGGTCCTCGCGCCTATGCTAGCCGTCGTAAGCCCGTCGCTTAGTCTGACAGGGCTTGGCGGGAATTCCGACGCTGGCGTGTCACGCACCATCGTAGCGGATGGACAAGTCGTGTCCGACATCAACAGCATGCATAAATGGAACGATTACGATTTTCCTTTAAAAAATAAGGATTCCCAATTAACGGGAACCAGCAGTGACTCTATCTACATTGGCCAGGGTGTTGCGCGTGTATTAATGCTTTGCGATAAATTGCGAGTAGCAAATTGTCCGAAACCGCCGATCGACACGGGCGATGTCGCAGCAAAAGCGATTCCCGCCGACATCAGCGCTCTCACCGCGTCTAGACAAGATGCCAAAGGCGCGCAAAGATCTGACTTGGCTCAAATGGAACTGCTTACTTCAAGCGGCAGAGGCGCACCAAATGTGGCTGAACTAAAAGTAGTCAAAGCCGTCAACATGGGCGTCAAGGACTTGGACGATATGTACGTGGGAATGCATTTGTCTCAAGCGCAGAAGCTCGTATACGGCGCAGCCCCGCCCCGTGCTACCGCCATCATGTTGCAGCTACATCACTCTTCGGACATGGATGCTGTGCGTACTCGCGTCGAGGAACTGCTGAATACAACCCTCAAAGGGAATGGCCTCGAGATTCGTGACTTCAAGGAAATCAGTCCTAGTTACGGGCAGACCGTAGGTCTCTTCACCGCGGTATTCACTTTCATATTTATCCTGATTGCGGCGATCGTGCTGTTCCTGGTTGGCAACACGATGGGCACTTCAGTCGTGGAGCGTACGATCGAAATTGGTACGCTGCGGTCGATGGGGGTAAAACGCCGCGGAATCAAGTGGATGTTCGTCTGCGAAGGAATACAGCTTGGCGCGCTTGGCGCCGCAACCGGCATTGTGCTTGCACTCGCAATTGCCTGGATCGTCAACCAATGTAGTTTGACTTGGACACCACCGGGTGCGACAGATGCCGTGCCCCTCACCATCAGAATTTGGGGCGACTCAGGCTTGATTTTAAGCACGTTCATCGACCTGCTGATTATCGCCGCCTTCTCCGCATGGTTTCCGGCGCGCCGCGCGGCACGCTTGAATATCGTGGACGCTCTGCGCCACGTGTAAACAGTGCGAGCCGGATCACTATCCGGCTCTTTCCGCCAGCGTTCCAAAGAGCAATCAATTCATGAAAAGTAAAGCACTATGGCTGTTTGCGTTGTCGCTCGCCTACTCATCGGCAAACGCTGACCAAGATGCCCAAAACATCGTGAAATTGGCTGACATCGGCCGCAATCCCACTGTCCCATTCTCGGTGGTGCTGGATCTGACCGAATATCACAATGGTAAGAGCGTCGATGCCGACCAGTTGATCGTTTACTCAAAGAAAAATCCCTCGAGCGAAGCATTTGATTCTCTCGTTCAATTTGTCCTGCCTGTCAGGGATGCCGGCAAGCTGATTCTCAAGAACGGCAACGATCTCTGGGTCTATGATCCGAACAACAAGGCCAGCATCAGAATCTCACCGCAGGAACGTCTGCTTGGACAAGCATCCAACGGCGATGTCGTCACGGTTAACTTGAGCCACGACTATAAAGCGACGCTTGAAGCTCAAGAAGATATCAAGGATGGTGAAAAACAGACCCGACATTGCTATAGGCTGCTTCTAAACGCTGCTGGTGGCGACGTGACTTATGACCATTTGCGTATCTGGATCGACAGCACCAACAACGAACTGGTGAAGGGCCTGTTCTATGCGCAGAGCGGTGGTTTGCTAAAGACGGTCTACTACCGAAAATTTGCAGATAACCTTGGTGTACGAATCCCGACGGAGGCCGTGATCATAGACGGTGTAGATCCCAACTCCGTCACGGTGATGGATTTCTCAAACTATCAGAAGAAAGAAATCCCAGATACGTGGTTCCAACGGGCGTTCCTACAGAACTTTCAACCCGGATAGTCGGTCCAGGCGACATTGCAACGATCGCCAAGTCGGCGGCAAACGATGTTGCTGGCCTGCCAAGCAAATGTTGAAGGTACAGACCCTCCATCAAGTGTAGATACGTGGGTCGTTCGCTGCGTAAAAAAATCTCGAGCTTATCCACTGCTTCCAATTCGAATGTCCAAGTACCGAAGCATCGTCCTCGCCAGCATAATCGGCGTGATGTTTGGCGTTGCCTGTTGCCCGGACGTGTGGGCGGACGATGCCGACGCGCTTGCGTTGGCCGACAGCACACAGCCCGTCATCGCGACGCCTAGCCCGTGGTCTATTACCACCGAAGCAGCGTGGTACAACACTTACGGGAATCTACCGCAGAACGGGGAGCGGGTATCTCTCGACGTGGCGTACCGAAAAATGCTTTCCCAGGATTGGGAGGTCGTGTTCAGCGACCGGCTCGATATGCTCTGGAGCCCTCAGCGTGAGGAAGTCAACACGCTGAAAGAGGCGTATGTGGACTGGAGGAAGGATGACGCATTCATCGTGGATGCCGGCCGAATCAACCAGCGCCTAGGCGTGGCATTCGGCTATAACCCGACCGATGTCTTCAAGTCCGACGCGATCCGGGATGTGATCTCCGAGAGTCCGGACAGCCTGCGCAGCGACCGGCTCGGCGTGGCGATGTTACGTGGTCAGTACTTATGGTCGGATGGGTCCCTGACCGGTATCGTGGCACCGAAAATCGCTAGTCAGCCATCCGATGCGCCCCTCAGCCCGGATTTCGGTGCGACCAACAACGATTCGCGCTGGCTGCTGATGGGCAATCAACGTCTCATCGGTTCATTTTCACCTCAATGGCTGATATTCGGGACGGGGAACGGATCACCCCACGTGGGCTTGAATCTTACGGCCGGCATTGGCGACTCCACGATCCTGTATCTCGAGTGGTCTGCTGGCAATGAGCGCTCTCAATTCGACGCGGCCAATGGTACCAACGGCGGTTCGACGTTCAAGAACAAGGCATCCATAGGGATGACCTACACAACGAGCTTCAATATTTCAGTGACGCTCGAATACGAATTCGATCAAGCTGCTTTGAGCGCCGAAGAAGAACGCCATGAGATCGCCACAAACCCGCTAGGCTACGCACAATACCTCAGCTACTCGTCGCTCATGCAGGAGAATGCAGCACGTCAGGCGTATTTTGTTTACGTCTCGTGGAACAAATTTTTGTCGGCCAATTCGGATTTGAGGTTTTTCGTCAGACGCGCACCAGCCGATCAAAGCACCATGCTATGGATGCAATTTGTTTATAAGTTCAAGAATGTAGACATAAGCATCGAACGGGATCTCTATCACGGGTCAGCATTTAGCGCGTACGGTGCGTCACCGGGCCTGCCCCGCTGGCAGGCCACTTTCGCATACTATTTTTGACTGAAGGGAATCTACTCTCAACCGATGCGTGCTTGCAGAACGATCCACCGCAATGTTGCTGGATAGCACGGATGTCAATGTATCAACGCGATCGGCCGGCCAGCCATGCCGCACACTGCTTCGCATCGCGAGACTGAAGAGGCTCGCGGACATTCTAAATGTGTGGTGCGCCCCGGCTATTACAAAACAAGCTGTCAAATTGCTAACAGGAAATCTTCTCAGTGAAATCGCTAAAGGACACGCTTGAACGGCTGCCTCCGGAAAAACTCAGGGCGTTAGCTTCTCTCCTTGGAACGACTAAAAAAGCAGCTACCCAGGTAATTGGCCGTGTCGATCCACAACAGACCATTTTCCCATTGTCTTTTTCTCAGGAGAGACTCTGGTTGTTTGAACAAATATTTCCAGGCACCGCTGTCTACACTTGGCCGTTCGCGTGGCCTATGAACCATTCGATAAGCGACGACACGGTCAGAATGACGTTGGATGCACTAGTTGCGAGGCATGAAATACTTCGCACGACCTATCGGCTCATCGACAACGTCCCTAAGCAATGTGTTAATCCCCCGCTTCCCGCTCGCGTCCTGTTTCACGATTTCTCAGCTCTCGACGACCCACGTGCCGAAGTCCGCTCGCACATGATTGACTATGCACGAGTGCCATTTGATCTTGAGCGCGGTCCGCTTTGTCGTTTCTATTTTTTCCGGACGGGAAAGAGCTCGTCTGTACTGGCTGGTGTGATGCATCATAGCATCGTGGACGCCGGCTCCCGTCAGTCGCTAGTCGAAGACATGTCCAGATTTATGTCTCTATTGAACGAGAACAAATCGCCGGTTCTTCCGGCGCTGCCGATTCAATACGGTGACTATGCGACCTGGCAGCGCAGTAGATTCGCTGCTGAACACGACTCTTCCGCACTCGAATACTGGACACGCCAGCTCAACGGCATTCAAAAGATCAGTTTCCCGGCCGATCGGGCTCGTCCCGATCGCGCAACGTTTGCCTGCGGCGTCGAACCCTTGGAACTGCCGGCTCCGTTGGCGGAAACGCTGCGAGGGTTCAGCCGCTCATGCGGCGTGTCGCTTTTCAATACACTCCTCTCGGGATTCCTGGCGCTGATAAGCCGCTACTGTGGTACTCGTGACGTTGCAAGCGCGATCCCTACCGCCGGTCGCAATAGTAGCGAATTGGATAAGCTCTTAGGTTTCTTCGTCAATACGCTAATTATTCGAACCCGTCTTGACGATTCGCTGTCGTTCTCCACGCTGGCTAAGCAGGTTAAAAATACCGTACTGGAGGCTTTGACACATCAAGACATCCCTTTTGAGCGAGTCGTTGAAGCGCTACGACCACCTCGTGAATTGAACCGAAACCCATTCTCCGACTTTATCTTTCAACTGGAGAGTGTCGATCGCTCTGCGTCCGCATCGATGCACGAAGTCGGCATTACCGCTGAGTTCACAGCATTCGATGTTGACATTCATCTCTATGATGAACAAGGCGCGATCGAAGGTGACCCGCCACTGCGACTATACGGAACGCTTGTTTACAATCGCGATGTTTTCGATGCCGAATCAATTCGCCGCTTTGCGAACGCATACATCGCCTGGCTGCGCGAGGCGGTCGCTGCGCCAGATATTCCCATTCGGTTACTGAACACCCTTGACCGCGATGACGCTCTGCAGCAGGACGCGTGGAATGCGACCCAACGGGTGTTCTCGGAGGAACAGTCTTACCTCCGGGCAATTTCGCGTTTCGGAGTATCACAACCGGGTGCGATCGCGCTTGAGTGCGACGGAATCACTCTAACGTACGATCAACTCAACCACCAGTCGGACCTTTTCGCAACCTACCTTCGATCCCGAGATATCGGTCGCGAAAGTGCAGTCGCTGTGTGTGTACATAGATCGACAAAAATGGTTGTCGCTCTACTCGGAATACTTAAAGCTCACGCGACGTATATTCCACTCAATCCTGATTTCCCTGTCGAGCGTCTGCGTATGGCACTCGACGATGCCTCGCCGTCGCTCGTAATCACGGAACGTGAGATAGCGTCCAGCATCTCAATCGATCAGCATCCGACAATTTGCATTGAAGAGGAATGGAAACATATCCAGCGCTGGGACGGAGTTCTGAAGGATGGTGCCCATTTCGGGCCGAGGAAAGGAGACCTTGCCTATCGAATCTATACTTCAGGTTCAACGGGTAGACCTAAAAGCGTGAATATTTCTCACGGCGCACTATGCAACGTGATTCACTCAATCGCAGAACACTGTTGCATCGACGACACCGATGTCTGGTTGGCTATTACATCTATCTCGTTTGACATTGCTGCGCTTGAGATTTTTCTTCCCCTGACGGTTGGTGCTCGCTGCATTCTGGCGACCGAGCGAGACGCTACTGACCCGAGCCGGATCCAACACCTGATTGCGAGCAGATTCGTTTCCGTCATGCAGGCAACGCCTGCAACATGGCAATTGATGACAGCCGAGAATTTTCAGCCAGGTCTCAGGCCACTGAAGATCTTGTGTGGTGGCGAGGCATTACCACTCCATCTCGCGCAACAACTGATGGAACGCTCATCTTGGGTGTGGAATGTTTACGGCCCAACCGAAAGTACGATCTGGTCGTCAATTCACCGATTGCACGAGGATAATGAAGTCGTGCCGATCGGCCGCCCCCTCGCGAACACCCGCCTCTACGTGCTCGACGAACATCTGAATCGATTGCCAATCGGCGCAGAGGGAGATCTTTTCATTGCGGGTGATGGCCTGGCCCAAGGGTATGCAAGACAACCAGCCCTCACCGCAGCGAGCTTCGTTCCCGATCCGTTTGCCAAATCGTCTGGCGAGAGGATGTATCGCACAGGTGACAGAGCGAAATACCGACGTGACGGCACACTTGTCTACTTGGGCCGGCGTGACGACCAAACCAAGATTCGCGGCTTTCGCATCGAGCTCTCTGAAATCGAAGACAGCATGAGCCGTCATCCGGCGGTCTTGCAGGCTGCTGTAAGGGTCTGGAAAGGCGAAGGGAGTGTTGATCACTTGATTGGGTATTTCACTCGCCGCGACGTTGGAACGCCCGTCACCGGGGAGGCGCTGCGGGCGTTCATTGCGCAAACACTCGCGCCCTATATGGTCCCTGCCGCTTTCATAGAACTCCAGTATTGGCCATTAACATCCAACGGAAAAATCGATCGCGCTGCACTGCCACCAGCATCACCCAGTTATTTTGTCGCCCGCCCTTACGAGGCGCCGGTTGGACCCACCGAGGTTGTACTGGAGCAGATCTGGAGGCAACTGCTTTCCAAGCCTAGAATCGGCCGGCATGACAATTTCTTCGATTTGGGCGGAGATAGCCTTGCATCTGTGCAATTGGTATATCTCGCTAAGGAGAGAGGCCTCGCATTGCGAACTAGCGACATTTTTCAGTTCCAGACTCTGGAGTCGCTCGCCGCCGCAATTGATTCGGCGCTCAAAGGACTGAAAGACGATCGACTTGCGCAGACGATCGTACCGCTCGGCGCTCCCCGCTCCGAACGTGCTGCCGCTGATACGCTATTTCTTATTCATCCTGCTGGAGGGGACGTTATGTGTTATCACGAACTCGCGTTAGGGTTGGCGTCGCATTGCCCGGTTGTCGGAATCGCCTACGGAGGCTTCAAACACGGTCCTGGCGCCGCAGTGACCGTAGAACAAATTGCAACTTGGTATCTGACTGCAATCAGAGAGCAATTCGGCACGAACCCGACTCTTCTTGGCGGATGGTCGTTTGGGGGGACAGTAGCGTTCGAAATGGCCCGACAGTTATACGCTGCAGGTGCATCGCCCCATCGTCTGCTAGTCATTGATCAGCCAGCACCGACTATCGAAACATCCCGTACCGCAGACGCCAAAACCTCTTTGCTTGAAATTGCGAGGAAGTTCGAATTGTTCTCCGGCCGCTCGGTTTATATCAAAGACATCATCACCGGCTCACTGCCCTACGATGCGATTGTCGACGCTATTTTGCACCGGATGAAAGCGGCTGGGATGTTTCCCGATTACATGACGCCAGCCGCGTTCCGTGACTTTCTTGCATGGTATGACTCACATATTCGCGCATCGAATGCCTATCGACCGGAACCGTACGAAGGAGCGTTGACAGTCCTGCGAGCATCATCCCCAAGCCCGGCCGGCATTTTCTCGTCATGCTCATATCCTGAGAGAACCTTGGGCTGGCAAGGCTACTGCCGGCAATTTGTGCGTACCTTGGACGTCCCAGGACACCATCTCACTGTGATGTCCGCGTCCCATGCTAAAGCACTGGCCAATCAGATCACGGAAGCCCTTTCAAGCTAAACGAGCTAGCCACGTCCGAACGCCAAGAGGATCGCCTAATTTTCGAATCGATCATCCTGTCGGAGAAGATTTCGATTGGAACCAATGTCGCGCGCAGTTGTAAATTGATACAGCAACGCAGTTAGGAATTGATACACCTCGTTGTAGGGTTGCTCATTTTGGGCGGCCCGTGATCAGCTACGAGGAGTACATGGAAATCGAGATTCTGCGTCGCCAGGGAAACAGCCTCCGGGACATCGCGGTCGAGACCGGCATGGCGGTCAACACAGTCAGGAAGTATCTGAAATCGGGTCCACCGCTGCGTAAGGCCCGTCAGCCAGTCGTCGGCAAGCTTGCGCCCTTCAAGGCGTATCTGCAGAGCCGCGTCGAGGCAGCGAAGCCGGACTGGATTCCGGCAACGGTGCTCAAGCGGGAGATTGAGGAGCGTGGATACATGGGCGGCTTACGCCGCGTTCAGGATTATCTGCAGAAGCTTCGACCCGCTGCACGCCCCGACCCGGTGGTCCGATTCGAGACAGAGCCGGGACATCAGATGCAGATGGACTGGATTGAGTTTCGTAAGCCGGGACACAAACTCGGCATGCTCGCGGCGTTCGTTGCGACGTTGGGTTACAGCCGCGTCAGCTACGCGGAATTGGTCACCGACATGCGTATCGAAACGCTGCTGGCGTGCCATGTGCGGGCATTCGAGGCATTTGGTGGCGTCACCCGAGAGATCGTGTACGACAACATGAAGACGGTGATTCTGAAACGCGATGCCTATGGCAAGAAGCAGCACCGATATCATCCGGGATTCGCCGACTTCGCCAAACACCATGGGTTCGTGCCTCGCGTGTGCAAGCCATACCGCGCGAAGACGAAGGGCAAGGTCGAGCGTATGAACGGATATCTGCGCTACAGCTTCTGGGTCCCGTTGGTTTCAATGCTCAAACAGGCCGGGCTCACAGCCGACTGCGGCATATGCAATGAGCGCGTCAGGCTGTGGTTGCGCGACGTCGCCAACGTCCGTGTGCACGGCACTACCAAACGGGTTCCGGCCGAGGTGTTGCTCGAGGAGCGGACGCATCTTCTGCCACTGCCAGCACCCTACGTGGGACGATCGGTTAGAACGGGCGCGACGCCACATCAGCAGCCGAAACCAGCATCACGGTACGCGAGCTCGGAGTGGAACAAAACGTTGCAGCACCCGTTGTCGGTCTACGACGCGTTCAGCCGCCCACAGGAGGTAAGCGCATGACGCCACAGCTCGAACGACTGACTGTGTTGTGCAAGCAGCTCAACCTGCTGCACTTGCCGACACAGATTGCACACCTCGGCCAGATGGCCGCGAAGCGCGAGCTCGGCTATCTCGACTTCCTTGAACAGGCCTTAAAGGATGAAGCGATGGCACGTGCGGAACGAATGCGCCGGATGCTGACGCGTCTGGCTGGCTTCCCGGCAATCAAGACGCTTGATGAATTCGACTTTGAATTCGCGCTCGGCGTGCCGAAAGCACTGGTTCTCGAACTCGGCAGTCTTGCCTTTGTGGAGCGTGCCGAGAATGTCGTGCTCCTCGGACCCAGCGGACACGAGACATAATGCACACCTCCGTATGTTATTGAAGATCAATGGGTAATTGATTTGGATCCGCTGACTGCGGACCGCTATCAGCCTGCC
>NZ_JBNDMK010000025.1:0-121578 GCF_050436545.1 Paraburkholderia sp. GAS41
CGACAGGTTCGCCGACGCGAGCGCGAGTTCCACATAGCGCGAGCAGATGGCATGAACCCGGTGCCACGACAGATTGACGATGCGTGCTACGGCGGCAAACGGCATCTGCTGCGCCAGCATCAGCACCAGCGCTTCGAACAGCAGCGTGAAGCCGTCGAGTTGGCCGACCCAGTCGGGTTCCACCAGCCGTACCGAGCCGTCCGGCAAGCGCACGCGCGGCACCCGGACCTCCAGATAGCACTCGTGCTGAAAGAAGTTCAGGTGGCGCAGCCGCTTGATTTGCGTGTCATGCACCGGGTGCTCGCCGGCAACCCCGGGGTAGGCGAAGCGGCTGCCAGCGACAAAGTCCACGGCAATCGTGAGCTGCCGTTTGGCCGTGTCGAAGTCGACGCCTTGCACGTACCACGGGGCCTTGATTCCCAAGGCGGCTTCAAAGAGTTGATTCGTCATGTTCGCTTCGTCTCGCATGGCTGGTTGCCGCATTCTGCCGCAACCAGCCATACACAAGCTTATCGATTCAGGGCGCCTCAAGGGTTCGCTGCGCCGGGCTCACGCCCGCCCTTGCCCCGCCAAACCACCCACTCAAAATTCAAAAGAGGCCAAAGAACTGAATGAGCCTAAAGAACTTAATGAGCCACGGTCCAGCCAAGCCCGCGCACGTTGCGGATCAAGGATTGTCCGAACTTCTTGCGCATCGTATGGATGAGCACGTCCACCGCATTGCTTTCCACCTCTTTACCCCATCCATACAGGCGGTCTTCGAGCTGGCCGCGCGAGAGGATCATGCCGGGCCTTTCGAGGAACGCGTGCATCAGTGCGAATTCGCGCGCGGAGAGCGACGACGCGACCCCGTTGCAACACAACATGCGTTTGTCGAGATCGAGATTGAGCGACTCGCCGCCTATGCGTGAGGTCGCATAGCCCGCCTTGCGCCGCAATACTGCGCGGATACGCGCAAGCAGTTCGCGAACTTCGAATGGCTTGCGGACACAATCGTCGGCGCCGTTGTCGAGACTGTCCACACGCGCATCGAGATCGTCCAGTGCGGTGAGAATCAATATGGGAACGTCGTTGCCTGCGGTACGCAAGGCACGTACAAAATCGATGCCGTCTGCGCCCGACGGACCGAGATCAAGCAATACCACCGCGTAATAGGCCGTCTTGATCGCGAGACTACCGGCTTTGCCGTCGCGCACCCAGTCGACACTGCAATCCGCGTCCTTCAATGCGCGAAGCAGGCTTTGGCCAATCTGCAAATCTTCTTCAACCAGTAAAACTCGCATGATGTCCTTCGTTTTGGATAGCGCGCGCTCAACATGAGCCGTGCGCTATTGAAGATGTGAATCCCCCTGTTGATTCGCGTGATGTAGTGCCGTGGGCATGAATAGCCTGCAGTTCAGGCTCGTGAAAAGCGTTGCGCATTTCTGCGCCTGGTTTGCCCTGGATCGAATCGTGACAAGTGGTCGTCTTGATGCTACGGACGCAGTGTGCGCGAATTTCTGGAACGGCGAAAATACTGGCTCGCGATGCCGGTATAAGCTGCGCCTCTAGCTCGCCTGAGCAGCACGGTCGTTCGCATGCAGCGGTACGACGAGGCGCTCGATGGCCGCTTGCTGAAGGGCGCCAAACGCGTCGTGACCGTCGGCCGGGGTGAGATTCCTCGGCCGTTCGATAGCAATCCTGATCGCGCGGCAACTGTCCACAAAGTAACTGCCGACAATCGACCTGCGCTTGAGATCAAGCGCATCCGCCAGGCTGCGCGGGCAAAAGACATTGGAAACAAGCCCCATTTCATAGGCTTCTTCCGATACAAAGAACACGTCAATCGTCAGCCAGCCCATCCCCTTGCTTCGCACCACGCGAGCCATGTCGAGCAGGCAGCGGGTTCCATACGGCTTGCCGCGCGGCGGCGCATCCTCGATGACGCAAAGCGTCCTTGCGTCGAGATCCTCGGTGCCGGGCGGCTCACCAACTTCGAAATAGTCCGCGCGCGCCTGACCCGCGCAAAGCCATTCGCGACCGTCCGCGTGGTAGTAGGAGATCGGGAACAGCCGGTTGCGAATGACGTCCTCGTTCTGCAACAGGTGATGCATCGTCCACTCGTAGACCAGCCCGCGGCGCCGTGCGCCCTCCAGCTTGATACGGGATGGCGCCGTTCGCCTTGAACGGTAGAACCGGCTCGCACGGACACCGGCGGTGTGTGCGTCGACGGCAAAAAATTCGCTCTTGTCGGTGGCCAGCACGCCTTCTGGATAGAACTGCAATTGCGGATGCGCTTCCTTGTGAAGCGAATGGGCTGCAATGGAATACGGCGTGCAGCGACGGGTCTCGTCGGGCGCGATGAACACCGCGCTGCCGTCGTCATAAATTTCCGCGACGAGGCAGTCGCATGACGAGCCGGGCTCGCAAGCCCGTGCGCCGCCTTCGAGCACGAGGCCCGCGTGATAGGCAAGTCCGGGCGAGATACCGTGGCGGATCATGTCGGCGGCAAACAGAGCCGCATCGCACGAACGGCCCGCGAACACGTACTTCGCGCCGCTCGCAAGGGCCGCAAAGAGCGGATGGATGCCCATCTGGGCGACGATCGTGCTTGCGCGCAGCGCGGCTTCGTCGAGTGCCGGCGCGCTACCGAGCGGACGCAACGCGTGGACGCGCAATGCGTCGATCGCAATCGCCGGATCGACTTCGGAGCGGATCACGGCCACCTTTGCGTCACGCACGTGCTGCTCTTCAAATATCTCGCGGGCAATGTCGAGCATCCAGTCGAGATTGCGTTCGCCACCCGCCGTCCCACAGCTACCGAGAATCACGGGGCCGCGAATGCGCTCGCCAGCCTCGACCATCTTGCGAAAATCGTTCTTGACGGCCTCCCGCTCGAAGTGCTGGGTACCGCTGCCAAGGTAATGCGGACCCATGGTCG
The DNA here is from genome assembly GCF_050436545.1 of Paraburkholderia sp. GAS41. Classification (NCBI taxonomy): domain Bacteria; kingdom Pseudomonadati; phylum Pseudomonadota; class Betaproteobacteria; order Burkholderiales; family Burkholderiaceae; genus Paraburkholderia; species Paraburkholderia sp. GAS41. The sequence continues at coordinate 2,921 of NZ_JBNDMK010000025.1, forward strand.
CTGCGCCGGCATCGGCAACCACCGCATCGATACCGCCGTTCAACGCCTTTTGCAGCGATTCGCGCGGGAACCCGCAGCCCAGAGCCCCGCATGCGGATACGACCCGATACACCAGCTTTACCATGCATCACTCCCGCTTTACACCGGACAGCACCACATCGCCCTCTTGATGCCGAGAGGCGAAGTCTGCGGGTTTTGACGCGCGGGGGGAAATACCCGCTTGCGATGCCGCTATAAGCAGCGCATATGGGTCGGCGTCTACGTGCCCACGCCGCAACGGAGGGCGTAATAGGGGGCGCAATGCTGCTATCCGGCCTGGCAAGCCGAAACCAGTCGTTGCACGACCCGTTCCGAAAGGGTCCGCATGATTGCGGGGTCAATCAGTTCCGCCGTGTACGCAGTGTTCGCGATGAGCCTGCCGTCGAAAACCGCTACCGAAACGTTGGGAAAGTTTTTCAGCCCACACGCATAGTCGAAGCCGGTTACTTTCAGTGCCTGGGTCGGCCAGCTGAATTTGACCGCCTGCATGTCGGAGATATTGAGCGCAACGGGTGGTTGTTCTGTCCCACCAAACAGTTTTGGGTAGTTCAGATAGGTATGAAACAGGGAGCCGTTGCTCACGCCCTCATGGATATCGCGGAACACAAGTTTCGCGATGTCGAAGAGCGGCCGGTCGAGATCGGGGATGGGCGTAATGTGGCCTGTGATGGCCGTAAAGACCAGCTCCCCGGAAACGTGTGGCTCAAGCCTGCGGCGCATATCCACGTTCGAGCGCATCAGGATCTGTCGCGGCTGATCCGCGGCCGCGTCGCCGATGGCGAGCGCAAACGCAGCAACCAGCAGCGAGTGCACCGAGGAACCGTGCGCATGGGCTGCGGCGCTGATCCGATGCAGGTCGGCCGCTTCGATCACCGTCCGCTCGAGGCCATGCCTCAGCGGCCGGCCATCGCGCTGCGCCCGCCGCGGGATTTCCGCGCAGGCTCCGGACCACGCAGCGGCATGACCGACACGGTCGGCTGGAAGCGCAGCCAGGCTCTGACTGACTGCCGCATCGAGTGGGCGCGGAAAGGGCTGCGGCTCCAACGCCGGCGCGACCTCGCGCACCATGCAATCGCACAGGTACGCAAAACAGGAATGCAGTTCGACCAGCGCGGTGGCGTCCGCAATTGCATGGGCGCTAAGCATGAAGACGTCGAGCGTATCGACGCCCGCAATAACGTGGACACGGTAGAGCTGCCGCTGCGTAGCCAGTTCGGCATTGAGCAGTTCTGTATAGAGCGCATCGACGGAACAGGTATCGGGAGACAACCAGGCTTCAACCGACGGCAAGTCATCCGTCCGTGCCACGAATTCGCCATTCTCTATGACTGCACGGAGAATGCCGTAGCGCCCCTCCAGCCATGCGAGCGCTGCGTCGAATTGCGCCCTGCTGACCGTGCCGGCAATGCGGCTGTGGCTCACCACATTCGTATGCGTCTGAATGTAGATCATCTCTGTCGGCGAGGCGGCACGATAGATTCGTCTCATGGCGGGAAGCTGGCCATGTGACCTTGGTTCGCAGCTAAGACTCTGCATTGTCGGCTCCTGAACACCATGGAAATGAGGCAGTGTTGCGGCTGATCGGGCGGTTTCGGCGCGCGCTGACGGCAGCAACGCCGGGCACATCACCGGTATTGCGTCGCATCGTAAAGCCGCAGAATTAGGCCAGTCTTAGCTGAAGAAGATCGCCGCGGGCCGCTCAGGGACCGACGCGAATGCCACCCACGATCTTTTGTTCGTCGAGGTGTCGGCTGATGAGGTTGTTGATGACCGACATGGTTGCGTCGGCAGCCGGCGTCAACGGTTTTTCGGCGGACTTTATCTGGCTGACGGTCATATAGACCGGCGGGTCGAGCGGCACCGCTTTCATTTCCGCCCCACCCTTCACGGGCGATAAATCGCCCATCGCCAGAAGCGCATTGCCAAGACCCGCCTGGACCGCTGAAATCTGCGCCCAGACATCGTTTTCCACCAGGGCTGGCGAGGCGCCCGATCCATCGTCGAACAGCGCATCGACGATTCGCGCAATATCCGCATGCGGATGGGCGGGCAAGATCAGCGGCAAGTTTCGCAGTCCGTCCCAACTCATGGGATTCTGCTCGACTTGTGTCGTGCTCTGCAGGACAAGAAAAACCTGTTGTTTAAATAGCGGTTGGCGCGCAACGCCTGATGCGAAGTCGCCGTCGAAAATCATGGCGATATCGAGGCTGTCTTCGCGCACGCGGCTAGTGACGTGCTCGCTCGTCCCCGTGACGAGATGCAGCGTGACATTGGGCAACGCCACGTTGCAGGCGCCGGTGATGGCTTTGGCCATGGACGCCGCCAACACCTGCGACATGCCAACGCGAACCACGCCTTTTACATCTTCGCCGCAGGCCCGCACGAAATCCGGCAAATGCTCAATGCGATGGATGATCGCCTGGGCCTCGGCATACAGCAGCTTTCCTGCCGCAGTGGGCTGGACGCCGCGCGCGCTGCGGTGCAAGAGCGACACGCCGAGACTCTCTTCCAGTTCGCCGATCTGCTGGCTCAGTGCGGGCTGTGCGACGTGAATCTGGGTCGCCGCACGGGAAAAGCTGCCCGCGTCAACGATCTTGACGAAGTAAAGCAGATGCCGGACTTGTATCCGCGACCGCGCCATGGGCTCTCCACGAATCTCAGCAGGTGTTTAATCGCGACGCAGCTTTCAACACTAGCTTAGCTTGCCGACAATTGCCATACAAAAAGGGCGTAATTCCTTGTTAACTCTCTGCGCCTATTCTTCGATCCTTGAAAGCAGAAACCTGTAGTCAAATTCCGCCAGAAATTCGCATCGGCACGCCGTAGTTTCAACGTGTCGAACGCAAGAGAGGAGAACAGAATGAGTGCGCTGACTGAAGAACGCGTAAGCGTGTTGAGCGAGATCGCGACCGATTGCTTCGACGTCGATACCTTCTTTCTCGACGCCCAGCAACCTGATATGCGCGTCACGGTAAGACCGGTCGATATCGTCCGCGCCCTCGAAAGCGCCTACGACATGGGGCTGATCGCCGGCTATCACCTGACACGCTCTGGCCACAGGCGCGCGTGACGAGGGCGTACCATGCCGACCGCGGGCCCGCTTTCAGCGCGGGCTACCGCGCTCTTGCATCGACTCAGACTTGAGCCATGCCGCCGTCGACGAAGAATTCCGCGCCCGCAATGAAGCTCGCTTCGTCAGAGGCGAGGAAGACGACCGCATTGGCGATTTCTTTAGGATTCCCAACTCGACCGAGCGGCACCTGCGCGGCCAGAACATCGAGCAGACCTTGTTGCTGGGCCGGGTCATCACCCGCGAGTTCGACCAGCCCCGGCGTCTTGACCGGACCCGGGCTGACCACGTTGACGCGGATGCCCCGGTCCTTGAGATCCAGCGTCCAGCTACGCGCCAGATTGCGTACAGCGGCCTTCGAGGCGCTGTAAATGCTGAAGGCTGCGGTGCCGGATGCGCCCGCGGTAGAGCCGGCCAACACGATGGACGCACCGTTGCGAAGCAGCGGCAGCGCCTTTTGCACGGTGAAGATCACGGCCTTTACGTTGCGACCGAAGGTATCTTCGTAGTGCTCTTCGGTGATCGAGCCAAGCGGCAGCATCGACCCTCCGCCCGCGTTAGTGAAAAGTACATCGATGTGCGAATGTTTTTGCTGAACCGCGTCGTACAGGCGATCGATGTCGGCGAGCTTCGACATGTCGGCGCGTACGCCCGTTACCCGGCCCCCCATCTTTTTGACTGCGGCATCCAGTTCCTGCTGGCGTCGACCGGTGATGAAAACCGACGCGCCTTCGGCTGCGAAGCGGCTCGCGGTTGCGAAGCCAATCCCACTGGTACCGCCGGTGACAACGACGACCTTGTTATCGAACTTGCTCATTTCATCTCTCCTTGAGTTTCAGCGAACCGTTTCGCTGCGTTGAAGACATCATGCCGATGGAACAAACATCGCGCTAGACGGCTAAAATGAGCATCATTGTTCCAAAAATGGGTCAATCAACATGCAGGACGTCAACGATTACGTGCTCTTTGCCGAAGTGGTGACAAATGGCGGATTCGCTGCGACGAGCCGTGTGCTGCGCACGCCCAAGTCGACCATCAGCCGGCGCATTGCTGCCCTGGAACAGCGGTTAGGGGTGCGATTGATCGAGCGTTCAACCCGGCGTTTCAGGGTAACGGACGTCGGTCAGGCGTTCTTTGAACGCTGCCGCACCATCATGCTCGACGTGCAGCAGGCCGACGCCGTCGCTTCGGAGGCGTTGGGCGAGCCGCAAGGCGTCGTGCGATGCAGTTGTCCGCCAGGACTCGTGGAAGTACTATCGGGGGAGTTTGGATCGTTTCTGGCGCGCTTCCCCAAGGCCACGCTGCAAGTGGTTGCAGCCGATCGTGCCGTCGATCTGATTGAAGAACGGATCGACGTCGCGATCCGTGTGCGCACGAGGCTCGATTCGGACGCCTCATTGATCATGCGAACGCTGGGCTACTCGTCCCGTATCCTTGTTGCCGCACCCAAACTCGCCTCCCAGTGCGCGATCGGGAACATTGCGATCCTGAGCGAAATGACCACGCTCGCGACAACCGATGAGATGGGCGAAATCCTCTGGACGTTCAGCGGCCCGAACGACGAGGAATATTCAGTCCGCCATCAACCGAGAATGACCTGTGTGGATTTCGCCGCACTTCGCGATGCCGCGGTGGCTGGACTGGGCGTGGCGTTATTGCCTGACCATGCCTGCCATGAAGAACTCGCAGCCGGAAGACTCGTCCACGTGTTCCCGCAGTGGACCACGCCCGCCGGCATCATTCACCTCGTGTTTACGACGCGCCGGGGCTTGCCGCCCGTCGTGCGTGCGTTTATCGATCACCTGGCTGCGGTCTTTAGCGATGCTAACTCTCACGCACAACATGCTAGCGGTGCTGGGCCCCGGCCAGCGAATCCGGCTCACGGCACGCCTTGATTGCGCCGACGATGAGCGGATGCCGAAGGCGCTCATTCGATGCTAATTGTCGCCACGCACAATGGCTCCTGTCAGCAAAAACATCTCTCACACCCATCCGACAGGAGCGAATCATGAGTTGCAAACACGCTGCATTAATCGTACTGGCCACCACAGCGTTCGCATTTTCCACCGGCAACGCACAAGCCGCGCAAGGCTGCGGGCCCGGAGGCTGGCGCAATGCATGGGGCCAATGCCGCTATGCGGGTCCCGTCGTCATTCAAACGGCTCCGGTGGTCTATGCCGCGCCGGCCGCTCCGGTTTCGAACTATGCCTGCCCGCCCGGATACTGGCTGGGTCCGTGGGGACATTGCCGCAACACGCCCTACCATGGTCGCCTGCCGAACGGGATGTATCAGTGAAGGGACTGCGGCGATGGCGAATCGCAACCGCAACCGCAACCGCAACCGCAATCCATAGACGAATCCGTGTAGCCCGGATGTCCCTCAACTTTAGCGGTGGCCTCCTCTTTTGCTTCAGTGGCCGCTTGTGCGCGATCCGATACGCACATCGGCCACGGCTCACCATTCACCTATACTGCAAGATCACCACTCGATCTGGTGCCCACCGCTCAAGGCACGGTGAAGAGGAGTACCAAATGGAAGGTGATCTTCATCTCACGAAGCATCGACGACTGCGACTCTCCAGTCGAAGACGCACGCTCGCGATGTTTCTGTTTATACTGATCTCGTGCGGCCTTAGCACAGCGCATCCAGCGCAAAAACAGGCTTCTGCCGATGCCCCTGCGGCAAGCTCGACCCCGGTACCCCCCCACCATCTCGACCGCTCCGGCAAGATCCGCAAGGGCAAAATCTCGTACTACGGCCGGGAGTTCTACTCAAAAAAGATGGCCGACGGTACGCCCATGGATCCGCAATCCAACTCCGCCGCCAGCAAGACGCTCCCGCTCGGCACCAAGGCCCGCGTCACGAATCTGAAGAACGGCAGCAGCGCGGAAGTTGAAATCCGCGATCGCGGCCCCTACGTCCAGAACCGGATTGTCGATGTGTCGCCCAAGACCGCCGATCAGCTTGGCCTGAAAAAGGACGGCACCGCCCCGGTCGAAGTCAAGCCGTTGGCCGTTCCCCAGGCCGACGGCAGCGTCAAGCCAGGCGCAGGCGCAACGGATACTCACAACGGCCAGTAGCAGGCTGCGTGTGTTGCCACGCCGTCCGCGGCTCGCAGCGTCCCACTCGAAGCCGAAGTACCGCTCCGAGGCAAACCATCGCAAGAAATGTCAGAATCCGTGGTGACGCATTCACCCTGGAGCTTCCAGAATGAGTGACCCGACCTTTGACAGCTTCGCCGTTGAACGGCTGATTCAAGACTTCACCGCGCCGGCGCTACCACAACACCTACCCGACCCGGCGACGCTCGACGTCGCGGACCGCAACGCCAGGTACTGGACGAGCAGCGTCGCGGGCCCGCTCAAGCCGGGCTCCGATGTGCATCGCCGCGAGATGTGCCGGATGTTTCGCGAGACCTTCAATCCCTATCGTCCATCGGTGCTCGAATGGCCCGAACTCGAACCCGATGCACTCGAACGGATCGTTTCCCTGTCGATCTGGGACCTCGCCGTGCAGACCGAAGGCAAGGCACGCTTGCGTATGGCCGCGTATGCCGCAAGCGTCGACGAGCCTGACGTGCGCGAGGCGATCGCCCTCAACGCATGGGAGGAGAACCGCCATAAGGAGGTGCTCTCGCGGATGGTGGCCGCGTACGGCATTCCGCTCCTGAGCGAAGCGCCCTACGTCTTCCCGCGCAACACCGAGTGGGCTTTCATCGTCACAGGTTACAGCGAATGCATCGACAGCTTCTTCGCCTTCGGACTGTTCGAGGTCGCGCATCGCTCGGGACTGTTTCCGCCTGAATTGATCGACACGTTCGAGCCGGTCATGCAGGAAGAATGCCGCCACATCCTGCTGTTCGCCAACTGGGTGGCGTGGCATCGCGCGCAGTTGCCCTGGTGGCAGCGTATTGGCTTCACGCTTAAAGTCGCCGCCGCGTGGGTGTATCTCGCCTGGGAGCGGATGAACCTTGTGCGCACGCTCGACGCTGACGGCAACGAGCACACGCACGCTAACAACTTCACGGTGAACGGCGCGCAAACGGTGTCCGCGGTCGATATCAGCGTGCGCGAACTGATGACGCTGTGCCTCGCGGAGAACGAGCGGCGCTTCTCCGGGTACGACCATCGTCTGCTGCGTCCCGTAATGATGCCGAGACTCGTGCGCTTCGCGCGGTGCTTCATGCGTGCGGGCAAGAACAAGAGCCAGGCAAAGTAGCAGTCTGACGCGCACCGCACCAGGCGTATCACTCATGCCCTCACAACACATACTGAGTACCTTGGGCCGCAGGTAAACCCGGTAACGCGGGAAGCCTGCTTGCCAAAAGGTAAGTATGTGCTATAAAAAATAGCTGGCTATAGTATGACTACCGGTCGCCCGGCCGAAGAAATGGGCGCCTCCATTGGAGCGAGCGCGACAATCCATGAGTCTTCTGGAGCTCAGAGACGTTTCCAAACACTTCGGGGCCATTCGCGCCCTGAACGATGTCAGCTTAAGTCTGGAGCCGGGTCAGGTGGTCGGACTGATGGGCGACAACGGCGCCGGTAAATCCACGCTGGTCAAAGTCATCGCGGGTAATTTCCCACCGTCGCACGGCGAGATCCTCATCGACGGTAAGGCGGTGCATTTCAGCAAACCGGTCGACGCCCGTGCTCGCGGGATCGAAGTCGTCTATCAGGACCTCGCGCTTTGCGACAACCTGACGGCGGCCGCCAACGTGTTCCTCGGCCGTGAACCACGGCTCGGTTTCTGGCCGATCCGCATTCTCGATCACGCGACCATGTACCGGCGCGCCGGCGAGCTCTTCAAGGAACTCAAATCGGAAACGCGCCCGCTCGATCTCGTCAGGCAGATGTCAGGCGGTCAGCGGCAAGCGGTGGCGATCGCGCGCACGCGCCTTTCCGAAGCGCGGCTCGTCATCATGGACGAGCCGACCGCAGCCATCAGCGTGCGCCAGGTGGCCGAGGTGCTCGACCTCATCAAACGCCTCTCGGAACATGGCATCGCGGTCATTCTCATCAGCCACCGCATGCCGGACGTGTTCACCGTCGCCGACCGCGTGGTCGTGATGCGGCGTGGACACAAGGTCGCGGACAAGAAGACCGAAGCGTCGTCTCCGGAAGAAGTCACCGCCCTCATTACCGGAGCCATTGCCACCGCCTGAAACCGACTCGCATGGGAGTCCGAATTGAACGATCCGCAGGAAAGGCCTACGCCGATGTCGGCGTTGCTGGATAATCCGCAAGCCGCGAAGACCCACACGCGCTGGACCGGCCTTCTCGCCAGTCAGGTGTTCTGGGTGGTGGCCGCGACGATCGTCGCCTGCATCGTGCTCTCGTTCGTCACCTCCACCTTCGCGACGCCGCAGAATCTCTTCAACGTCACGCGTAATTTCGCGTTCGTGGCCATCGTCGCGCTCGGCATGATGGCCGTGATCGTCACGGGCGGTATCGACATTTCGGTCGGCTCGACAATCGGCCTGAGCGGGATCGTCCTCTCGGTCGTCATGAATGCCGGCTACCCGCTCTGGGCGGGCATCGGCATGGGACTGCTGACCGCGGGCATCGTCGGCCTCGTGAACGGTCTGCTCATCGCCTATCTCGACATGCAGCCGTTCGTCGTGACGCTCGGCATGCTGAGCGTCGGGCGCAGCCTCGCGCTGGTGTTCTCCGGCAGCCGGACCATTTTCGATTTCGGTCCCGACGGCAGCAAGCTGCTGGCGCTCGGCGGCGGCAAGACCTTCGGCCTCGCCAATCCGGTGTGGTTCCTGATCGTGCTCGCCGTGCTGTTCTGGTTCGCTTTTGCCTGGACGCGCTGGGGCCGCTACGTCTTCGCGGTCGGTGGCAACCGTCATGCGGCGAGACTCACCGGCGTTCCGGTGCGTCGCATCGTCTGCTCCGTCTATGTGCTAGCGGGCCTCATGGCAGGCGTCGCGGCCATCCTCGAAGTGGGCTGGCTCGGTGCGGTGACGACTGGCCTCGGCACCGGCGACGAATTGCGTGTGATCGCCGCGACCGTGATCGGTGGAACCAGCCTCATGGGCGGCATCGGCAGCGCCTTTGGGACCGTCGTCGGCGCCGCGCTCATCGAAGTGATCCGCAACAGCCTGATCCTGCTCGGCGTCGACTCGTTCTGGCAGGGGACGGTCGTGGGTGCTTTCATCATCGTCGCCGTGCTCTTCAACCGGCTCGGCGGGGAACGGCAAGGAGATTGACTGGGCTTCGGAGGCACCGGCTGCACGGCAGCGGGTGCCTTGGAGGACGACCGGACGGAACGCGGAACTGCCGGACGTCGAGGTTCAAACGCAACGCGAGATTCCGCGAGAAGGCCCAAGCCCGGACCCGGCCTTTCTTCGCGAGTGTGACGAAAATGGTGTGAGCAGACATAGGCGCTGCAGAACCGGCGCCGATCACTTTGTATAGACCGGGCGAGGCGCCAGAACGCCCACTCCGGTCGACCCAGGAGACGACAATGAAGAAGCTGTTGATGTGTCTTGCTGCGCTTGGAGGGCTGGCCACGCTGACCTCGCCCGCCTTCGCAGCCGATAAGACCCTGGCGCTGGTGGTGAAGGGGCTCGACAACCCCTACTTCGACCTGATGCATCAGGGATGCGACCGCGCCAACAAGGAGCTCAACAAGCAAGGCTATACCTGCTATTACACCGGCCCCGCCACGGCCGCCGACGAAAGCGCAGAAGTACAGATCATCGACGACCTCTTGACCAAGGGCGTGGCAAGTATGGCGATTTCGCCCGCGAACGCCCCGGCGGTCGCCGAAGAATTGAAGCGCCGCAACGTAACGATTCCGGTCATCACCGCGGATGCCGACCTGCTGCCGAAGGATGCCTCGCTGCGCAAGACCTACGTCGGCACCGACAACTACGAACTGGGCGTGAAGCTCGGCGAACAGTTGAAGTTGCTGATGCCGAAGGGCGGCAATATCTGCCTCGTGATGGGTAATCCCGCGGCCGAGAATATCAACCAGCGCGCGGCAGGAACGCGCGACACGCTCGCCGGCAAGAAGGGCGTGCAGAAGCTCGCGGGAGAAAACGGCTGGAAGGAAATCAGCGCCTGCCCGCTCTATGTGAACGATGACGCCGCCAAGGCCAACCAGATGATGCAGGACACGCTGACCGCCAACGCCACCGGACTCGACGCGTTCGTGCTCGAGGGCGGCTGGCCGCTGTTTGCGCCGCAGGCCTATTCGCAGGTCGTCGCGCCGATCATGGACAAGATCAACAGCGGCAAGTTCGTCATCGTTTCGGCCGATACCTTAGGACCGGAACTGCAGGCGCTTAAAGATCACAAGGTCAATGTTCTCGTCGGTCAGCGGCCGGAAGAGATGGGCTACCGGGCGGCGATGATCATGCGTGACCTCGCGGAAGGCAAGACCGTGCCGCCGGTTATTCATACCGGGCTCGATACCTGCACCTGGAAGAACGCTGACACTTGTCTTAAACATTGAGGTGCGGGAGGTTTTGTTGCAAGAAGGGATGCGGTTTGAGGGAGTGCCGCATCCCGTCCCTTCCCGTCAATCGCACGTTAGAAAACGCGCGGCCCCTTGCAGTGACCGTCTCAAACCGCTTATGTGTATATTAGGCATCCATGACGTCGCGAGGCCCGCTGGCCTTGCGACCGTCCGCAATACGACCCGCTAGTCCCTGTTCATTCAGCCTGAATTCCGTCTGGAGCACACATGCTCGTGTCGCACGTTGTTTTGCGCAGGGCCGCCGCGGCTTTTGCAACCTTGAGCGTGGTTGCAGTGCTGGTTGGCTGCAGCACGCCCGCAGCAACCCTACAACCGCAAAAAGCCGCAGTCGATGCCTTACCGAACGGGATCGCGGTACGACCGTCAGACAACCTAGTCTTCATCACAGATGACCGCACCAGCAGCGTGCTCGCCTCAACCGGCAGCGCCTTTACGCCGTATGCGTCGATTCCAGTCGAAGCGGGGCAAGGCAAGAGCCTCAGCCAGTTGACCTTCGCGCGCTCGGGCGCGCTGCTCGTCGAACGCTTCGGCTTCGGCACGGCCAGCGCGATCTTCGAAATCACCAGCAACGGCACGGCAGTTGCGCTGACCGGTCCCAATCCGGCACGACGCAGGCTCGGACTGGTTGAACTCGCACCTGGCCAGCTTCTGTCCACCTGGTTCATCAAGACCGGCAGCAATCCCCCGCAAGGCGGCCTGAGTCTCGTGACGTACGACGCAGCGACTCACACCGCTACCGAGCGCGATCTGCTGACGGGACTCGGCAAACCGGTTGGCGTTGCGGTATCGGGCGGTAGCGTGTTTGTCTCGGATCAGGCCAACAATAACGTCGTGAAGGCCAGCCTGAACGAGCTTTTGAATTCGGCCGGAGCGGTGACGCCCACGGTGTTTGTGCAAATCGAAAGTCCCGATCTGATGGCCGTGGACGCGCAGGGGCGGCTCTATACGAAGTGCAATAAAACGGGCCTCTGCGAGATCGCGCCGGATGGCACGATCACCGTGCTCGCCAATGACTTCCAGGATGCCCGGGGCGTGGCGATCGACGCCATACACCACGTGCTGTACGCGGTGGACCGCGCGAGCCCGGCAAGCGGGACCAGCTACGTGCGTACCTTTGCCATCAAGTGACGGCAAAGGTGTGTTGCGATCGCGGCCGCTGGAAAAATCCGCTTATTGATCTACGCCCACGATCACGCTCGATGCCTTGAAAATCGCGGTGGCCGCTTTGCCGCTGGCGAGGCCGAGACGGTCTGCGCTTTCATTGGTGATGATCGCCGCGATCTGCGCACCGCTGGCGCCGGCAATCGTGACCTCCGCATTCACCGCGCCTTTGGTCACGGCCGTCACCTTCCCGGCGATGCAGTTGCGCGCCGACACCTGGCTGCTCGCGACGTCCACCATCACGATGACCGAGGACGCCTTGACGAGCGCAAAGGCTGACTTCCCGGCGGCCAGCCCAAGCGATGTCGCACTGCCATGCGTGACGATCGCGACGATGTCGAGACCGTCTTGGGTTCGCAACGTGATCTCGTCGTTCACCGCCCCGTGTTTGACTTCGACGACTTCACCTTCAAAGTGATTCCTGGCACTGGTTCGCATGTTGATCTCCCGATATCGACCGCTCACGTGATGAATGGCGCGCGCTGTGTTTAAGGTCAGCGAATTAGTGTATCGAGAAGTGTGATGCGAAGCGAGAGATAAGGACACTTAATGGTCAATTAGATTGCGTTGGATGCGGCGCTATATAGCCGAACTCATACCGCTTAAGACGATGGTGTATAGCGCGCATCGCACCCTCCCTGTTACCGCCCAGCCACACGCATCCGCGGAGCAAACCGCTTGCGCGGGTGCTCAAAGCGCAGCGATGTCACTGCATCCACCGCGCCTTGACGAACCGGCAGCGCGCTCACCTTGCTGCGCGTCTGATAACGACGTCGCACCAGATATACCGGCCGCTCTTTCGACTCGTAATAGATGCGCCCAATGTATTCGCCGATAACGCCAATCCCGATCAACTCGATACCACCCATGAAGAGCAGCACACACAACAGCGACGCATAACCGGGTACCGGATTGCCGAACAGCAAGGTGCGGCCAATCATGAAGCCACCATAGACGAACGACAGCGCGGCGATCGCGAGGCCGATATATGTCCAGCACCGCAACGGCACCGTGCTGAAACTCGTGATGCCTTCGAGCGCGAAATTCCACAGCCGCCACCCCGAGAATTTCGAATGACCGGCGCTACGTGCGTCACGCTGATACTCGACAATCACCGTGCGATAGCCGACCCACGCGAAAAGCCCCTTCATGAAGCGGCGGCGCTCCGGCAAGCGCTTCAACGCGTTGACCACCTGCCGGTCCATCAGCCTGAAGTCGCCGACGTTCTCCGGCACCTTCAGATCGGACACCGCATTGTGGACGCGGTAATACAGCGCCGCCGCCGTGCGCTTGGCAAACGAATCACATGCGCGGTTGGTCCGTTTGGCCGCGACCACTTCGGCGCCCGCTCGCCAGTGTTCGATCATCACTGGAATCAGGCTGGGCGGATCCTGCAGGTCCGCGTCAATCGGGATCACAGCGTCGCCAAGCGCTTCGTCGAGTCCCGCCGTCAACGCGGCTTCCTTGCCGAAGTTCCGCGTGAGATCGACCACCCGCACCCGTGCGTCTTTCGCGCTGACTGCGATCAGTTGTTCCAGCGTCGTGTCCTTGCTGCCGTCGTTCACGCAGACAATTTCGAAGCGGATCCCGTCGATCGCTTCCATCACCGGAACGATCTGGGCAAAAAAATGTCCGACGGCTTCGCCCTCGTTATAAAACGGCACAACCAGCGAAATCAGATTTCTTGTGTTATGTGTGGACATGATGCCCCCCTTCCCCGTTAAATCCATCTTTTGACTAGTGCGTGATACCGATAACCCTGAAGCCGTGCGACCGACGACCTTCGTCGCCCGTGCCGCTATCCAGCACCACTGGGTCCCGCCGCTCTTGCGCGATTCGCCGCATCAACATCCACAGCGTCGTCGCGACCACGAGCGGCATGAACTGAAACTTCAGTTGCATGACCACGAAGACGCCCGCAATGGGAAGCAGCCACAACCCCACCAGCCACTCGCGTTCATAACGCTTCCAGCCGCGTGCGAGCCCGTGCTGCACGCACCATGCGATTAACACGCCCAACCAGGTGAGGTCGTAGTCGAACAGGTAGGGGCTGACAAGCAGACTGGCACAAAGCAGAACGGCCGCGCGCAATGCGAAAGAGCATTCGCGTCCCCATGCATTGCACACCGAGGCCGCAGCCGCCAACGCAACCACGGCCTGTGCGGCATAAGCCCACGCAGATGGAACATGCATGAGTGTGGCAAGCGCAAATACGGTGGGTATCCTCGCGAGCGTCGCACGGCCCGACTCGACGAGACCGGTGATCAAACCCGTGTTAGCCAGAAATGCCGCTAGCGTTCCGGTGCCGAACGCCAGCACCGACACCACCAAAATTACCGCAGCCGTTACCCCCATTGCGGCAAGCGCGCGCCATGAACGCGAACACAGCAGCGCAAGGGGAAACAGCATAGCCAGATGCGGTTTGATGCAGAGCAATCCTAAGCAGACTCCAGCGATCAGGGGTTGGCGACGCAACAACACCAGACCGAGGCCTGCGATGCCCGCGGTCAGCAAACCATTTTGTCCACACACCAGCACCAGCGCTGCGCCCGGAAACGCCAACGCTACAAGGACTGTTTGCCGGCCCGGAACGATCGCGCACATAACCCTGACAAACAGTGCGAGCGTCGCGCCAAGGAAAGCCATCGCAGCAAATTTGAACGACAGCAGCGCCAGCGGATACACCATCAGCAAGAACGTCGGCGGATAGAGCCACGGCAGAATGCCGGGCTCACGTGAAATCGCCTGCGTTTCGACGGCGGTCAGCGCGACGAGGTTGTATGCATCGATTGCGTGACGATGCAGCGCGAGGAACGACGCGCTCCAGAAGGGAAGAAAGTCCATTGCCAGCGGACCGAAGTCCGGGCGGTGCTGCCACTCGGTCCGATACAGGTACACCATCAGAAACAACCCATAGCAGGCCAGCGCAACCAACGAATAGGTCCGCAGACGCGCGCCGGTGAGCCAATGTTGCCCGCGCATTGCGGCGGCATTCTGCGACGCGCTCAGTGACGAGCGGCGCCACGAATTCAAAGGGTTCGACGAACTCGGATTCATTGCACGCTCCCAGCGTCGGCACGCACGCGCTGCAAGATCATCAGAAGCACCAGCAGCAAAACGATCGGGCCAATCTGCGGCCATTCAGCGACGCGGTTGAAAAATTCGTACAGCGGCAAGATCCACGCGATGGCGAGAACCGTCTGCTCACCGCGCGCCCATCCGCGCTTCAATCCCATCGCGACCATCCATGCCAGCGCGATCCCCAGCCATGCCAGTTCGTAGTGCCACACATAGGGATTGGCGATCAATGTCGCCACGGCCAGAACCGCCGCTCGCGCACCGATCTCGCGGGTACGCCGCCACACATCGCAGGCGCATGCCGCAGCGACGAGGGCAACACCGCCTTGCGCGATATAGGCGACCGGCAGATCCATGTTGGCAAGCCGGAAGGCGGCGAATGGCGTGGGCGAAGCGAGCCAGAAACGCTGGCCATGTTCAAGCGTGATATCGCGCGCGAGATCGGCACTGGCGAGAAACAGATGCAGTGACTGCGGACCGCACACCAGCAGACTCAGCGCCGTGAAAAGAACCGCCGTCACCGCAGCGACCGCCATCACGCGCCATGCCCGCGCCGCAATCAGTACCAACGGGAACAACATGGCCATCTGCGGCTTCGCGGCCAGCAAGCCAATGCAAATACCCGCGAGAATCGGCCTGGGTTCGATCCAGGCCACCGCGAACGCCACCAGCGCGGCCGTCAACAGTGAATTCTGTCCAAAGGTCGCGCACACGAACACGCACGGACATGCCGCGACTACGATGCGGGCCAGCTCCGCACTACCGATTGCGGCACTCAGACCCGACACGCGCAATACACCCGCTACGAAGATCGCCACACTCGCGCTCACGAAGGCAAAGAACGCAGGCCAGAACGGCAACAGCGCCAATGGCGTGACAAGCAGGAGAAACATGGGCGGATAGAGCCACGGCAGAAAGCCACCGTGCTGATACCCACCTAACAGGAGTTGCTCGAGCTTGCCGAACGCGACGTAGTCGTAGACGTGCGCCGGGGCGCCGTGCTGCATCACGTGGGAGGCGACCCAGAATACAGAGAAGTCCGTACCGGGCCGATAACCGTTGCTCAAAGTGAAGCCATTGCTACTCCATGCCCACAGACCCAGAATCGATGCATGAACGATGACCGCCACCAGGCTGTACACGACGATCCGGTCGAGCTTCAGCCAGTCGCGAATGCGTCGCTCTGTGGTGCTCGATCTCCGCAAAAGAATGTCCATCATCCCCGCCTCATCTATGCGTCGGATTGCTATCCGACGTATCCGGTCAATTTTTATTTCGTTTCCATTCCTAAGCATGCGATGCGTATAGCGCGCGCCTGCGTTGGGTTCATTGTTGTAGGAAAACAATCGAACTTTCAAGGCCTGCAATTTTCATCGTGGACGATAGCTGGTACCTGCACAGCTCTGCGCAGGTGAAATCCCTCTTTTCGCGGGCTCGCGGTCTACGATCTGAATCAAACGTGAGACACCTCGTCCAGGCGGCCCATTTGAAATCCCGCCTTTTTTCGCGAAATTTTCGTCCTGACGAACTCATGGAAAATCCCTAGAAAAAAGCCGCAATTCAGACGGCACGGGCACTTCCTCGACGCACAGGCTTTTGCTCACCGGCTTGATTCGTCTCAAAGTTGCGACACACACGGCACGAACTTCGCACCGCAGGCCCTTGGCCGCGGCTGGGCCCCGAAGTTTCAAGGCTTCCCGCGAGCTGGCCCACTGCTTGCTCAGGAAGGAGCGCGGCAGTCGAACAGGTCCAGTCCAGAAACAGACCGCGCTCCGCAGACAGGGGATCTGACCACCTCTGATGTCATACCTAAGCAACCGACCACGGGGAAGCAAAATGACCAACGATGCATTCACGCGGAAGACCCACCGCCTGCAACGCGAGCCGTTGAACTGGAAGCCTGTCGCAGCCACCTCGAAGCACCACGGCGAGCAAGCCGCTAGCCATGCGTTTGCTTCGTTGCCCACGTGGCCCGGCTATCGCGATGCGCGCACCACCACTCATCCTGATAGCCAGGCTGCCTGCGAGGCGTTGTCCGCATCCGACGATACGGATCCAAGCCACCGCATAAGCTGAGCCGACCCAGATTCTTTCGCTGTACCAGCAGTGCCTTCCCCATGCCAATTCCGGTACGGGGTTATATATGTAGTAGTCCTTCAGGAGATTGTCATGCAAAACATCATCGCCCACGCAAAGCGTTTCCTCCGCGACGAAGACGGCGTCACCGCCATCGAGTACGGCCTGATCGCAGCGCTGATCGCCATCGTCATCATCGGTTCGGTAAAGACGCTCGGCACCAACCTGAACACGGTGTTCAGCGACATCGCCGCTTCGGTTTGAGCCTGCCGGCGGCGGACGACCTCACGCCTCGCGTCGTCCGTCCCGCCTGTTTCCACTGTTTGGGGTCCGCGCCGGCCCACCGACCAGGAGTCAATCGTGAACACAGCTTGCTTCGTTTTCCGAATCGTCCAGTCGATGCCGGTCGCGCCCATTCGTCGGCTCCACGCCAGCATAACCGTGCGAGCGTTGATCCACGATGAAGACGGCATCACCTCCATCGAATATGCGTTGATCGCCACGCTGATCGCCATGGTGATTATCGGTACCGTCCGCACGCTCGGTACCAATCTGAATACGTTATTCAGCGACGTTGCGGCGTCAGTCTGAATCCGAACCTGATCCATTGACGAGGCTCACGATGCACCCCTTTCCGCTTCTCCCTTACCCGATCCCGGCATGTGTCGCGCTGCTGGTCATCGTCACGGCGAGCACGGATATCGTGAGCCGCCGCATCCCCAACCTCATCATCCTGGGGGGACTCGTCGCCGCCCTGCTGGTGCAAGTCTGGTCACGTGGCCCGCTGGCGGGCAGCGTCACCTGGCTCGCAGGCGCCCTCACGGGCTTTGCGCTCCTGTTGCCGTTCTACCTGTTGCGCGGCATGGCCGCAGGAGACGTCAAGTTGCTGATGATGGTCGGCGCCTGGGTGGGGGCGTTGATGACCCTCCAGATCGCACTCGCCACGTTCGTCATTGGCGGTATCTGGTCGCTGGCGGTGGTTGCCCGGCGCAGGCGGGTCGGTCATCTGTTCGCCAATCTGCACTACCTGATGGCAAGCCCGCCACGACGAAGCCGGGGATCCGCAGTCGACGCGGCACCGCTCGAATCGGTCGGCTCCCTGCCCTACGGTGTGGCGATTGCGGCAGGCACCTTGGGCGTGTTGTACGCGACCATCGCATGAACAAGTCGTACTCAGAAGGCAGCGTTGCTGGCCGTTTTTTCGCCGCCATCGTTGTCACCACAACCGTCACGCTAGCCGGACGTCACACAGGCGCTACGACGCCGGACGACCGTCGAGTTTCATCCGCTTTACGAGGAGTCATGTCATGAAGAACAGTCGCGCATTCATCATGCTGGCGGTCGCCATGCTGGCGGGATTGGCCGCCGTGGTGTTCGCTTCCCGCTGGCTGGTGCAGACCTCATCGGGCGCGGTGACCCAGGTGGCCGTGGCAAACGACGACCTCAATCTCGGCGAGCCGATCAGCGGCACCATGATCCACACCGTCAGCTGGCCGACCAACAGCATCCCGCCCGGCGCCTTCACCGATCCCAAGGCGCTCGACGGCCGCGTGCTGCGCGCCAGTCTGCAGCGCGGCGAGCCGGTGCTCGAGTCGAAGCTCGCGCCGGTCGGCACGAAAGGCGGTCTGTCCGCGGTTATCGGTGAAGGGCATCGGGCCATTACGGTGCGCGTGAACGACGTGGTCGGCGTGGCCGGCTTCGCACTGCCAGGCAATTATGTCGACGTGATCGTCAACACCCAGCAGGAACAGCCCAGCAAGACCGACACGCAGCAAAGCATTTCGAAGACGGTCCTGGAAAAGATCCTCGTGCTGGCGGTTGCCCAACAGGTCAATCGCGACGACACGGCACCCAAGGTCGTCAACGCCGTGACGCTCGAAGTCACGCCCGACCAGGCCGAGAAACTGGATCTGGCCCGTAGCGTGGGCACCCTTTCGCTGGTACTGCGAAACCAGGTCGACGCCGACACGCTCGCAACGGCTGGCGCAACCAAGCTGACCCTGCTCGGCGCTTCCGCTCCCGTCGTGGCTTCCGCTCCTGTCGCGGCGCCGCAACCGACCCGCGTGAAGTATGTCAGCCGCGCGCCGGTCAAACGTGACTGCATCGGCGTGCTCTCCGGCGTGAGCGGCAGTCAGGAATGCTTTTAACGGGCGTGCAGGCACACCAGACGTCTACACCAGACAACGACTGAGATCTACAGAATCTAGCATCGGGGGCACGACAAAATGAATACGAAACCAGATTTCCCGTCCGGCCAGATGCCGCGACGCACGCGAGCCAGCCGCGCGGTATGCGTTGCGTGGCTGAGCACGGGACTGTTGCTCGGACAGGCCGCAGCCGCCGGGTCCCCGGATAACAATGCACCTGCCAAGGCCAGCGCGACCGCCCCGATGCCGACGCCCCGCCAGCCGATGCAAATGACCATCAGCATGGCACCCGTTCCCGCCAGCGCCGCAGGCGCGGCCACGGCAACCGCGCCCTTGCACGGACCCAACTGTACCGGCTCGATTCGTGGCGAAAACACGGTGTTCGTGTCGGTCGGCAAATCCGCGCTGGTGCCTGTCGACGAACCCGTGCGCAATCGCACTCTCGGCAATCCCGCGGTGGCCCAGGCCACCATGGTTTCGCCGCAAACGCTCTACGTGCTCGGCGAATCGGTCGGCACGACCAATATGATCGTGCAGGGACGCAGCGGCGCATGCCAGATCATCGACGTGGTCGTCAATGTGGACTCGGGCGGCCTGCAAGCCTCGCTCACGCAACTGATGCCGGAGGAGCACGGTATTCGCGTCTCCACCGCAGCGGACAATCTCGTGCTGTCAGGCCATGTGTCGAGCGCGCAGGCCGCGCAGCAAGCGGTGGAAATTGCCACCGTCTACAGCAACCACACAGGCGCAGACGGCACAGGTGCCACCGTCGGCACGGGCAAGTCCGGCGGCGTGCTCAATATGCTCTCGGTCGATTCGCCGCAGCAGGTGATGCTCGAAGTGAAAGTCGCCGAAGTGGACAAGACGCTGATCAACCAGTTGGGCTCCGCGCTCAACATTCAGGGCGGCTTCGGATCGTGGACCGGCGCGCTCGTGAGCAGCCTGCTCGCAGGTGTGTCGAGCGGCCTTGCGGTGAGCAAGAACAACAAGCTGCCGTTCCAGGTGGCGGTGGATGCGCAGAAGACCGACAACCTCGTGAAGATTCTCGCGGAACCGAATCTCGTGACCATCAGTGGTCAGGAAGCCACCTTCCTCGCCGGCGGCGAAGTGTTCATCCCCGTGCCGCAGAGCAGCAGCACTGGCGCGACGTCGATCGTGCTGCAACAGGAGGACTTCGGTGTCGGCCTCAAATTCACGCCGACGGTCCTCGGCAACGGCCGCATCAACCTGCGGGTCGCGCCTGAAGTGTCGGAACTCTCGCCTACCGGCGTGACACTCTCCGCCACCAATGTGAGCGGCGCGTCGATCCTGCCGCTCATCACCACACGCCGCGCGTCGACCACCGTGCAGATGAGCGACGGCGAGACCTTCGCGATTGGCGGGCTGATCAGCAACAACATCAGCGGCGCGCTGAAGGCACTGCCCGGTATCGGCGAAGTGCCTGTGCTTGGCGCGTTGTTTCGCAGTACGTCGTTTCAGCAGGACCGCACCGAACTGGTATTCATCATCACGCCGCATCTCGTGAGACCGCAGCGTACCGCGAACGTGCCGTTGCCGACCGACAGCTTCACGCAGCCCAAAGATGTCGATATCTATGCGACCGGCAATATGGAAGGCCGCGCAGCAGCGCACCCGGACGGCGCACCCGCGGCTGGCGGCGCACCGGTGCCAACGCCCGCGACGACTCCCGCCAACGTGACGCCTGTCGCCCCGGCGCCACGCGCACCGGTCAACACGAGTGCCGCGCCGCTGCCCGTGCCGACGGTGCCGCAGGACCTTGCCAACGCGGGCAGCAGCAACGCCGCGCTTGCTCACTGATGTGACGTAAAGGGGAATTCCATGAAACTCGCCACCATCCTCGTTGCTGCGCGGGCCGCGCTTATCGTGCCGGCGTTCGCCGCGCTCAGCGGCTGCATGACCAGTACGCCGATCTGGGACGCTCACTTCGGCGAGGCCGAAAAGGCCGCCACCCAGGCCCAGATCATCGATCCGCACGCAGCCGAACACAGCGCGTCGGTCGACGGTATCGACGGAAAATCGGCTGCTTCCGCGATGAACCAGTACGACAAGTCGTTTGCACAACCCATCACTACCGCCAGTCCGTTTGCAATCGGCGTAAGCAGCGGCAGTAGCGGCAGCAGCGGTCAATAACCCCAGACAGCGTGGCGCAGACGATCATGATCGACATCCTCATCACCTCGAAAGACGCGGCGCACCTGTCCCAGGTCGTGCACGTGCTTGGCGAATGCGGCGACTACCGCACCACTCGCGCCGCCGACAGTCCTTCGCTGCTGGTTGAGCGCGGCGACACGCTCGACGCCTTCGACGTGCTGATCATGGATGCGACCTCGATCCACGACGCCGAGTTGCCCGTGGTCGCGCAGTTGTGTCAGAAGCACAAGCACCTTTCGTGCATTTTGCTCACGCCTGATGCGTTGCCTGAAACCCTGATCGCCGCGATGCGCGCCGGATTCCGCGACGTGCTCAACTGGCCGCTGGAACGTCGCGCACTCGGCGATGCGCTCGCGCGCCTCGAAACTCACCGTTTGAAGACCGGCACGCACACCACCGAGATCGTCTCGTTCATGTCCTGCAAGGGCGGTGTGGGCACCAGTTTCATCGCCGCGAATGTCGCCGAGACGATCGCCCGTGCGCGGCAAAAGCGCGTGCTGATGGTCGACCTCAACCAGCTGTTCGCCGACGCCGCGTTCCTCGTGACAGGCGAGACGCCACCTTCGACGCTGCCGCAACTGTGTTCGCATATCGACCGGATGGACGTGGCGTTCTTCGACGCCAGCGTGCTGCAAGTCAGCAACACGTTTCATATCCTCGCCGGCGCGGGCGATCCGGTGAAGGCCGCCGAGATCAAGGAAGACCGGCTCGAATGGATTCTGGGCGTCGTCGCGCCCCGCTACGACTTCGTGATCTTCGACCTCGGCCAGACCATCAATCCGATTTCGATGCTGGCGCTCGACCGCAGCGATCAGATTCACATCGTGCTGCAGGCCACCATGCCGCACGTGCGCGCCGGACGCCGCCTGCAGGAGATTCTCGGCTCGCTCGGCTATGCGGCCGACCGCACCCGTCTGCTCCTGAACCGCTATACGCGACACGAGGAGCGGGCCCGCGCTGCGCTGGAGCAGGTGCTTGGCATGCGTCCGTATCAGGTAATACCAGACGACGTCGCGGCCGTGTCCGAAGCGATCAACCAGGGCGTGCCGATCTCGCAGACCGGTCACAAAAGCGGCGTCTCGCGCAGCTTGCAGACGCTCGCGGAAAACATCGCCGGCCGCACGACGACCGCCGGATCCGAGCGGCCGAAGCGTGCTTCTCTGATCGCGCGAATGCTCGGCCGTCATCCGGCGCCGAAGCTTGGAATGCAATAGGACTAACAGGGGAATCATCATGTCGCTTCGTGAGCAGATCACCGCCCAGCGTGTCCAACCGTTCATCGAGCGCTCCGAGATCAGTGGCGCTCAAGGCAGCATGATGCGGGCTGCCTACCAGAAGTTGAAACGCGAGATCCATCTGGCGGTGCTGGAGCGCGTCGAACTGGAACGTCTTTCGCGCTTGCCGGCCGACCAGGTGCGCCAGGAGATCGCCGCGTTGATTGGCCGTATCCTCGACGACCAGAAGGCGCCCGCCAACGATCTCGAACGCAAGCAGCTCGTGGTTGATGTGCATGACGAAATGTTCGGCTTCGGTCCCCTCGAAATTCTGCTGCGCGACCCGACCATCTCCGACATTCTGGTCAACACGTATCGTCACACCTACGTCGAACGCCGCGGTCGCCTCGAGCAGACCGACGTGACGTTTTACGACGATGCCCACCTGATGAAGGTGATCGAGAAGATCGTCTCGCGGGTCGGACGGCGCATCGACGAATCGTGCCCGATGGTCGACGCGCGCCTGCCCGACGGCTCGCGGGTCAACGCGATCATCCCGCCATCCGCGGTGGATGGGCCGCTACTGTCGATCCGGCGTTTCGCCGTCACGCCACTGCAGGTGTCCGACCTGATCGAACTGAAGACGCTGACTCCGCCAATGGCCGAAGTGCTCGACGGGCTGGCACGTGCCAAAGTCAATATTCTGGTTTCCGGCGGCACCGGCAGCGGCAAGACCACGCTGCTGAACATCCTGTCCGGTTTCATTCCTGCCGATGAGCGCATCGTCACGATCGAAGATGCCGCGGAACTGCAGTTACGCCAGGAGCATGTGCTGCGCCTCGAAACACGGCCGCCGAACATCGAAGGCCGCGGCGAAATCACGCAACGCACGCTCGTGCGCAATGCCCTGCGTATGCGGCCCGACCGGATCATTCTCGGCGAAGTTCGCGGCGACGAAGCCCTCGACATGCTCAACGCCATGAATACCGGTCACGAAGGCTCGCTCGCCACGATCCACGCGAACACGCCGCGGGACGCGCTCACGCGCCTCGAAAACATGATCAGCATGGGCGGCCTGTCGTTGCCGACCAAGACCATGCGCCAGCAGATCGCCTCGGCGATTTCGGTGGTGGTGCAAGCCACCCGGCTAACCGACGGCCGCCGCAAGATCGTGAGCATTACTGAGCTGACCGGTATGGAAGGCGACATGATCAATATGCAGGAGATCTTTACATTCCGGCGCTCCGGTGTCGATTCGAAGGGCAATGTGCAGGGGCATTTCTGCGCCACCGGGGTGCGGCCGAAATTCTCCGAGCGCTTGCACGCGTTCGGCGTGGTCCTCCCGGAGCGCATTTACGACCCGCAACGGCAATTCGAAACCGCCTGAACCGCGCGGGCAACCTGTGCGCCCGCACCCTTGATGTCTGGAGACTGGCATGGCCCCGATTTTCTATGCATCCATCGTCCTGCTGTTCGCCGCCATCGTGCTGTCGATCGAAGGCGTGTACGAGTGGTGGAGCAGCCGTCACGGGCCCGCAGCCCGGCGGATCGAATCGCGTATCCGCGCCGTATCGGCAGGCGGGCAGCTCGACGGCGAGCGCCTCACCATCCTGAAGAAGCGTCTGCTGAGCGAGTCGTCGCTGTTCGACAAGGGCTTGATGTACCTGCCGCGCGTGCACGCCATCGATCTTCTGCTGCAACAGTCCGGCGTATCGTGGACGGTTGGACGCCTGCTCGGCACCTGCGCCACCTTGCCACCGCTCGCCTGCGCGATTTTGCTGTTTGCGGGTGTACCGCTCGTGTTCGCGCTTACCGCCGCGTTGGTGAGCGTCGTGCTGCCGCTGCTCTATGTGCGCTACCGGCGTGGCAGAAGGCTGCGCAAGCTCGACCGTCAGTTCCCCGATGTAACCGACATGCTGGCCCGCGCGTTGCGCTCCGGGCATGCGTTTACCGGCGCGATCGGCATGGTCGGCACGGAGTTCGCAGAGCCCATGAGCAGCGAATTCCGCATTACCTTCGATGAAATCAACTACGGCATTGCCCTGAACGACGCGTTGCTGAATCTCGCCACCCGCGTACCGATTCGCGATTTGCGATACCTGGTGATTGCCGTGCTGGTGCAGCGCGAAACCGGCGGCAATCTCGCTGAACTGCTCGACGGCATCACCGCCCTGATTCGCGAACGCTTCAAGCTGTTCGACAAGGTTCGCGTGCTGTCGGCGGAAGGCAAGATGTCGGCATGGATTCTGGGCGTGCTGCCGTTCGGCACCGCGGCCCTTATGGCGCTCATCAACCCGGGCTTCCTCGACGTGCTGTGGCAAGACCCCGCCGGGTTGAAACTGCTCTACACCGTGTTCGGCTCGATGTTGTTCGGTCTGATCTGGATGCGCCGCATCGTCAAGATGCGCATCTAGAGACACACTCTTTGTATCGCTGTACTTATCATCAATAGCGGGGACATTATGGAAACGCCAGATTCGATGCACATGCTGATGCTGTTCGGTGTGTTCGCCGTCGTGTGCGGCGCGGCGTTCTTTGCGATGCATGCCTTTGCGCCGCGCGACATGCGTCAACGGATCGAGCAGGCAGGCGGCGTCAATTCGTCGCCCGCAGGCGCCACACCCGGAAATGACGAGACGTTGGGTAGCGACTGGCTCGCAAAACTCGCGGATATCTCCCGGCCCATTTCCAGGCTCGCAATTCCCAAGGACGGCTGGGAACGCTCGTCGCTACGCGTGCGATTGATGAACGCAGGATGGAGATCGCCAGGTGCCGCACCCATCTTTTTTGCAGCCAAAACCGCCCTCGTGATCTTCTTGCCGCTTTCGGCCATGCTGGGGCTGATTCACACGCCGATTGGGCAAGACACCTACGAATTTTCGACCGTGCTGTTTGTGCTGGGAAGCGTGGGTTACTACCTGCCGACCCTCGTGCTGGCACGCCGGATTGCGTGGCGCAAACGCAAGCTGTTCGAAGATTTCCCCGACGCGGTCGACCTGCTCACGGTCTGCGTCGAAGCCGGCCTGAGCCTCGACGCCGCGCTGATGAAGGTGTCCAATGAAATCCGCATCAGCAGCCCGGTGGTGGCAAGCGAACTCGATCTGATGCTGCTCGAAATGCGCTCGGGTTTTACCAAGGACAAGGCGCTGCGCAACTTCGCGCTACGCACCGGCGTGGACGATATCGATTCCTTCTGCACGCTGCTGATCCAGTCTGAACGCTTCGGCACCAGTATCGGCGCATCGCTGCGGGTGCTGTCCGATACGCTGCGCACGCGTCGCCGCATGCGCGCCGAAGAACAGGCCGCGAAGATCGGACTGAAGCTGCTGTTGCCGCTCATCTTCTGCATCTTTCCCGCTCTGCTGGTGGTGCTGCTCGGGCCGGCCTTCATTCATATCTATCGGACCCTGTTGCCCGGTATGGCCGGCTCCTGACGCGCCAGAATCATTCGCATACCTGATCAGCCAACACGAAGAGACACGGAGGAACCATGAAACGCGAACGTCAAAGCGGCGCTGCATTGGTCGAGTTCGCGCTCGTCTTGCCGGTCCTGTTCCTCGTGCTGTTCGGCGCGGTCCAGTTCGGCTGGTTGATCAACAACTACCTGATGCTGACGAACGCCGCTTCGGTAGGTACGCATTTGCTCGCCTCGGAGCGCGGCTATAGCAGCCCGTATAGCGATACCCAGGCTGCCGTGCTTGCGGCGACCTCGACGCTGAAGAACACCCTGGCGATCACCGTGAAGGTAGGCGGCACCACCTGCACGAGCGATTCCGCCTGCGCCACCGCCCTCGGAACCCAGACCCAGCCACCCGCTACGGGAACGCAAGCGAGCGTGTCGCTCAGCTACACGTTCACGCCACCGTACAAGGGTGCCTTATACAGCCTCAAGTCGATGATGCCTTCGTCACTGAGCGCAACCATGTCGGAGCTCGTGCAATGAACACCCGCACCGTGCGCCTCAGGAAATGGAATCTGTCCAGCCTGGCAGTGGCTGGGCTGGGCCGCTCACGCCAAGCCACATCGCGGCGGCGCCAACGCGGCATCGCCGCCGTCGAATTCGCGCTGCTCGCGCCGCCGCTGCTCGTCATCGTGCTCGGCATCGCGCAATTCGGCTGGCTGCTGGGGAACTACGTGATGGTGGCGAACGCCGCCTCGTCGGGCGCGCGCTACTTTGCAGGGCAACGCGGCTCCGCCACGCCTTATACCGCCACGCAGGCGCAGGTCGCGACGTCCGCGGCTTACCTGACAGGCACACTCACGCTCACCACCTACGTCAACGGCACTCAATGCACGAGCGACACGGATTGCGCGACCGACCTGGCCAGTGCCGCGAACGCGCCGACCACGGTCACCGTCACCTACAGCTCGTTTTCCCCGCTTTTCAAGGGCAAGCTGGCGGGGCTCGTGGGCATGCCCACCTCGTTGAGTGCCACGATGATAGAGCGTGTGCAATGAATACAACCCGCCATCCGCCCGGCCGGAGGAGCATCATGAACAACATTCTTGCACGGCGCCGCGCGCGCGCCGCACAGCGGGGCTCCGTCTCCGTCGTCGTCGCCCTGTCCCTGATCGCGCTGCTGGCGTTCACGGCCATTGCCGTGGATGTCGGCTATCTGATGTTCAGCCAGCGCCGCCTGCAGGCCGCAACCGACGCTGCCGCGCTGGCGGGCGCGACGGATCTTTGGACTCAGAGCTGGGCCACCGCATCGAGCGACGCACAAAGCTATGCCGCCGGACAGACCACCAGCACCAGCAATACGCTCCCCGGCAGTGTCACCGTCACCAGCACGTCGATTCAGGGGCTCAAGCTGGCGAGCGTGACACTGCCCTATGCGCAGGCGGTCTCGGGCTACAACGGGATTCAGGTGACGCAGCAGGCGAGCGTACCGACGTTCTTCGCCCGGGCGATCGGCATCAAATCGGCGACGGTCTCGGCGACCTCCAAGGCGGGTGCCGGCGGCGGCACGCAGGCGGCCCAGTACAACGTGATGATCATTCTCGACACGACTGCCTCGATGAATTCGACGGACAGCAACTGCAAGAACGCCAAAGGTGTCGCCCAGACCCGTGAAACGTGTGCAAAAGCCGGCGCGCTGCAACTGCTCACAGGCCTGACCAATGCTGGGGACAATGTCGGCCTGATGGTTTTCCCGCCCATGACGTCCACCTACAATTTCTCCTGCTCGAAGACGCAGCCCGGTACAGCCGGAAGTTATTCGGCGATCCCCTCGGGCGCCAGCTCGACGCTGGGCGCTTACCAGATATCGTCGCCGGCTTCGGGCTATCTGACCAGCAGCGGCGCGGCCAATACCAGCTCTGGCCTGGTACAGGCACTGGGCGGCGGCAGTTGCAGCGGCCTTGCCGCGAACGGCGGTCTCGGCACCTTCTACGGCGACGCGATCACCCAGGCGCAAAGCGCCTTGAGCACCCTGTCCGCCTCGCAGAGCCCCCCGGGGCAGAATGTCATCGTGCTGCTGAGCGACGGCGACGCCAGTTCGAGCACCAAACAGTTGGGCAGTACCTTCAGCAGTACCTACAACCAGGAATGCCAGACGGCGATCAACGATTCGGCCGCCGCCAAGAATGCGGGAACCCTCGTCTACACCGTGGCCTACATCGGCGGCGAGTCGGCATCTGCGACATGCAGTGACGGTTCGGACAGTCTTTCTCCGTGTGCCACCATGGCGTCGATCGCAACCGGTTCAGCCTACTTCTTTTCGGACACCTGCTCGAATGCTGCGGGAGGCACCGCCAGCCTCAACTCGATCTTCAAACAGATTACGTACACGCTGACCAAGCCCCGCCTGATCCCTGGGAGTGCGGCCTGAATGCGGGCGTGATGCCGGGCCGCGCGTGGCGAGGCTTGCTACAGCATGTGAGGATCGTCCAGGCACGCTTTCCAGTTGTGGACCGCCGCTGCGACCCGTCAGTCGCTGCGGCATCCACGGATATTTTTCAGCCACGCGCGCTCACATAAACCGCCGTCCCGTAGCACAGCACTTCTGTCACGCCTGGCGCAATTTCGGTGGCGTCGTAGCGCATCCCCACAATGCCGTTGGCGCCGAACCCGGCTGCCTGCGCCACCATCCGCTCATACGCGTCTTCTCGCGCGCGCTCGCACAGGGCGGTATAGAGCGAGATATTGCCGCCGAAGATCGTCTGCAGCGACGCGCCGATCGAGCCCACCACCGAACGCGAGCGGACAATGATCCCGCGCGCGATCCCCAGCGACTGCTCCACCGTGTACCCGGTAATCTCGAATGCGGTCGACACCATGTGACGTTCTATCATTACGTGCTCTCTCAAGTTGGATGGCCGGTGCTTCCGGGCCGCTTTTAACGCTTGCGCCGATTCTCGACCGCGAACTTGATCAGTTCCGCCTGGCCTTCGATATCGAGCTTACGTTTCATATTGAGCCGGTGCGTCTCCACGGTTCGCACGGACAGGCCATTACGCTGCGCGATCTGCTTGCTGGACAGCCCTTCCGCAAGCGCATCGAGAATATCCCGCTCGCGTGGCGTCAGTTGTTCAACCGGCGCTCGCATGGCGGAGGCCTGAATCATCCTCGCGCCGAGCCCGGCGCTGAAAAACGTGCCGCCGTCGAGTACCGCGCCGATCGCCTGGACAATTTCCGTCGCGGGCGAGTCCTTCAGTACATAGCCACTCGCTCCGGCCCGCACCGCCTGGGTCAGATACTCGATGTTGTCGTGCATCGACAGCATCAGCACCCGGATCGCCGGAAACCGTTCATGAAACACCCCGGCGAGCGCGATGCCATTCATGCCACTCATCCCGACATCCATCAACGCAAGATCCGGATTTTGTTCGGCGGCGAGCGCCAGTGCCTGATCCGCGTCGCCCGCTTCACCGACCACCTCGAGGTTCGGCACCGCTTCGAGCCGGGCGCGCAAGCCGTCGCGCACCAACGGATGATCGTCGACCAGAATCAGACGGGCCATCGAGGATGGGACATCGCTCATGTTCAGTTTTCCTACAGAGTTTCCGTAACGGACGACCGCACGCCGACCGGCACATGCGCGGTCACATTCGTATGCCCTGGCTGCGAGGTGAGCGACAAGCTGCCGCCCAACGAATCGACGCGCTCGCGCATGTTGCGCAGGCCTATTCCGACCAGCGGATCGGTAAGCGCCCGTTCTACGTCGAAACCGCGGCCGTTATCGGCGATCGACAACGTAACGGCATGCGCCGATACCTCGAGCGAAAGCGACGCGCGCGAGGCCTGCGCATGCCGCACGATATTCGTCAGCGCTTCCTGCGCGATCCGGAACACAACCGTATTGACGGCATCGGGCAACGTAGCGGCATGGCTATGGGCGACCTGCGTAAAACCAATTTCGATGCCGGCCTGCTCGCTCAATTCGCGCGTCAGTTGCTGCAACGCGGCCGCGAGCCCCAGGTCGTCGAGCATGGCGGGACGCAGCGCATGCGAGATGCGCCGCACTTCGCGCAGCGTGTCGGACAGACGCGCGAGGCTCGTCGACAACGCAGCCTCCGCCGCGGGAAGGCGCGCCTCGCTGCGCTCGAAGCGCATCAAGGCCGACTCGAGCAGCAGTTTCACCGACACCATCATCTGACTGATGCCATCGTGCAGTTCGCGCGACAGCCGCGCGCGCTCCTTCTCCTGCGACTCCACCACCTGCTGCGCGAGGCGCTTTAATTTCAGGTCGGCACTGCGCGATTCGCTGACGTTCAGCACCAGCGCGCACAGCGCGATCACGCCGAGTCCGGTCAACGCAATCGCATCGATCCACATCATCGTGCGCTCGATGTTGGCCGACGCGCGCTGATCGATCTGCGCCAGCGTCGTATCGACGTCGTCCAGATAGATTCCGGTGCCGACCAGCCAGCCCCAGCGTTCGAGCGGCACGACATAACCGAGCTTCGGCGCGAGCTTGCCGGTCGACGGACGATGCCACACATAACGCACATAGCCGCCACCGTGCGATGCCGCGGCGATCAGTTGCTGGATCACCAGCGCACCTTGCGGGTCTCGCATCGTCCACAGATCGCGGCCGACCAGATCCGGCTCGCGCGGATGCATCAGCGAGCGGCCATGCATGTCGTAGACGAAAAAATAGCCGTCGGCGCCAAAATCCATTTTTTCCAGCGCGGCGAGGGCACGTTCGCGTAGCATCGCGTCGTCTCTTGCGTTGTCGCGGGAAGCGTCGTAGAGCGGCTCGATGGCGCTCGTCGCCAGTTCGACGTAGTGCTTGAGTTCGATCTCCTTGCTCGCCAGATACGCTGCCTGCATCGTCGCGTGCTGCGTGCCCGCGAGCGCCGTCGCCTCCTGGCGTACGCCGATTTCGATGCCGGCAATTGCCGCCAGAAACGGCACGATCGCGAGCAGGAAGATCTTCGCTTTGAGTTTCATCGATGAAGGGACCGACGCATCGGCTACGTAGTTTCACGTAGCATGCTTACGTAGTTGTGCGCTTGTAAGGGTGGAGACGAAAGCGAATACTACACGCCCAAGGCGCGACCCGTATCCGGTCGCCGCCGCGCCGCGACGTGCGTTGCGCGGCATCCGGCACGACCGTATATTCATATAAATAAGCAGGAGACGTCATGAACAATCCATTCAGGCTGCGGCCCGCGTCACGCCTGCGGTGTCCATTACCCGCTCGCCCTGCGTCCGCCATCCGTCGACACATCCAGTTTCAGCACACCACCTAAGGAGAAATTCGTGGAGACCACTCATCGGGCCGGCCGCTCCTGGCTATGGCTGCTCTTGCTGCTTCCTTATATCGCGCTGTTGTGGCTGCCGTTCTATAACGACACGCATCCTTCGTTCGCCGGGTTTCCGTTCTTCTACTGGTATCAGTTCCTGTGGGTGCCGCTCACGTCGCTGTTGATCTACGTCGTGTACAGGGGTCTCAAATGAGCGGATCGATTCCAGTCAACCCGGTGGCGATGGCCGTCTTCATTTTCTTCTTCCTGCTGGTCACGGTGGTGGGCTTCTTCGCCGCGCGCTGGAAAGCAGGCGACCTCACGCAGTTGCATGAATGGGGCCTGGGCGGCCGGCAATTCGGCGTGGTCATTTCATGGTTCCTCGTAGGCGGCGATTTCTACACCGCCTACACCGTGATCGCCGTGCCCGCGCTGGTGTATTCGGTGGGCGCGTATGGCTTCTTCGCGCTGCCCTATACGATCATCGTGTATCCGTTCGTCTTCGCGGTGATGCCGAAGCTGTGGAAGATCGCCCATGCGAAGAACCACATCACGGCGGCAGACTATGTGCACGGCGAATACGGCGGCAAGTGGTTCCCGGCCGCCGTGGCGCTGACCGGTATCGTCGCGACGATGCCGTATATCGCGCTGCAGCTGGTGGGTATGCAGGTGGTGATCAAAGGCCTTGGCGTCGACGGCGAACTGCCGCTGATCATCGCCTTCGTGATCCTCGCGCTCTACACGTACACCAGCGGCCTGCGGGCGCCGGCGATGATCGCCTTCGTCAAGGACATCATGATCTACATCGTCGTGATCGCGGCAGTGTGGCTGATTCCGTCGAAACTCGGCGGCTACGGTCAGGTGTTCGATGCGGCCGATCACTTCTTCAAGGCGAAAGGCGGCGCAACCGGCATCATCCTGAAGCCCACGCAGTTCACGGCCTACGCCTCGCTCGCGCTCGGCTCGGCGCTGGCGGCGTTCATGTATCCGCATACGATGACGGCCGTGCTGTCGTCCTCATCCGCGGCGACGGTGCGCAAGAACGCGATTTTCCTGCCCGCCTACACGCTGCTGCTCGGCCTGATCGCCTTGCTCGGTTATATGGCGATTGCCGCGGGCGTGCATGTGAAATCGGCTTCGGACGTGGTGCCGGCGCTGTTCGGTACGCTGTTCCCGTCATGGTTCGTCGGCTTTGCGGCGGCGGCGATTGCGATCAGCGCGCTGGTGCCGGCGGCCATCATGTCGATTGGCGCGGCCAATCTGTTCACGCGTAATCTGTGGCGTCCGATCGTGGCCCCGAACATGGGCGCGGCACAAGAAGCCTCGACGGCCAAGATCGTCTCGCTGGTGGTGAAGTTCGGCGCGCTGCTGTTCATCGTGTTCCTGCCCACGCAGTATGCAATCGATCTGCAACTGCTCGGCGGCGTGTGGATCCTGCAGATCTTCCCGGCCATCGTGTTCTCGCTGTATACGCGCCGCCTGAATACCTCGGGCCTGTTCCTCGGCTGGCTGGTGGGGATCGTGCTGGGCACCTCGCTCGCGATTTCCCAGGGCCTGAAGCCGGTGTTCGCGCTGCATCTGGGCGATGCGACGTATCCGCTGTATATCGGCCTGATTGCGCTGGCAGCGAATATCGTGGTGACGTTCGCCGTGTCGGTGGTGACGCCGAAACGCGCAACCGTGAGCGCTTAAGACGCCATGATGCGCGCCGTGTCACGGCGTGTCGTCCCGGGACGACACGTCGGGCATGCGCACCCTGCCGCGCAGTCGCATCACTGTCATTTCCGTGCTGCTGAGTCGAGTCAGGGTCGCGCGGCTGTCTGAACAGACGGAGCGGAGCGCCTCGCAAGCGTTGGCGCCGGCTTGACCTGCCGCCCGCTTTGCAGCAGATAAACACCACCGAGGATGCATGCCATGGCTGCCAGATGAAGCGGCCTAAGCGACTCACCGGCAAACTCCAGCCCCATCAGCAACGCAACGACCGGCGGAATATAGGTCACACTCGACGCCACAAGCGCGCCCAGCCGCTCCACGATGAAGTAATACAGCATGTAGGCGACACCCGTCCCCAACAGCCCCAGTCCCAACACCAGGCCGGTGAACGCACCCGCGTGCGCAGCGACCCGCGTCATGCCGTGAAAATCTTTCACGCACCCGATCGTCAACAACGCGAAGCCGATCTGCCAGGTGGAAAGCGCCAACGACGACAGACCCAGACCCGTGAGAAAGCGACGCGCATAAGCGAACGAACCGCCCACACTCAACGATCCCCCCACCATGTACAGAACGCCTTGTACGTTGACGCCGGAAGCGGCACCGGTCCACGGATGCGCGATCAACAACACCCCAAGAAAGCCGCATAACACGCCGGCAATCATGCGGCCGCTGGGACGCTCGTCGTGCAGCAGCGCCCAGGCACAAATGAATGAGAAGAGCGGAATCGCCCCACTCAACATGCCCGCCACGCTCGACGGAAGTAGCGTCGCGCCCTTGGCGAACGCGTAGTAATAGACCGTGGTCGCCAGCAAGGACATCACGATGAAATGATGCGCATGCCGCAGATCACGCCACTTGAGGACCCGCGTGG
Source organism: Paraburkholderia sp. GAS41 (assembly GCF_050436545.1). Classification (NCBI taxonomy): domain Bacteria; kingdom Pseudomonadati; phylum Pseudomonadota; class Betaproteobacteria; order Burkholderiales; family Burkholderiaceae; genus Paraburkholderia; species Paraburkholderia sp. GAS41. Next base: position 36,645 of record NZ_JBNDMK010000025.1, read on the forward strand.
CGAGTGCAAACACGAGTAAGGGGACGAAGCCGAACAGCACGCGCAGAAACACGATCTGGGCTGGCGAAATCCAGACACTGGCCTGTTTCATGAACAGAAAGTTGCTGCCCCATATGAGGCCCAGCAAGGCGAAGGTGAGATAGGCGGGATTCATGGCGAAGAGCCTCGGAGAGCGTTTCAATGCCCCGATTGTCGCGATGCCGCCGATGCGGTACAAATGATTAAATTTCGCCAACAGGATAGAAAAACTCTTCCATGCGCGCCATTCCTCCCCTAAAAGCCTTGGTGGCGCTAGAGTCTGCCATGCGCCTTGGTAGTTTTACGTTAGCAGCCGAAGAACTGAGCGTGACGCCTGGCGCCGTCGGGCAGCAGATCCAGAAGCTGGAGGAATGGCTGGGCGTTGCGCTATTCGTGCGGCAGATCCGCCAGGTGACGCCCACGACCGAGGGCCGCGCCTACTTCGCGCAGATCCAGCCGGCCATTGCGCAGATCGTCGAGGCGAGCCGGCGTGTGCGTGAAGGACGGTCCAAAGGGGTCCGGCTGTCGATGCCGCCCAGTCTCGCCGCCAAATGGTTTGCGCCGCGCATGGCGGAGTTCCTGATCGCTCATCCGGGGATCGCGCTGAATCTAAGCACATCGACCGCGTTCGTCGACTTCGAACTGGAAGCGGTCGATCTCGCCGTCCGCTATTTCAGCGGTGTCGATCCGGCGCTCTCGGTCCACCTGCTGTATGCCGACGCGGCGCATCTCTATTGCAGCCCTGACTATGCCAGCGAACTCAAACTTAAACGCCCAGCCGATTTGCAACGCGCCACGCTGCTGCACAACACCTTGCATCCGCACTGGACCGCGTGGCTCAAGCAGTTCGGCGCGCTCACCGACGCGCAGATCGAGTGCATCGACAGCGTCCATGTGGATCAGTCGTTGATCGCCATCGAGGCAGCCGCGCGCGGACAAGGCGCCGTGCTGACCAGTGCGCTGCTGACACAAGCCGAGATCGCAAGTGGCGCGTTGATCGAGCCGTTTGACCTGGCGCTTCCGCTGACCAGCGGTTATTACCTCGTGCATCCACAGACGGCCGAACTTCAGGCAGGAGCCACCACGCTAAAAGCGTGGCTTATCGAGCAGGCGGAGGCGTCCGCTACCGGCGCCACACCGGCGTAACCCGCCAAATACCGGGAAATTTCACGATATGGAAAGAACCCTTGCACTACAAAAAATCGTGGTGCATGGCACAAACGGGCCGTTTCGCAATGCCGTCCCACATTCCACAATCCGGAACAAACTGTGTAACGCATTGTTTTATAACATTATTTATTATTTGATTGATCCCACTTCCAATGCTTTCGCCAAGGCTTGCTGACGTAGACTCCTTCACATGAGCTGGCGTTCTGAGCAGCTGGATCGAACGGCCTACCGCAACCGACCCGCAAAGACTGCTTTTGAACCGGCCCGCGTCCCATACGCAGGTCAGCCAGGTAAGCGCATTTTTTTACGATGATCGGGAGAAAGAAAATGGAAGGCTTTCGCTTTGGCTCGACGGAAGGATCGTTCTACATTTTGCCCGGCAAGGACGGCTGGGAAGCGTCCTTCGGCAACGAGACGCTCGGTGCGTTCTCCAGCCCCCAGCAGGCCGCTGACGACCTCGCACGGGGTGTGTGCTGCCCGCATCTGTCCGAATCCGATACTTCGACGCTCGAAATACCGGAAAAGATCGCCGATTGGGAAATCGTGCATATCTGACGCGTGCAAAAACGCCGCGGGCGGGTTGCACGGCGCGTCCTGAAGACGCGCCGTGCAGCCCGCCCGCGGCGGCGTGTACTGCTGAACAACTGAGCCCTGCTACCGCAACTTACGCAACTGCGTCCACGATCTGGTTGAGCGTGGCGCTCGGGCGCATGGCTTTGCTCGTCAGCACGACATCCGGACGATAGTAACCGCCGATTGCCACTGGCTTGCCTTGCGCTGCAGCCAGTTCTTCGATGATCTTCGCTTCGTTGTCGGCCATGGCCTTGGCCACACCGGCGAACTGCGCCTGCAATGCAGCGTCATCGGTTTGCGCGGCCAGCGCTTCGGCCCAGTACATCGCCAGGTAGAAGTGGCTGCCGCGATTGTCGATGCCGCCAATCTTGCGTGCCGGCGACTTGTCGTTGTCGAGGAACTTGCCGGTTGCCTGATCCAGCGTCTTGGCCAGCACTTGCGCCTTCGGGTTGTGATACGTGTTGCTCAGGTGTTCGAGCGAAGCGGCCAGCGCGAGGAATTCACCCAGCGAATCCCAACGCAGGAAGCCCTCTTCCACCAGTTGCTGGACGTGCTTCGGTGCCGAACCGCCTGCACCCGTTTCGAACAGGCCACCGCCTTCCATCAACGGAACGATCGACAGCATCTTCGCGCTCGTGCCCAGTTCCATGATCGGGAACAGGTCGGTCAGGTAGTCCCGCAGCACGTTGCCGGTCACCGAAATCGTGTCCTTGCCGGCACGAATGCGTTCGATCGAGAACTTCGTCGCCTCGACCGGCGTCATCACGCGGATATCCAGACCGTTCGTGTCGTGGTCCTTCAGGTACTGCTCGACCTTCTTGATGATCTGCGCATCGTGCGCACGCGCTGCGTCCAGCCAGAACACGGCCGGCGTGCCGGTTGCGCGGGCGCGGTTCACGGCCAGCTTGACCCAGTCCTGCACCGGCGCGTCCTTGGTCTGGCACATGCGCCAGATGTCGCCCTGCTCGACGTTCTGCTCGAGCAGCACGTTGCCGGCTTCATCCGTCACGCGCACCACGCCGTTCGCCTTGATCTGGAACGTCTTGTCGTGTGAACCGTATTCTTCCGCGGCTTGCGCCATCAGGCCGACGTTAGGCACGCTGCCCATCGTGACCGGATCGTACGCGCCGTGCTGCTTGCAGTCTTCAATCACCGCCTGGTAGACGCCGGCATAGCAACGATCCGGAATCACCGCCTTGGCGTCGTGCAGCGCGCCATCGGCGCCCCACATCTTGCCGGACTCGCGGATCATCGCGGGCATCGATGCGTCGACGATCACATCGCTCGGCACGTGCAGGCTCGTGATGCCCTTGTCCGAGTTGACCATCGCCAGATGCGGGCGCTGTTCGTATTGGGCCTTGATGTCCGCTTCGATCGCCGCGCGCGTTTGCTCCGGCAGATCCTTCAGGCGTGCGTACAGATCGCCGATGCCGTTGTTCGGATTGAAGCCGACCTTCGCCAGCGCATCCGCATGCTTCGTCAGCACGTCCTTGTAGAACACCGAGACCACGATACCAAAGATGATCGGGTCCGAGACCTTCATCATGGTGGCCTTCAGGTGCACCGAGAACAGCACGTTGTTGGCCTTCGCATCGGCGATCTGCGCTTCGATGAAGCTGCTCAGCGCCTTCTTGCTCAGCACCGACGCGTCGATGATTTCACCGGCCTTCACCGCGGTCTTTTCTTTCAGAACCGTCTTGCTGCCGTCGGCAGCCGTCAGTTCGATCTTCACGTTGCCGGCTGCGCCGATCAACGCGGATTTTTCGCTGCCGTAGAAATCGCCGCCGCTCATATGCGCCACGTGCGACTTCGAATCTGCCTTCCACGCACCCATTTTGTGCGGATGCTTGCGTGCGTAGTTCTTGACCGACAACGGCGCGCGGCGATCCGAATTGCCTTCGCGCAGCACCGGGTTCACTGCGCTGCCCTTGATCTTGTCGTAGCGTGCCTTGACGTCTTTTTCTTCGTCAGTCGTGGCGACGTCCGGATAGGACGGCAGCTTGTAGCCCTGATCGCGCAGTTCGGCAATCGCGGCCTTCAGTTGCGGCACCGATGCGCTGATGTTCGGCAGTTTGATGATGTTCGCTTCCGGACGCGTGGTCAGCCCACCGAGTTCGGCAAGATCGTCAGACCCTTTTTGCTCCGCAGTCAGATAATCGGGGAACGCGGCGATGATGCGGCCGGCCAGCGAGATGTCGCGCGTTTCGACGGCGACGTCCGATGAGCGCGTGAAAGCCTTCACAATCGGGAGCAGCGAGTAGGTCGCCAGAGCCGGCGCTTCGTCGGTAAGGGTGTAGATGATCTTCGGCGTTGTAGACATATCTGATGCGTTGCTTGATGAAATGAAAGACAGAGCGTGGGTCGCGCTGAGCCAACCTTTTAGGCCGCGACCGTGAGTATAGGCGTGTTTACCAGAATACGCCTCCAGACCTTGACATAACGGCCGGGATTCGGGTGAGGTCGGGCATGCCGATCCGGCGCGTTTCTGGCCGCCGAATTGGCTACGCGTGGGGACGAAAACCACCGTGTGGTGCGGCTTTCGGCGGAACTGGCGGGCCAGGAGTCTACGCGCCCGGCAGTCCCGACTTCACTCCGCGCGCTGGATCAGTCCTGGGCAGACGTTTCCAGCAAGCCGCGTTTTTTCAGCATCGGCTCGACCGACGGCGCACGCCCACGGAACGTTTCGAACGCCGTGGCCGGATCGATGGAATTGCCTACGCTGTAGATCCACTTCAGCAAGCGCTCGGCGGTGGCGCGGTCGAACGGATCGCCGGCCTCCTTGAAGGTGGCGTAGCCATCCGCCTCCAGCACCTCGGCCCACATATAGACGTAGTAACCCGCCGCGTAGCTGTCGCCCGAGAACAGATGCTGGAAATGCGCCAGATAGTGACGCATGCCGATGTCGTCAGGGACGCCGAGCCGCGCAGTCTGCTCCGCCTCGAACTGCGCGATATCGACCGGTACGCCGTCGCTGCGCGCATGCAAGGCCATATCGATCAGCGCCGGACCTACATACTGCACGGTCGTAAAGGCCTGATTGAAGCGGCTCGCCGCCTGCAGCCGCTCGAGCAATTCGGCCGGAAGCGGCTCGCCGGTTTCGGCGTGGCGCGCATGACGCAACAGCACCTCACGCTCCTGTGCCCAGTTCTCGAACAACTGCGAGGGCAGCTCCACGAAGTCGGCGAGCACATTGGTGCCTGCCAGCCGTTCATAACGCACGTTCGACATCAGGCCGTGCAGCCCATGGCCGAACTCATGAAACAGCGTGCGGATGTCTTCGAAGCTCAGGAGCGTCGGCGAGCCCTTTGCGAAGTTGTTGTTGTTCAGCACGAGCGGCAGCGTGCCGCCGTTGCGTCCCGACTGCGAGCGCAAGATGCTCATCCACGCACCACTGCGCTTGGTCTGCCGCGCGAAGTTGTCGCCGATGAACACGCCGATCAATTTTCCTTCGGAGTCCGTGACTTCCCACAGACGCGCATCAGGATGATAGAGCGCAACGCCTTGACGTTCCTTGAACCGCACACCGAAGAGCCGCGAAGCGCAATCGAACATTGCGGCCTGCATGGCGTCGAGCGAGAAATACGGCTTGACCTGTGCATCGTCGATGGCAAAGCTCTTCTGCCGTACCTTCTCCGACAGATAACGCCAGTCCCATGCCGCGATGGGCGTCGGCTGGCCGAGTTCGGCGGCCAGCGCATTCAGGCGCTCGCGGTCATGTTGCGCCTTCTCGATGGCCGGTTTCCAGGCGCGCTGCAGCAGTTCATCGACCGCCGCCACGGAAGGTGCCATGCGATCGGCCAGCTTGTAGTCGGCGTAGGTCGCGTAGCCCAGCAAGGCCGCCTGCTCCTGGCGCAGCGCCACGCTGCGTGCCGCCAGCGGCCGGTTGTCATGCTCTCCGGCATGGCCGCCGCGTGCGCGGCGCGCGCGCCAGACCTGTTCGCGCAGATCGCGCCGCTCGGAAAACGTCAGGAACGGCTCCGCCAGCGACGGCGACAGCGTAATCACGTAGCTGCCTTCCGCTAACCCACGTTCACGCGCTGCCTGCAACGCCGCATCCAGAACGAACGACGGCAGTCCGGCACGCTCGTCAGGCGTCGCGAGCGTCAAGGCGAACGACGACTCATCGGCGAGCACGTTCTGCGCGAACTGCGTGGCGAGCGTAGCCAGCTCCTCGACAATCACGGCGAAGCGCGCTTTGTCGTGCTTCGCGAGCGTGGCACCGGCGCGCTCGAAGTCCAGATGAAAGCGTTCCAGCAAACGCAGTTGCTCCGTCGACAAGCCGAGACGCTCGCGCGTTTCGTAGAGCGCGTGCAGTCGCGCGAACAAGCCTTCGTTCTGGTAGATCGCGCTCGAATGCGCCGCAAGACGCGGCGACAGTTCGCGCTCGATCGCCTGCAACGCGGGCGAGGTTTCGCTCGATGACAGGTTGCTGAACACGAGGTCAAGACGACTCAGCAACTGGCCGGCCGCATCGAGCGCCGCGACGCAATTGTCGAAGCTTGGCGCTTCCGTGACCGCGGCGATGGCTTCGATCTCGCGCTTATGCTCGCGCATCGCGACTTCGAAGGCCGGGGAAAAATGCTCGGGGAGAATACGATCGAACGGCGGTAAGCCGTAAGGTGTTTGCCATTCCTCGAGTAGAGGATTAGCTTCGTGCGAGAGGGACATGGATGGTTTCCTTAACGCGGGGTGCCCATTTTAGTCCTCCCCGATACGCGTATGCACAAATCTCATAGAGGTCGGGTTCAGCGCGCCTGCTGAATGACCAGGCGCACTGCCTCGTGCAAAAACGCCTCGCTGCCTACGGTGTCTTACGATGCCCTTATGGCGTCTTACGGTGCAGCGTGAGTCGGCGCGACATCCGGATAGTGGTAGTCGCGGTATTCCGCCCCTTCCCTTACGCATTGAAAACCCGCCGACTCGTAGAGAAACTGCGCCGGGTTGCCATGGAACACGCTCAACGTCAGTTTCGCAAAGCCTCGTGCACGTGCATCCGCGATGTACTGGTCGAGTAGCACGCGGCCCAGGCCACGTTGACGCAGTTCGTTGACCACGAAAATCGAGGCGAGGCAGGCCGCGCCGTCGATCACTTCCCAGAAGCAATAGCCCGCCGGCACACCGTCGTGCTCGACGATGAACATGCGCTCGAGCGCACCGGTCCACTGCCGTAGATGCGCATGCATTGCATCCTTCCAGCGCGCTTCGTGCTCCGGCTCGATGCTCTGGATGTAGTTGAGTTCGCCTTTGTAGACCATCGGCAGATCGGTCGGCTGCGCCTTTCTAACTGTATGCTTCAGATTCAAGCCACACTCCTTTGACGGAAGACCACGTTCCCGCCTGGCTTGCGCGGACGGCGCATTCTATAGGCGATCCTCACCGCGCGTTCGCGCGATCAAAATTCCCGGGCTCTGGAACTCGCTCGCCGCGCGCTGGTTGCGCGTGCAACCAGGTGCGGCGAGCGATCACGCGGCGCCCCATCGTGCCCCAAGACAAAACACCCGAACGAACGCTCGCCCACGCAGGGCAACTTTACTTCTGAACGATCGCTGGCAAGCCGTTGACCCACGCCTTGCGACCCATCTTGAGAGACGTTTTCTTTTTTGCCAAACGTTTGCGCGTTGCATATCAAGTTCTCCCGCTGGTCTGCCGAAAACGCGTTCATAGCGTCGACGACACTTAAGGGAGCCTTTTTTGTGAAGCAGCTATGGTTTTACGCGGCCCTCCTCGTGTTGGCCGGATGCGCCCAGATGCCGGCGGTCACCGCCACGCAACCGCCAAAGCCGTTAGCCACCAACGAGATCATGAGCTTCACGATCCCGCCGGATGCGCTCGGCGCACGCGATCCGCAACTGACCGCCGTGCTGGGTAAGGTCGGCGCGCTTGCTGCAACCCAAAAACAGCCCACGACGATTCTGGTGACCGCGCTCGGGCAGGATTTCCCGTACCTCAACCAGGCCATCTGGAGAGGCGTGCCGGCGCAACATGCCGTGAAGTTGAGCCTCGATAACCTGACTGTCGGTGCGAACCAGCCGTACAGCGTATCGATCAAGCCAACGCAATGAGGACGCCGAGTTTATGTATCGCCTAACCCTACTCGCAACGAGCCTGCTGCTGGCGACGTCCGCGTTGGCGGGCCAGCCGGGCAGCGCGGCGCAAGCTGGCGGCACCCTGACCGTGGCGGCCGTCGCTCCTGCGCCGGCGGCGGCCGACAAGGTCTATCCGCCGTTGCCGACCCTTGCCATGCTGCCGCCGGCAACCGATGACGACGACGAACCGCCGGTGAAGCCCTCGGTGAAGAAAAAGAAGATGCGCGCGCCGAGCCAGAAATGGACGCCGCCGACCGCCCGGCTCGTCGTATCGGATGAATCGCACGCGTACCTCGGCGACATCGAAAAGCAACTCGATCTCGCCCTCGCGAAGTAACGGCAGCACGATGGCTATTGCCCGCATCAGCCGTCATTTCGAATGACCTGCCAAGCGCCCACGCTACATCGGGCTTCATGACTCATCGCCAGCACGCGGAGGCTCACGCCGTGTCGACCGAAAACATCCTTCCAGTGACGGCTGTACGTCGCCACGCCAGCCTCGCCAGCCGTGCCGTCCGGCATGGGTACGCGGCCCTCGCCCTCGCGCTTTTCTGCGGCGCCGCGCATGCCGACGATTGCTTCAATCAGGCCGCCGCCTATCAGGGCGTCAATCCTTCTGTGCTGCGCGCGGTGGCATGGTTCGAATCGAAGGGCGATGCGAGCGCCATCAACCGGAATGCGAATGGCTCGATCGATGTCGGCCAGTTGCAGATCAACTCCATCCATTTCGGCGATCTGGCCCGTCAGGGCGTGCCGCATCGCGCCCTCACCGATCCCTGCGTGAACGTGTACGTGGCGGCATGGCTTCTCAAGCAGAAAATGGTGAAATACGGCAACACGTGGCGCGCGATCGGCGCGTACCACTCGGAATCGCCAAGATTGCGCGACGCCTATGCGCACAGCATCCAGAAGATCCTCGTGATGTGGGGCGAATTGCAACTCGCGCAGAAAGAGGAATAGCCGACGGCCCGGTGGATGCGTCTGGCCTGTATCTGTCACATGATTGAAGGCGGTGGAACGCGGATTGCTAGCTATTCTGCACCCCCACTTCTGTTATGGAGGTCATTGTGACAAGCGCAACCCACGACGCTGACCCGGCCTTGAATCGGCCCCCTGATGAACCCATGCCACCGGTTTCAGTACCGATTGGCGATGCCATTCCCACGCCTGTCGAACCCGGTCTCGATCAACCCCTGCCCGAAAAGCCCGCGGATGAAGCGGAACAACAGAAACCCTGAAGCTCTGAACGGAAATCACCGTGGTGCAAGGCAGGTGCAGGGCTGAACGCGAACCGTAGGGTTGTCGTTCGCGCTTCACTTCGCTTACATCAATGGGGGCTTAGGACCCGCCTTCAATGATGAGGCGCCGGCTCATGTGACGAATCGGCGACGGGCGCGGCGGACGGCGCCCTCGCCAGTTGCGCCTCGTGCATCGCCAGTGCAACGATTCGTTTTGCCTCCGCGCTGCCCGAATCGATCACCAATGCGTTCCCGGCCTGCTGCCAGGCACAAGTCCAGCGCCCCATGTATTCGCAGCCGCGCGCCACGTCGAGCGCTGCGTCGCGTTGCTGATGGCGCGCGCTCAGGTCCTCGCGCATGCTGAGTGCATCGCGATTGTTCGGTTGCACGACGAGGACCGCAGCCACCCGAGATTCCGCTGCGGACAGGTTATTTCTTTGCAACATTGCGTGGGCGATCTGCAGATTTCTCGCGACATCCGTCCGCGCCATATCCTGGTTTTCCATGAGAGCCCGCGTGGCTTCGGGCACGGGCGCGATTGCGGGACGAGGCGCGGCCGCAAGATTTGCGACGGGCTTGGGAGCGGGCGCGACCGCGACTTGCGCGACTCGCGCGGCTGGTGTGGCTGGTGTTTGCGCGACCGGATGCTGCACGAGCGTGCCCGACGCAATCGGGGGATGGGTGGCGGCGACCTGAGCCGCGGAGCTTCGCGGCGCGATCGCCGGCCTAGCTGAATTCTGGGCGGTGGCAGCCGGAGTGGGAGTTGGAGTTGGAACAACGGTCTTCGGTGTGCTGACCGCAGGCACAGCCTGTTTCGTCATCAACGGCGCCGACCTCGAGGGATTCACCGCGACAGGACCCGCGATCCTCGGCGTCGGAACAGGAACAGGAACCGCAGCCTGCGGCGGAGCCGGAACCGCGGCAACCTGCCCCGCCTGTTGACCAGTGACCGAACCGAATACCGCTTTTGGGACGACGTGGCGCACCTCGTTACCGCGCCGCAAGACCAGGTACCCCGCGACAGCAAGCGCCAGCAACACCAGCAGCAGCGCCACCACAACCGGCATCCGCCGAGACCGACTCGGCACGTTCCACGGATCGTATTTCGCGTAAAAGCGGTCGTCCTCGCCACCCGCCGGCGTGTTCCATGCAGCGGGGGCGGCGAGTTGCGGTGCAATCAGGGAAGGCGACGGGGGAAAGCAGGCTTTCCCCGACACGGAAGATGGTGGAAACCAGCTGAGCGGGTCAAGCGTGTCTGCCCGGCTGGCCTGATGGGTCTGGTTGGCACCGCAAGAAGGACAGAACAGCAGACGCGCAGCTAAGGTCGAGCCGCAGTGCCGGCACTGTATTGAATCGGACTGATCGGAAGTGATATCGCTAAGCATTGGCCGAACCGCCACTTACGTTGCGAGATTAGATAGCGGGTTAAGCGCAATATGACGTGCCTGAATACAAAGATCAATCGGCGAATTCGGCCAATTGGCTGATGAGAGATATTCCCGCGCGTTAATCGTTAATTGCAGTGCAATAACGCAAGATGAACTACCGGCTCCATCGCCCCTCCCGAATCGCGCTGGACGACACCGACAAAGTCCCTGCCGATGGCGCAAATGTTGCGAGACAGCGCCGCCAATTCAGCGCACACTGAGTGGAGGCTCGGACATTTCGCCGGGCACACATGCAAAAGGGAGTTCTGTCATGGCAAAAGGTCAAATGCGCAGCAATCGCGAAGTAAAGAAACCGAAGCAGGACAAAAAGTCCGCTCCGGCCACTTCTCCCTCGGGTTCGCCGCCCATCCGAGTGGCGCCTTCTTCATCGAGCACCACCAAAAAGCATTGAGCCAAGGTCGCCAAAGACCTAGGCGAATCGGTGTTTGATTCGGTAACGCGTGTGGCTGATATGTCAGCCGCACGCAATCCACAGCATTCTCTTCGTTCATTCGCTCTTAACGGCACCGCCCAGCACTGAGTGCATCTCCCATCGGGCGAGCAGGTTCTCCGCTTTCCAGCCGTGCAATCGCCGCCGCCGAAATGATCTGGCCGGTGTTGGTGGCGCTACGTTGCCGCGCACGCGGGCGATAGATCGCGCTACCCGCCGCGTACGGTTCTCCACTCGACGAACACACACCCTTGCGGCGCGCTATGCGTAGCGTCCACGTCTGCTCGCCATACCGGCCTGATGTTGCATCGGCCCACGAAACCACGATGCACGTGAGAGAAAGTCGCTCCAGTATTTCGACGCAAACGGAGTTTCGTACGGAGTCCCGATGTTTTTCATCTGACACCCTTGGTGACTGACAGGCTTCGGCATGCCCGCTGCCCAGAAGCGATGACATCGGCGCAAGAGATGCCAGCATCTGCTGCCACCGTCGATAGTCCGCACTGCCGCGCGTGACTCGCACGTCCATGGTCTGGTCTCCTCATTGCGGGCTAGTGCTACAAATTTTCGCGGATCATGGCGAACACATCGGCGGACTGCCCCTGCAACATGGCCTTGGCCGAATACAGGACCATCCCGTATGCGGAACCCCACTCGATCTTCGGCGGCATCACGAGTGTCATGGGGTCCACCTTGACGTTCAGCAGCGCGGGGCCGGGTTGCTTTAACCATGCGACGATGGCATCTTCGAGCTCATCGGATTTCGACACCGTACGCCCCCACAAGCCGATTACCTCGGCAACCTTGCCGAAGTCCGGGTTTTGCAGACTTGTATAAAGCGGAAGCATGCCTTCGGACTTCTGCTCGATGTCGATGAAGCCAAGCTTGCCGTTGTCGAACACAACGATCTTGATGGGCAGTTTTTCCTGCACGGCCGTCATGAGTTCGCCGAACAGCATGGCGATGCCGCCATCGCCAGACATGGAAATCACCTGCCGTCCTAGCTGGCATTTCTGCAGTCCCAGCGACATGGGCAACGCCGCCGCCATCGTGCCGTGTAGCAGGCTGGAAAATACGCGGCGCTGTCCGTTTGTCTGGATGTGCCGATAAAGCCAGACCGTGGGCGTCCCATCGTCGGCGCAGAAGATGGCATCGCGGGCGGCGTGCCGGTTGATCAGCTCGGTCAGATAGATGGGAGGAATCGTGCCGCGATCGGACGCAACGGCTTTGGAGCGGTGGCTTTCCAGCGCGTCGGCATGGCGTGCGACGAGCTTGTCGCGGAACTCGCTTGACGTGCGCGGCTTGAGAAGTGGCAGCAACGCCTCCATGGTGGATTTGATATCGCCAACCAGCCCCAGCATGACCGGATGCCGGCGGCCGAGATGGTCGGCTGCGAGGTCGATCTGAACGATCCTGGCTTTCTCCGGGTAGAACTGTCGCCACGCGAAGTCAGCGCCTAGCAGCAGCAAGGTCTCGCATTCAGATACCGCCAGATACCCTGCTTCGCCGCCGATAATGCCCGTCATGCCGACGTTGTAGGGATTGTCGTGCTCGAGGACGTCCTTGGCGCGCGACGTGTGGGCAATCGGCGCCTTGAGCCGCTCGGCTACCGCGAGGATCTCGGCGTGGGCGCCACGACATCCCGAACCGCCGTAGATGGCGATCTTCTCGCCGGAATTGAGAATTTCGGCGACGCGGTCGAGGTCTGCGTCATTCGGTCGGACCATCGGTACATTCGTATGGACCGAATACGGAACGTCATCGCGGGCACTGGCGTGAGCAATGTCGACGGGAACAATCAGCACCGCGACGCCGCCCTGTGCAATCGCGGTCTGGCAGGCAATCACCGTCTTGCGCCGCGCCTGTTCGGCGTAATGATCATGTCGCAAAACACGCTGCACGATCCGTAGATCGCCTTGAAGTCGACCTCTTGCGGGAAATTGAAGCCGATTTCCTCGCTCGCCACCTGGGTTGCGATCAGGATCACCGGCACCCGGTTGCGGTTGGCATCCACGAGTCCGTTGATGAAGTGAAGACTGCCGGGTCCGCAGCTTCCTGCCACGGCCGTCAGGTTGCCGGTCAACATGGCTTCGCCTTCGGCGGCGAATGCTCCCGCTTCCTCATGGCGCACATGGACCCACTCGATGTCGCTCTCGTTGAGGTGATGAGCGATGAGATTCAGCGTGTCGCCGACGATCCCGTAGCAATGCTTGACGCCCGCCGCCGCGAGTGTCTCCACAATAATCTCGGCAACTTTCTTGCTCATGACCGCGCTCCTGAAGGGGGTCCATGCATGAAGTGATCGACCACTGTGGTGAGCTGCGGGCCGGGACGCTAACGCTGCCGGTCGCGCTCATCCCATGGCTGAACGATTTTTCATTTTGCATGGCCCCCGGGTGATGAGATATCACCCCGATGGGGGATCGGCGCCAGGTTGGCCAGGCCATGCACGCATCGGATAGACAGCCGCCCCACGCCCACTGGACGGCCTTTGCATGTTGGCGGGAGGTCGCGTTTCAGCTATGCGAGGTGCTTGAAGGACAGCGCGATACGCGACGCGATTGTCGCTGTCTGGTTAGACTTCGCCCGATCAAAGACGGACTCGGGGAAGCCGTGAATCACCGCTCGACTCTGAGAAGCACGCGTGGTAGCGCTTCTAAAGTGCAACAGTCTTTCCTGCGGAAACCTCGGCAGGAAAGCAATAAATACAATCGGCCGCTTCCGTTGGCGTTACGCTATCACGCGTGGAACGGTCGCAATCGTGCCCAGGACAGCGCACTCGCTGGTTACGATCAGTCTTTAATCGGCATACCCGCCACCAGCGCGATACCGTTGGCGACCTGTTCGCCGACCGCGTTTGAAACATCGCTGATCGATCGATATCCGGTGACAGGCCAATACAGCCACGTATCCTCCTTGACTGCGAAACTGGCGCCCCCGACGCTGACCGTTCCTTCAAGCCACTCCGCACCGTCGAAGAAGTTGAACAGGATGCGGGCAGTTTCGGATCTCGACCTCACACCTGTAATGTGAATCGTCACCGGAACGCCGTTCGGATCGATGCGAAGTCCCAAATGAGCGGCGCGCATGGCGAATGCGGACATCATCGCGTCACGAACCCAAGGCGTAACCAGGAACCCATTGGTATCGATTTTCGGGTTTTGAATGCCATTCGCTATAGATTGCCTCGCCTCGGTGCTGACCGAACGATTTTCAGCGACATTCGGAACGGTCGCCAGACATCCGGTAAGGAGCGACGATGCTAATAACAAAGGAAGCGCCCATGATTTTATTATCATCGCAGTCCTGTTTTCCGGCGATCCTGGATTGAATCGCCCAATGGTAGAGAACTGGTTTAACGGCGATCCATGCGTTTTCTTTAGACACCGATTCGTGTGCTGGCCCTCACGACGAGCGCAGTAATGTGTCTCAGCGAACCGCAAGCGTCCCCCAACAAACCTTCTACCGACGAACCGCCGCGATCAATAACCGTTTTCGTTGATCCACCGAATCGCCCACGCTTCGCCCCGGCTCGCCGCCTCGCCTTGTGTGGCGTAGTGTCCGAGGTCGGAGAAAAGATAGTTTTCGCCCTGGGTCTCGCCTTCGCCCGCTTCGCGCTGAACCCACGCACTAGCCGAAAAACCGTCGGCGAGCGTATCCGGCGTCATATCGACGATCCAGTCCCGATGTACCGATGTCAATTTGATCAAGTGTGCTCCAGACTCACTGTGTGATTGCCGCGCTGTCAATAGAACGACGCTTCGCCAGCCGGCCGGGTTTTAAAGCGCTTATGGACCCAGTAATACTGTTCAGGCATCTGGCGGATCTGCTCTTCCAGATAAGCGTTCATCCTGCGCGCGTCGATCTCGTCATTGCCGCTTGGATAATCCTGCCAAGGCTTGAATACCTTCAACCGATAACCGCGATAATTCGGCAGCACCTCGCCAATAAACGGCAGCACTTGCGCCTGACCGGTTTTAGCAAGCCGCCCGACTGAAGTCAGCGTACAAGTCTGAATGCCGAAGAAGGGCACGAAAGTTGAATTGCGAAGTCCGTAATCCATATCCGCGCCGAGCATCACCGGCTTTTTATCGCGAAGCCATCGCAGCACGATGCGGGCGCTGTCGGCGCGGCTGGCCATTTCGGAACCGAAGCGGCCACGCTGGGTCCGGGCAACTGCATCCAGAGTCTTGTTGGACATGGGCTGATACAACGCGCCGCAGGTCCTGCCCAGCGCGTAATTGATGAATACCGAGCCCGCTTCGATGCCGACAAAATGTGCCCCAAGCAGCACCGTGGGAGGCATGTTCGGGTCCGTCAAATCGACTTCGCTGTCGACGATCACTAGTTTCTTCAGCTTTTCCGCCGAGCCGAACCATTGGACGCTGCGCTCGACATAGCTGCGGATGACGTGACGGAAATGCAATTGCGCCACGCTTCCGACGCGCTCGGCATTCCAGTCGGGAAAGCAGAGCCGCAGATTCACATGGACGATGCGCTTACGCCGGCTAGGCAATTGATAGAGCAGCCAGCCAAGACCGTCGCCGAAACGGGCCGTGATGCCATAGGGAAGAATTGCGAGGAATTTCAGCAATGCCAGAGCGGCCGCAACGCCGATGCGGCCTAGCAACAGGCCCCCTGAAAGAGGTGCTTTTTATTTGGGGCGGGGGCTGGAGAAAGTGGGGACAAGTGTTGCGCACCTTGGTTGTGTGGTACCGGATGGTACGGTGCTTTGGATGACTTGGCACTTAGCGCAAACATCAATAGAGGAGTTGCAGGCGGTCCGTTGGAAGCGATGTTGCAATGTTGGGCTCACCTCTCCGGGCGCACCCACTGGCGCATACCGACTCTGACCGCAGGTTCGGAGCTGCCGACAACGGCCATTCAGCAACTGTAACAGTAACTGTGAGGCGACTTCAATTCCGTTGAACTTCGAATGCTTTACGGGCGTTAAACCACGCCTGACAGACGCGTTTCGCCCGAAGCTACCGAGCAACCCTTTGCGCAGCAATCACGATGAAACGCTGCGCCAGGCAGGGATTCCAGCCCGTCGAATGATCTTCACAGACAAGACGACGGGCAGTCCCACGCACACAGAATCCAGAAAGCACCGCCCTTCCGCCAATCAGTGCCCTACCAGACCGCCCGTCACTGAGCCGACATATAGAACGCCTGGTTCCGCTGCGGCGTCACGCCGACCACAGTGAGCAAACCGTTCACGACCGTCGCTTCGACGGACATCGCCTCGTTGTTCAGAGCGCACGAAGCGCCCGTGAAGTTCAGCGTACCGTCGAGCAGATGCTTACCTGTCGAGCGCGGTTTGAAGCTGCCGGTATACGAACACCCGCCCTGCGTGCCACTTGCCGTTCCGTCAGCAGCGATGGTGAGCGTCGAGGTCGGCGCGACGCCCGTGGCGCTGTTCCACGTTCGCGCGACGTCGCTGATTGCGATTGCCGTGTCGTACGTCGCGTTGTAGTTGCCGTTGAAGGCCGTGGCTGCCGTATCCGGGCTGAGGAACAGGCTGGTCGTCGCGCTGAGCGCAGACTTGGTGGTGAAGCTGCCGGACATCGTTCCGGCGCGAATTTCGCCCGCGGAGTCGAAACCAACCGTCGCCGGATCGGTGAACTGACCGTTGATCGACGTCATGATGCCCTCGATCATCCACGAGAATGAGCCGTTCTGCGTGTAGATGCTGAAATACTGTCCGGTCTCGAGGACGATGGTTTGCGCTGCGAACGATTGCGCCGAATTCGCCGAGCCGTACCAGAATCCCTCCGGCAATGCGTTTGAGGGGTTGGCGACACACGACTTGGTTAGAGAGCCGAGGTCGGTCGTGCAGGTCTGGCCCCCGCCACCGCAGGCGGCGAGTACGGGCAAGGTCAGCAGGATGAGCTTTGAGAGCAGTTTCATGAGAGCGTGTTTTCGTTTTTTTGGTCTTCAGAGTGAGCACAGCTCACCGTTCTTTTACGGCGACCCGACAACCAGATAACGGAACATTGCCGGAAAACTTTAGCCTCGAAAAACGAGGCTCGACTCCGCCGGAGCAAACCGCCCCATGTCGAGCGGTCTTCCAGCGATTAATGCGTCCGAAGACCGCCCCTGGCCCGGTCGTGCGGAGGACCTGATGCCCATGGAGAGCCTTATTCAAAGCCAAGGTTGTGTCGGTACTCGCTCCCCATGTTGTCGTCCGTGACGGGCAGTTTGTCCGCGGTTCTCGGAGGATCTGCACGCAGGATTCGATAGGGTGACCAGGTCCGGACCGCTGCTGGAACCGTCAGACCGGTCTTGAATGACATCAAATATTCGAGGCGCTGGCGTCCGGCGGCGCTGGTCAGATCGAGTACTGTCCGGCCATCGATCTTGTAGGACACGAGCGTATTGCGCCAGTTATCGAAGTCCCACGCCAGTGGTTCAAGCGACACGCTCATATGATTCGTAAAACGCGCGCCGTACGGAAAGCTTAGGCAAGCGGTTCGCTGGACGCGCTCGGAATCCGTCGATCCGCCGAGCGCCCAGCCCACATGTCGCCATTTAGCCTTACGCGAGAGCGGCAATGACGCCGAAAGCAGGGCCGCGCAGGTAAGTCCGGCAACCGTCAAAAGGATGGCGATGTTGACGAGACTCAGGTGGTCCATCAACACGAAGCCTGTAACGATGCCACCCGTTGCCGACCCCACGATATTCAGAAAATACAGACGCGCAGTCCGCGTACCTGCACGACTGTCCGGGGCCACACCGAAATGGGCGAGCGATGGCAGCAACGCTCCCCAGTATCGGGCGAGCAGGTACACCATGGTCAACGCGATAGCCTCGATCGCTGGCCCTAACCGTGCGAGGTGCGCGAGCACCGGGAGAAACAGCAGGCCGATAAGGTTGGCCTTGATCACGCTGACGGTGATGCGCTTGAACCCTTGCTCGCCTGCGGCCAAAAACCAGTCAACAGCGTTCCGGGAGCCCGACGCAAGCCCGATCAGAAAAGCGCCCAAGGTCAGGGAGAACGCGAGCGCAGAGCCTCCTTGACTGTAGAAGATGGTTCGGACGAAGAAAATCTCGTAGGACAGCGAGATGAATCCACCGCCAAATGCCAGGGCTGCCTACGTTTCCCGACCGATTAACCAGATGCTCGACCAGGATTGGCAGCGTAGCGCCCATCAGGAGCGTTGGCACCGCTACAAGCGCCAGAGTGACGAGCGCGGTTACGGGAAGCGGCATACCGAGCGCGACGGATCCAACTTTATCGAATATGTCGAGCGAGACGACGCCGAAGGTTCCGGTCAGCAATTCGATCAGGGCAAGCAGAGGCAAGAGCGGAATGCCGCGACGCTTCGACAGCCAGCCACCAGCGAGGCTACCGAGCCAAGGCCGAGCATGAAGGCCGTCACTACGATCGTGACAGATTCGATGTTGACACCGAAAATGCGAAACAGAGCGCGCTGCCAGACAAGTTGATAGATGAGTGCGGGGAAACCCGAGAAGAAGAACAGTACACACAGGATGCGCGTTCCCTGTAGGAATGAGTCGTCACGGTGAACGGGTTGTGTAAGACCCGCGCTGGCATTTAAACCCATGCGCGCCTCCGATGATGCCCCTGACTTCATACCTCTCCCTGTTGTATTGAATTCGCGTCGCGCGCGCGTTTGTTACCGCTTTTCATCAAGGGTAGCGTCACAGGGCCACACTTTCGATCGTTGGAACGGCAGCGGTCCGCGCAGTTCGGCGGCGGTAAAACATTTGCAGGATCTGGATAGTCAAGGCAGCGAGGACCACTCCTCCAAACACATCGGCCAGATAATGCCCTCCTTGGGTCGGCGTAGAAATGATCATCGCCAGATTGAGAGCACCAGCAAAACCGAACACCCAGGGAATGCGCCGAAGCGAGTACGTGAATAGAACAGCCAGCGCAGTATGAAAGGACGGCATGGAGACGAGACCTTGCGAATGAGTCAGGTCGATGCTCCGCAATGTTCCATTGCGCAATGGCGCGAAATCCGACACGGTCGCCATCAGGTTTGGATCACCAACATTGAAATGGACAAAAGCGCTTGTGGCCGGGAAAGGCGTTGACGAGACAAGAAGCAACACGCTCGCAATGACCAGGAGAAAGAAAAAATCGGGTAAAGCTTCGCGTCTTCCGGATAGCCCGAGAACGAAGGGGACAGCGAGCAGTTGCCAGCGCCCACTCGCATAGGCAAGCGCCAGGATTCGCTGAACATGAGGATGAGATTGCACAAAGTGATACGCGGCAACCCAATTGAAGCCCACTGCGAGATCGAAGCGAATCAAACTGCCTTCCACGAGCGGCGTGTTGATTGACACGCAAAGGTAAGACAGGACGCAGATCGACGACACAAAGCATACGAGCAACGCGCACCAGGCGGCAACATCGGATGTTTCTGCATAACGAAATCTTACTGTTACCGACTCATAGCGCGGGATCGCCCGCAGCATTCGCAATAGTAAAGAGGTACTAACCAATATCCCAGCCACTTTGCCGGCAACAACGAGGCCACCCATTTGCACGCTGTAACCGGCGAGGCGCAGCCAGATCGTGTCGACAAGAATAACTGCGACGACGATTAACCATCCGCATAGATAGCGCGTCCTCATGGAGGATCGCGGCTGTAGGAAGCGCACATCGAGTTTCTTGCATTGCGGCATACTGTCAACCCCGGGAAAATCCGGCTTATTGATTTTATTTGCTCTGACTGCCGAACGATAAGATACGGGGCCGGCATACAATCTGTAACGGCGCAAACGGCACAAACTTTAGGGCTTCTCCACCGAAGCGCCGAGTCACCGCTTGCGGCGGCCCAGATTCGGTGGTGCTTCGATGCGGTTACCAGGTGCAGCTAAAGAAAATGCGCTGGCAGCCGTTAAGACATCAAGAGACCAAACTTATTCGAAAATAGCATCGGACGGTAATAAATACCTCGAAGGTATAGATTTCCAAGCACTAGCCAAGTGCGCCAGACGACAGCCGTTCCCAACATCGACATGCATCGTCAAGGCGACTCAACGTGAAAGCAGAAATCCTCGCACCAACAGGCGCACCTGATAACACGGGCAGTATCGATGGCCTGACGCCTGTCCCACCTGCGCCCGCCCCCTTGCGGCTGACCCGCAAACAACTTGAAATTGAAATTGCCTTGCGTTTTTTCAGCGTGACGGCCCTTTCCCTCTTTCTCGCTTCCGCGCTCATCCAGTTCAAGAAGAACCCTGCGCGGATTACGTTGTTACTTCTGGCAGCCACTGCGTTGCTGGACATCGGCCTGATCGTGTCTACCCGCATTGCGCGTCAGCGCGACTGGGCTCCGCTCAGCATCGCGATGACATTGATCGGGACGTTCTACTATCTCGCCTTTCGAATCGAACCCGGCATCCACCTCATCCCGGAGGCGGTAGCCGTCGGATTGCAATGCACCGGCATCCTCATCCAGATTGGCGCAAAACTCACGCTGCGACGCTCATTCGGATTTCTGCCCGCGAATCGCGGCGTGGTTGTGGGCGGCCCCTATCGCATCGTGCGCCACCCGATCTATTTCGGTTATGTCATCCGGGACCTCGGATTCCTGCTTCCGAACTTCGGGATTCAAAATGCCGCAGTGCTTGCGGTACACCTGTGCGTGCAAATTTGTCGAATCCTTCGGGAAGAGCGCGTGCTGTCGAAGGATAGTAGCTACCGGGAATACATGAGCCGTGTGCGGTATCGGTTGCTCGTCGGCGTATTTTAAATGTCTGCGAGACGCGCCTTGTTCTCAACGCACTGGCGGTCCAACATGAATCTTGCCCGCGGGCGAGCGGTGTAGCGCACGCCTTCAGCGCAATACACGCTAACCCATGAGTGCTTCGCAAAACCCCGTCGTCACTGGCTGCGCCCGCAACTTTCGCTGGCAAACCTCGCCCTATCTCGTCACATGGATCTTGATCGCATTGACGATTGCAGTCGATCTCGCAGGATTGCATTGGCTGGGTCGCAGCGTCGTGCCTGGGCGCGCGTCGCGCAACCTGCCGGGGCTTCTGGCAATCGTGCTGGTCATCATCTGGGTCAACATCCGAACTCGATCTATCCGGGACAAGAAGGCCAGATGGGCGCGCCGCCAACTCGATCTGGCAAACACCGCCCGGTGGATGATTGCGCTCGCCGTGTTTTGCATGGCTGCCAGCATCTTGAGCCGCCTGTCCGTTGCGGCAGCTTTCCCTCTGATCGACCCTCAACTCGCCAGAATCGATGAAACCGTTGGATTCGACTGGTTAGCCTGGTATCACTGGGTGCAACAGCACCCCACGCTCTTTTTCATCCTGAATCTGGCGTATGGCAGCGGCCTCGCACAGACTATCGTGGTGCCATTGGTCCTCGGCCTGAATGGCGCCAGGCTGGAACTTGCCGAGCATATGATGCGGTTCATGCTGGCCACAGTCATTTGCCTCGTCGTGGCAACCTTATTTCCAGCGGCCAGCGCTTTCCTGCACTTTCACATCGCCGACCCAGGTACGTCGTCGGCGGTCTCCACCTTCTTTCCCATTCGAAACGGAACCCTTCGTGTCATTGATCTGAGCGACCAGCAAGGCCTGGTTTCGATGCCGTCAATGCACACCGCGATGGCTATTCTATTTGCCTATGCGCTACGCCGTATTCCCGTGTTCGCGTATGTTGCGGCCATGCTTAACGCTGTCATGATCGTTTCCACTCCCACGCACGGCGGCCACTATCTGATCGATGTTGTCGCTGGCGCATTGCTTGCAGTGCTAACGATCGCGCTGATCAGGCAACTGCACATTCACGAACCATCCGCCCATGCCGTCGGGAAGTCACAGGGCATCCCTGTGTCGCATGGGTTGACGTTCTGACCGCATTTGCCGCAAAGCCTTGGCGCCAATCGACGGATTGGCGCACTCCCTGCCTGCCTCACTGAGTCAATCGAAGCACACCGAGGCTGCCGGCAATCTGCTGAAAGATTGCCTGGAGCGTTGCGTTAGTTGGCGCGTGGTAGTAGTCCCCCGGCGACGCGCAGCTTTGCATCGCCGCCTGCGCTACGGCGCTTGCCGAATCGCTCCCGAATGTGATCGCGTAAATGGTGATACCGCTGTTCTTCATCGCAGTACAGACACCGAGCTGGAACGCATTGATGTCGGTAACCGACGTCGTCGAACCGTTCACCAGCGAAGAACCATCCGAGCGCGTCAATGTGGGCACCTGCAACGCGCTGCTCCCCACCCCCGACAGGCCATTGAACGACGGCGGCGGCATTATGCCGTTCGCACTTCCCGGGTCGTTTTCGCCGTCGGTCAGGACAATCGCAACCCGCTGCAAACCTTGCGTAGTCTCCGGAAGGGGCAGGGTTGGGTCGGAGGATACCCAGCCATTGTTATTCGACACCTTGTTCGACCAGTCCGACGACAACATCCGCCAGCCCCACAGCAAACCAGTCGGAATGATCGTCGAGCCCGCCGCCTGCATATTGCTGATCGCGGTAGTCAGCGCGCTTGCATTCGTGGTGAGGAAATGCACCGGCGCAATCGAGCAGGGACTGCCCGTCCCATTGATGTTGCCGTTCTGATCGTAGGTATAGGTGCTGGTTCTGTTCGTGGTTGCCTGCCCCCAGGCCGCCGCGATCCCCGTTCCACTTCCAATGTTGCAGGCCGTTGTCGAACCGTTGGTCTGCACGGTCAGCGGAACACCCGCTACGGTATTGCTACTCGACACGACGCAATTATTGCTACCGCCACTGGTGCTCTTGTACGTCGTCACATTGAAACCGTTCTGCGGCACGTTGTAGTAGAACGGCGTGAATCCGGGGCTGCTGGCCGGCGCGTAAGCTGCGGCGCGCAGATTTGATTGCGAATCGCGCGGCTCGACGGCACATCCGCCCCACCCCGACCCGGTCACGCCCGATACGGGGGACATCGAAACGCCGGTGGGGTTGTAACTAAAGCTCTGCGTCATCCATTTGCCGCCTGGAAGAAGCGCTCCGCCGAGGTTCACCATCGTGGTAAACGGCACGAGCCCGATATAGGACTGATTGTTCGGCACGCCCAGGATGTCGTTCACCAGACCGGTGGCGGCCGTCCGCAGCCCCTGGATCTTCGTGCCCTGCGTCGTGTCGCTGCTCGCGTAGTCCGCCATCGAGCCCGTGTTATCGAGCACCAGCACCAGTTCAAGCTGACTCTGCGGCACGCGAAGCGCGGAGTTACTGGCGGTAATCGTCACGGTATCGGGCGATGACCCACTGGATCCGGAACCGGAACCCGAGCCACTGCTCGACGTAGTCGTCCCGAAGATGACGGGCGCCAACAGTGGAGCCGAACCTGTCGCCGAGAGCTGGATAGTTTGACCTGTAGAAGGCGCGCCACTGACCGTCGCCGTGAACGCGGTACTGGGCAACGT
Source organism: Paraburkholderia sp. GAS41 (assembly GCF_050436545.1). Lineage (NCBI taxonomy): Bacteria > Pseudomonadati > Pseudomonadota > Betaproteobacteria > Burkholderiales > Burkholderiaceae > Paraburkholderia > Paraburkholderia sp. GAS41. The sequence goes on from NZ_JBNDMK010000025.1 coordinate 59,993, forward strand.
GAACTCCATGTAGCCCGACGGCATGTTCGCGTTGTAGTAAGCGCGCGCGTCCGCTTGCCACTGCGTGAGCGAGGCTCCCGTCGGCGTCGGGTAGTGCAGGAGGTTGACGCCCGAGGACAGCGTGGCAACATCGAGCGCCATCTGTACGCGAGTCTGGGTTATTTCGTAGTCGATGGTATCGATAGCCGTGCACATCGAGCCGATCATCAGGGTCGCGCACATCGCAAACATGATGGTGATGGCACCCTCATCGCCCATGAGCAACGTCGAGAGGGATCGAGGCTGTGACGGCACCATGCGGCGGGTGGGCCAGCGACCGGTTCGTTTCGCGACAGGTTTGCGAATCATGACGGCACCAGCAGGAGCGGCGAGCCTATACGTGGGCGCACATAGACACGTTCATAGATGGTCTGTGTGCCAGGCGCGTTTGTCCAGAACGGCATGGTCATGGAAAAGGGGGTGTAGGAATAGAACACCTCGACCACGATGGCCGAATCGCCGTTGCGAAACGGCCACGTCGTCGGCAGGAGGTTGCCACTGGTTTCCTGCGATTTCATGCCGGACAGGGTCCAGGGCGCGCTTTGCTGCCAGAACTGTAGCGGCGTGCCGGCGGCCAGCGCCGGCAGGGGGGGCTGGATTGGCGGAGTGCCCGGAGTGGCCGGATTGCAGTTTGTCGTCTGGTCGCAGATAGACGTGATGTACACGCCGCCCTTCGCTTGCAGATTGTTGGGTGCGGCGATCAGGTTCGCGGCGGCCCAGATCGAGCCGAGGCTATTCGAAGAACTTGTGGTGGGGTCGTTGATGACGGATGACATCTGTCCCAGCGAATCAGCGAGTGTGAAGGCCGTATGCTCGACGAGACTCACCGTTCGCATGTACATGTAGACCTCGCTGAAGCCGAGCATGGTCAGCAGCATCAGCGGCACGAGGATCACGAACTCGACGGTCACACTGCCGCGATCCGACCGCAGAAGGCCGCGAACGCGCATTCGCCAGGCGTGGCGTGTAGCCGATAACACTTTCTGTCGTGTGCGTTTCATTTTTCGTTCTGCACAAGAAAATTGCGTTGGAACGTCAGCGGCAATGGGACGCCGAAATATTTGGGCAAGCCCGTGAAGCCGGTCGGCAAAGTGACGGTGATCTGGTAGGAGACGACATCGCCCAGGCCGCCCATGCCCGTCTGATAGGTCGACGTACCGACATTGTTGTAGTTGGCGTAGTCCAACTCGTTGATCGTCACTGTGCCGCCAAGGCTCTGCCAGCGCCCAAGGATGCCCATCACGATGCTTTGTGCCTCAGCCGTACGCGTGCCAGTGGCCGGATTGGTCGTCGTCAGGCCAACCCGCGAAGCCGACTCCGCCGCGATCTGCACCGACGCGTCCACGACCATGTCGAGTGCAAGCTCCACGGTGCCCAGAATGAGGAAGAACACCACTGGCGACAGAAGCGCAAACTCGATTGCCGACATCCCGCTGTCGTCAGCAAGTGGGCCAACCCGCCCGCGATGCCGCTGCCAGGGCGCCCTCTTCATCGGACGCTCGCGGCCTGCACGGAAACGCTCGGCACCGCTGCGACTTTTGCCGTTCCCGGTCGCTGTTCGAGACGCTCGCGCTGAATCTCGTAGAAGTGCAAATTGTCCTGCACCGACGCTTTAGGCAGATCGTGTCCGAGAATTTCCGCTGCGGCGTCCTTGTTGCCGAGCAAACCATACGCCAGCGCGAGGTCCTGGCGGGCTTGCGGCGGCGCAGCCGGATAGCGCGTGACGTCGAGCAGCACGTTCGCCCCTTCGCGCGGATTGCCGCTCAGGATCAGCGACAATCCCAGGTTCACGCTCAGCATCGGATCGCCCGGATTCTTGCTCAATCCGTCGCGCAACACCGCTTGCGCGCCCAGGTGATCGCCCTTGAGGTCGAATGCCGCGCCAAGGCCGGCCAACGCCATCGGGTCGTTGGGTGTGACCGCGAGCACGCGCTGATAGGTGACAATGGCAGCGTCGAAACGGCGCTGGTGAATAGCCACGCGCGCCACGCCGATCAGCGGCGCGATCGCGGCCGGATCGATCTGGCTCGCGTGGTCGTAATAGACCCCTGCGCGCGTGAAGTCGCCCACCGCGTACAGCGTATTGCCGAGCCCGGTCAAGCCCTCGACCGAACGCGGATCGGACTTCACGATCTTGTCGTAAAGCGTCGTCGCCAGTTCGAGGTTGCCCGAGTCGAGCGCGGTATCCGCAATACGAAGCTCGCTCATGCTGCTCGGCGTCGAATTCCGCATGACAGGCTGCGTCTCGGCGACGTGCTGGGTGGTCGTGGTACAGGCTGCGCTTGCCGCCAGCAGCGCTACCAGCCCCGCGCGCCCGGCGACCCGCAGGAAGGTCGCTCCCCGTGGGGAGAGCGTGCATCGGCCAATCGTGTGGTGAGCGTTTTTCATTGCTTGGACATAGCATCGATCAGTTGAATGACGGCCGGGCCAGCCGCGATTGCGACGACTGCGGGAAGGATGAACAGCATCATCGGCACCACCATCTTCGGAGCAAGCTTCGCGGCCTTCTCTTCCAGCGACACGATGTGGGCGAGACGCTCCGTGCGCGACAACGTACGCAGTGCCTGGGTGATCGGCGTGCCGTAGCGCATGGACTGGGTCAACGTGGCAATCAGTGCGCGAATCGACGGCAGGTTGATGCGGTCGGCTAACCCGTGCAATGCATTCGTGCTGTCGCCGGAAAGTTTCAGTTCGTCGGCGGTCAGCGCAAATTCGCTTGCGAGCGGCGGGCAGATCGTCGCGAGTTCGTCGGCGACGCGCCGGATGCTCACGCCGAGACTGTTACCCGCGTTGGTGCAGATCACGAGAAGATCGAGCGCGTCGGGCAGGCACGCCGCCATCGCCTTACGGCGCCGCGATCCACGAAACCCCGTGACGAACTCAGGAATGATCATCCCGATGATGAAAACGAACAGCATCAGCGCTCCGCGCACAGCCGGATACGCACCAATGACCGGGATGTGGGAGCCCAGCATGACCGTCAGCGCAGCACTGATCAGTCCGATCGCGAATTTGACCGCGAGCAGGATCGATACGGCAGCCCGGCTGCGATAGCCGCTGCGCAGCATTTCCTTCTGCAGCTTCGCGCGGTACTTCGCATCGAACAGCGGAAGACGGTCACCGATGATGGTCAGACGCCGCACGAGGCGCTGACGAAACCCGCTGCCTTCCTCGACTTCCTCGAGCTCCATTGCGCCCGCTCGCTGGGTGAGCGCCGCCTGCCGGGCGCGCTCGGCGATCCGCCCACGCCGGCCGCCATGCTTGGTCGCCCACCAGATCGTGAGCCCGGCGAACAGCGCCAGCAGCATGAGCAGGTTGATTAATGTCTCGAAGCTGGCCTGGCTCATCTTGACGTATCCAGTTTGGAAATCTTGCCGATGACCATCATCCCGAACACCATGGAGATCGCGCCAAACGTCAGCAATTTCTGTCCCGGGTGGGTGTCAAACAGAATGAAGAGGTAATTCCGATTCAACACATACATGGCCAGCATGATGAACGCCGGAATGGACGCCATGATCTTGGTCGTGATACGGGCCTCGCCGGTTAGCGCCTTCGTTTTCTGGCGAATTTCTCGCCGGGTCCGCACGATCGTGGCCAGCCCCTCGAGCGTTTCGCCGAGCTGGCCGCCGGTTTCACGCTGCAGCAGCAAACAGACGCAGAAGAACGAGAAGTCTGCGATCTCGATGCGCCTGACTGCAACCGCCAGCACTTCCTCCAGATCGAGACCCACCTGGAGCGAATCGCTCATCAATTTGAACTCGTGACGTATCGGCTCGACGCATTCACTCGACACGGTGCCGATAACCTGCGTCACCGGGACACCTGCGCGCACCGCACGCACGATCAGGTCGATCACGTCCGGAAAGCTATCGAGAAAGCGCTTGCGAAAGCGTTGGACCAGAAACCCGTACGAGCGCATGGCCGCGAACACGGGTAACCCGAGAACCAGCAACGGTTTGACGAAATCGGGCAGCGGCATAAAGCGTGTCATTAGCAGGGCGAGCAGTTCGCCAGCCACCGCTGCGACGCAGACCGTGCGAACGCCGCTCTTCCCCGCGACGGTGCGAAGGCGTGCCACCTTCGGGCCGTACCAGCGGCTGAACACGTTTTCTCTTTTGCTGGCCGCGAACAGGTTGGTCTGGTGTGCCCTGGCGTCCCGGCTTCGGACGCCGTGTGCAGCAAACATCTCATCCATGCGCGCCTTGATGCGTGCGTGCGGCTGCTTGTTGCGCATGTCCTGCACGGTCAGCACCATCACGCCGAACATGAGTACCAGGGTGAAAGCACAGAGGGTCAGCAGGTCGATCCGGCTCATGGCCTCATCGCCTCCAGCAAGGCGTCCTCGAGCCCGTAATAGGCTGCGCGCGCCGAGAACGCCGGGCGCACCAGCGCCGACTCGTATACGCCCTTGACCTCTTCGCTGTAGGCCGTTGCGTCGTAGCGAAACGTGAACAGATCCTGGGTAATGATGACGTCGCCTTCCATGCCGACCAGTTCGGTGATCCGCGTCACCCGGCGCATGCCGTCACGCATCCGCTCGATCTGCACGATCAGGTGCACCGCGCTCGCGATCTGCCGGCGAATGGACAGCAGCGGCAGATTGCCGTTCGCCATCATCACCATGCTCTCGAGCCGGGTAATGCCGTCACGCGGGGTGTTCGCGTGGATGGTGGTCATCGAGCCATCGTGACCCGTATTCATCGCCTGCAACACGTCGAAGGCTTCCGGGCCGCGCGTTTCACCGAGGATGATGCGGTCGGGGCGCATCCGCAGCGCATTACGCACGAGATCACGCTGCGCCACGCCGCCGAGCCCTTCGGCATTCTCCGGCCGTGTCTCGAGACTCACGACGTGCGGCTGCACGAGCTGTAGTTCGGCCGCATCTTCGATGGTGATGGTGCGCTCGCCGAGCCCGATGAAGTGCGATAACGCATTGAGCAGCGTCGTCTTGCCGGAACCCGTCCCGCCTGACACGATGATGTTGAGCCGGCAGGTACTCGCGAGCTTGAGCAGGTTCGCCATTTGCTGCGACATGTTGCCCTGCTGCGCCATCCGGTGAAGCGTGATATTTCGTTTGGAAAACTTACGAATCGAGATGGTCGCGCCATGGATCGCGAGCGGCGGCAGCACGACGTTGACCCGGCTGCCATCCGCCAGACGCGCGTCGACCATCGGGCTGCTTTCGTCAACCCGCCGGCCGACGCCCGCCGCGATGCGTTGCGCCACGTTGACCACGTGCGTGTTGTCGCGGAACTTGTAGGGCGTGAGTTCGAGCCGGCCGTGCCGTTCCACGTAGACCTGATCCGGTCCGTTGACGAGCACGTCGGTAATCGTTTCATCGGCGAGCAACGGTTCGATCGGTCCCAGACCGAACATGTCGTTCAGCAACTCGCCAACGATCTGCCCCTGCTCGGAAATCGTGATGTTCAGATGCTCGCGCTCGGCAATTTCCAGCACGAGCTGCTCGACGCCGGGCTTCATCTGCTCGCGCGTCCTGCCCACAGCCGCAGACGCGTTCATCAAGGTGAACACGCCGGTCCGGATAGTCTTGAACAGTTCCGAGCGGACCAGCGTCTCGTTGCCTTCGGAGCTATTGGCGCGCGCCGCGGCAGATGCCGCAGCCGCTTCCAGTACCGCGGCCGCTTCGGCGGCTGCGGCTGTGGCTTCGTCTGTCGCGTCAGACACGCGCACCTGTTTTTGCCCGAACATCAGCTTCTCCTGAGTCTGAGCTTCTGGAAGAAGGTACGTTCGGCCGTCGAAGGCTGTCCGGTCAGGTCGTGTCCGATGCGCGTGATGTTCTGATTGAAGCCGTTTGCCGCCTTTTCATGCGGTGCTTCGCCAAGGTTCTCGGCGATCGAGATGGCCTTGGTTTCGAATGGAATCTCATACAAAGCCGCGCGTCCGACGGCCGCCGTAAAGTCCGCTACCTGCACCTTGCCGGCGCTCGCAGCGTTCGCGTTGTTCAGCAGCAGCGAGGTGGGCGGATTGTTGTCGCGATCCTCGATGAAGCGCAGCACGCGTATCGTCTCGCGGGTCGAATGTACTGAGCGGTCGGCGACCAGATAGACGCGCGAGGCAAAATCGAACGCGTCGCCGGCCAGTGGATCAGTCAGATTGCCGACGTCGAGAATCACGTAGTGGAAGCTGTCACACAGCAGTTCGAGCACGCGCTCCAGCGCGCCGGCTGCGAACGGCTGGGCGCTGCCGTAGTCGAGTTCAGCGGACAGCATGAAGAGCCGCGGACCTTTTGCAACGAGCGTGCGCTCCACATACTGCGGATCGAGCCGGTGCACGTTCTGCAGCACATCGGTCAGGCCGTTGTTGCTCTGGATGCCGAGCATGCAGTTCGCCGCGCCGCCGTACAGGTTCAGATCGACGTAGGCCACCCGGCGGTGCGTGTCTTCGGCCAGATGGCGGGCCACGTTGAGTGCGATCGTGGTCGTGCCGACCCCACCCCGCGTGCCCGCGAAGGCGATGGTTTTACCGGCACGCGCCAGCATCACCGGGCTGACTTTGCCCTCGGCGACGTTCACGGTCCGCTTGAGCAACTCGACGGTGAGCGGCTTGACCAGATAATCGCGCACGCCGATTTTCAGCAGGCTGCGGAACAGCCCGACGTCGTTACGCTCGCCGAGCGCCACGACCTGCACCGATGGTTCGCACACCTCAGCGAGCCGGCCGAGGTCCGAGAGCGGCATCCCCGAATCGTGCAGGTCGATAAGCAGGAACTGCGGCGAACGGCCGATTTTCGATAGATACGCGATTGCGTCGTCGACGCTGCCGATCGCAATGTGCGTATGCGGCATCGCCTGGTCGAGGACAAAGGCCTTGAGTACCTGCTCCGTCTTGCGGTCGTTGACAAACGCAACGAAATCCGCCACCCGGACGCCCGGGTTGCTCTTCGTGAAGTTGAACTCAGTCGTGCTCATGATGTTCGTCCGTGAGGGTTGCTCGCATCACTTGGAATCGCGCGACGTGCCTGTGTCGAGCGGGATCACATGACCGGTTTCGTAACGATGCGCCGCGCTCGCCGCGACAGCGGCGTCGGCTGGGCCTAGGCGCTGCGGGTTGACAAGGTCCTGCGGATTCGCAACCTGTGCCGCGAGATTGGTATAAGTCGCGCATCCCCACTCCATGCTCGGGCGACGCAAGCCCGCGTCCGTCAGCAACGAAGGACGTGACAGGCTCGCGCAATCGGGCGGCACGGCGGAATGGCCGTCGAAGCCTATCGTCGACTGATCCGGCATGCCGCGCGGCGGCTGGAAGCATCCGCTGACACTGGCCGCAACCGCGCAGGCGAGAAAAAGCGTAAGAAGACGGACGATTCTCATGATGTCGGGCTCGATAAGCGGCTTAATAGACGTATCCGGCCGCGCCGACCAGACGCGGTTGGTCAGACGCAGTGGGGCCGTCGCCAGCCTGGCGCCGGTAGCTGTATTCGATATCGCTACTGGGCGACATCAGCGATTCGAGCGGCGTGCGAAGTTTCGACGAATCGGTGGGCTCGACCAGATACGGCGTCACCATGATCACGAGTTCCGTTTTGTTGTTCTGGTAGTTCGACGACGAGAACAGCTTGCCCAGAATTGGAATCGAACCCACGCCCGGAATCTGCGAAATGATGTCGGTGGTATTGCTCTGCAACAGGCCCCCGATCGCGAAGCTCTGGCCGCTGCCCAGCTCGACGGTCGTATCCGCGCGGCGCACGCTCAGACCCGGCACGGTGATGCCGCCCGTCGTCACACTGACCGACGTGTCGATCTGGCTCACTTCCGGACGGACCTTCAGACTGATCCGGTGATCGTTCATCACGGTGGGCGTGAAATCGAGCTTCACGCCGAACTGCTTGAATTCGACGGAGATCGCGCCGTTGGTCTGCGACACCGGAATCGGGAATTCGCCACCGGCGAGAAAGCTGGCGGTCTGCCCCGACAGCGCCACGAGATTCGGCTCCGCGAGAACGGTCAGCAATCCTTCCTGATTCAACGCATCGACCAGCGCCTGAATATTGACGTTGTTGGTCTTGAACGCGCCGAACAGCGAATACGCATTGTTGGTCGCGAGGTTCACCGGATAGCTGGTCTGGGTCCCGTTGACTATCGGCTGGGCCAGGTTGTAGATCGGACGTCCGCTAAAGACGCCGCCGTAGAAATTGCCCACCGCGCTGCCCATCGCCTGCCAGTTGATCCCGAGTTGCTGCGTGACGTTCCGGTCCACTTCCGTGATGCGCACGCGCAACTGGACCTGCAGCGGATGGTCGATGACCATGCGGTTGATCAGGACTTCCTTCTCCGCCAGATAGGGCGTGACGGCCTGGACGACGGCGTCGGCGTCGGCCGGGTTGGCCGCCTTGCCGGAAAGCTGCAACGAGCCGAGACCCGTGCTCAACTGCACGTCCATGCCTGGAAAGCGCGCCGCAATCATGCTGCGCAGGCCGTCCATGTCCCGCCCGACGACCACCGTGCGCTGCACCAGCGCTTTGTTGTTCGCGCCGAGCACATAAAGCGTCGTCGTACCGGTCTTCTTGCCGAGCACGAAAACGGCCCTTGGCGACGGGACATGAACGTCCGCCACTGCCGGATCCGCGACGAAGACCGAACTGGCGTCTTCGTTCAAACGGACCAGCGTGCCTTTACCTTCGCTGAGGTTGAGCGGCCCCGTCGCGTAATCCGGCATGCGGGCCGGCACCACGGCGGCAACCCGGACCACTGCGGCGCGCGACGCCGCGGCGCGTGCCGCACGAACGGCGGCGGCGTGCGCCTTGGCCGTCTGTGGGGAAGCCGCGAGTGCCGGTGCCGCGCACAACACCGCGCAAGCCATCACCCATGTTGCTTTGCAAATCGGACTGAACGGCATTTGACGTCTCTCTATCCTGGCGAATGGACCGGGTTCAGCGGTTTGAACGGCATCAGCGCTGCGGGGGAACGGCAGGCAGCGGTGGTGGGGTGCTGTCGCCTCCCGCTGCTGCCGTTGCGGTTGCGTCGGCCTTCTCGGAACCTCTATAGATCGCCACCGCGCGTGGCGCGACGGCTGCGGGCGCGGCGGCGGAGACCTGGACCGCGTGCGCTCGCGGCAGATCGCGCACGGCGCGCGAGATGTCGCCAGCCCAAACCGGTGCACGCTGAGCCGAGGAAGCCGGTTTCGAAGCATCCGGATCGCGCGAGGCCGTCGCGAAACTGCGCAGTGCGAGCGACAGGCTACCGAGCCGAGCCGCGACGGACACGACCTCGCCCATGCGCGGCGTGACTTCCAGCGTGACAGTGCGGGCACGGTTACCGATTGCGTCAGTGGCGTCACCGCTCTTCGGTCGCTGGATTTCCGACCCCACCGCCAGTACCCGAACGTGTTCGACAACGGTCTCGCTCGACACCGCGAGGTCAGGTGAATCCGTGCGGCGGTCCATTTGTTGCGTGAGCAACAGGTCGACGTAGTCGCCCGGCTGGATCAGACCGGCGTTACCGGACACGTCATCGACCGCCACCGACACGGCGCGCATTTCAGGCTTGAGCGTCGCCGCGAGAAAGCCGGGGGCGTTCGGCAGGATCACGTCTTCGGCCATGAGAACCGTGCCGCTGGCCGTCGCATGGCGCAGCAACGCACCCTTCAGATCCGGCGCGCCCGGCACACCGGCAACGATGGCGCCCACCGCCACCTCGGCGACCGGCACGGCCTTCCAGCCAAGATCCGCGTCGCGCAGCAGCAGGCCTTGCGGCAGGTCGGCGGCACTCACCAGCACCTTCTGCGTATCGACCACCGGCTTCGTCTGATGCGAACCGCTCATGATCACCACGCGCACGATCAGGGCGATCATCAGTGCCCCGACGAAAAGCACGGCGGATTTAATGACATTTGACATGGAGACGACGTCCTATCGCTTCAGAATCAGAGGCAGCAAGGCGGGCAGCACAATGGCCAGACCGCCGCCGAACGCAAGCGCTACGCCGTAAGGGACGCCGCGCGCTCCCGAGAACATCGCCAGGACCCGTAACGGCCGCGAACGTTGGTCCGGACTCATGTTTCGCGTCGCAAGACTGATCAGGGACACCACCGTCCCGACCACTGAAATCAGCGTCAGGGCCGGTACCGCGAGACTCAGGCCGACCCACAGGAAAACGACCGAGGCAAGCTTTGCATCGCCTCCGCCAAGCATCTTTGCCGCGAACAGCGCAGCGCAGAAAAGGAACACACCCAGTGCCAGCCCCAGGTGGACAGCCACCTGGTCGATGGTCAGGCGAAGAATGGCCGCGTCGACGAAAAACAGCGCACCTATCGCCAGCACGACCCGGGTCGGCAAGCGTCGCGAACGAACGTCGACCATGGCGAGCCAGAGCAGCGCGCACAGTACGACGAGACGGATGGCGAGAGACAGTAGGTGCACGATGGACGCGGTATCGGAAAACGGGACAGAGGCAAAAGGAGGTCCAGACAAAGCGAGCCCAGACCTCGGGCACGATCGATCAGCCTGCTGCCGCTGTGACCTTGGCAAACAGGTTTGTGAAGATACCGCTTACGCCGGTGGTGAAAGTTGCGCCGATCGCCGTCAGCGCAACAACGATGATGCCCGCCAGAATGGCGTATTCCATGGCGCTGACGCCACGCTCGTCACGCACGAATACTTTAAGAAATTTGCTCATTTATTTCCCCGAAAACAGAAAGTAGGATTCGCCCGGGAAGGCCAGGAACCGGGTATAGCCAGCCGTATCCCATGCCCTTCTCGCCCAGATAAAAAAAGTGAACAGGCGAAAAAAACCCTTGCTTCGCACTTCGAGCTGGGACGACCGGTATCAGTCTTACGGCGAAACCGAAAGAAACTTTAGGGAGGTCTAACGAAATTTCCTGCGCCCGATGATATTTCGGGCACCTTTGAAAATCGTTCAGGACTGGAAATTGGATTGATTTAACGTTTGCGCGAACCATCCGGCGCGGAATATCTCACTGAACGACTTGCGACCATGCAGTTCACAAAATCCGGACGGCGTAGGTGCTTATCCTGGTGCGATATTCAGGACCCGAAACGGGCAATCGCGCAAACAGCAAAACCGAGATGCACAGTAATACTGACCGTATCGGTTCGGAACGTTGAGCTTGCTGCGGCGCCCCATCGCACGCATCCGACACGCTAACGCCCCAGTTTTGCGACAATAGCGGCTTTGCCGCACCAGTTCGCGCCGATGGCCCCACCTCCGTCGTGGGACGCGCCGGAGTCGAGGTTGCGGTTTGCAACCCCATACGACCGGCAGCGGTCCGCTCCATGGCACTCCCTCACATCGAACTCCTGTATTCGCTCTCCGGCCTGTTCGTCGGCTTCCTGGTCGGACTGACCGGCGTCGGCGGCGGCTCGCTGATGACGCCGATCCTGGTCCTGCTGTTCAAGGTCCACCCCGCTACCGCCGTCGGCACCGATCTGCTGTACGCCGCCGCCACCAAGGCGACCGGCACGCTGGTGCACGGCCTGAAGGGCTCGGTGGACTGGCAGGTGACCACGCGGCTCGCCGCCGGCAGCGTCCCCGCCGCTACCGTGACGCTGATCCTGCTGCACCGCTATGGGATGGATACGCCGGGCGCGAGCCGGCTGATCCAGATCGTGCTGGGCGCCGCTTTGCTGATTACGGCCGTGGCGCTGATATTCCGGCCGCAACTTGCGAAGCTCGGCGCGGGCCGCCAAAGCTCGCTCACCCAGGGTCGCACACTGGGTCTGACCGTGCTGACGGGAGCGGTGCTGGGTGTGTTGGTGTCGCTGACTTCGGTGGGTGCCGGGGCGATTGGCGTGACCGTGCTGTTGCTGCTGTATCCGCGACTACCCACCACGCGCATCGTCGGCTCGGACATCGCCCATGCCGTGCCGCTCACGCTGCTCGCCGGCGCGGGCCACTGGCTGCTCGGCTCGATCGACTGGTCGATGCTGCTGTCTCTGCTGGTGGGTTCGTTGCCGGGCATCGCGATCGGCAGCTTCCTGTCCGCGCGTGCGCCGGATGCGCTCCTACGCAACGTCCTCGCCGCCACGCTGACGCTGGTTGGCGTGAAACTGGTGATGTCCTGACAACTAAGCCAGACCACGCCAGCCCACGCCACACTTCACACGAGCGCGGACTGCGGCATCCAGGCTGTCCGACGCGGCAAGTCCAGACAGCCAGACCCGGCAGCCGGTTTTTACGGCTCAATGTCCGGCCAACCCGCTATTTGAAGAACCGGCAGGTCAGGTCGCTCTCGAACTGCCGGATCCAGTAGCCGGCCTCATCGGCGCGATAAGACTGCGCCCAGCCGCCGCGCCGCACGGTCACGAGGCGGCGTAGATGCTCGATATCGTCCGGATCGGCCGACCCGGTGATTTCAAAGTGCGCCGGCGCGAAGCCATGCCGCGCGCACACCAGTTCGAAGGCTGCCCGATCGCCAATCGGCAGGTCTGCATAGCGCTGAAAGGTCATGTCCATTTCGGTCCACTCCGGGTTCACTCCGGTTCCCAGCCTTCACAGTACGCCTCAACCAGCGAAAATTGTGTGTCACAACGCACCACGCATATAGCTCGCATCGGCCATGCTCCGCCGCGCCACAGCCAGCGTGGGATCTACCCAAAAATAAAACGGGCTCCGGCGATCCGCCGGAGCCCGTTTTGGGCACTTCTGAAGGCGCCGCGAGCGGCGTCCGTCAGTTAGTTGCCACCACCGTTCGGCAGCACCACCGTCAGCTTGTTCGACACCGACGACACGCCGTCGACGCCCTTGGCGACGTCGCCAGCCTTCTCGATCTGGCCTTGGTCAGGCACCGAACCCGTCAATGTCACTGCGCCGCTACGAGCACGCACGGAGATGCTCGACACGTCGATACCCTGAGCCTTGGCCAGCGCGCCGCGCACTTTGCGACCCAATGCGCGGTCAGCTTTCTTGACCGCCTTGGCGCTCGGAGCAGCCATTGCGGCGCCCGACGAAGCCATTGCATCGCTTGACTGTGCGTACGTGTTGCACGCAACAACCACTGCCACCACACCACCCAGCGCCTTCAGAAAATCGACCGATTTCATGATTTCTCCTGTTTACTTCGGTTATGACCGCATCTAACAAGCAAGCGGCTTCGTTACGACTTCGGGCGGCCGTCGCGGCCGCGCATAGGCGCGGCTGGGCCACGGCCGATTTGGGATTTCGACACGGTGTGCGAGAGGCGAGAGATGCCGGCCTGGGCCATCGCATTGCGATGCACCAGCCAGCGAGCCGCGAAGTCGGCCAACGCGCCCGGTTCTACTTTGTCGCGCCGGGTCGCGCTGCGCAAACGTTGAATCACAGCAGCGATGCACAATTTAATCTACGCGCGCCAGAAGCGCAAAGGGTTTAGCGAAGGATGGCGGCCACCCGATGCGTCCGGCCCACACCTCATTTACGCCTGGTTCACGTTTTGTTACGGGTTTGTGGGACTGATGGGTCGCGGCACCTGCCGCCGCGACGTCAATCTCATGTACCATCGGCGCGAACAGGCCGTCCGCCGCGCCAGCCGGCCCGCCGCGGCCAGCCGGCAATCCCGTGGGACCAGCCGGGCCGACGCAGCCCACCGCCGCGCGGCCTGCAGGCGGCCTGAATCCAGTCCATTCACCCGAACCCTCGTCGCCCTCACACCATCCAATGAAGTCTCCCACCGGCCGCAAACCTGCCCGCCTCGTCGCCCGTTTCGTGGCAATCTCGTGGCGCGATCTGGCGGTGTCGTTCGGTCCCATCCTGTTGATCAGCGTCGCCGCCATCTGGGTTGCCGTGCGCCTGATCCAGCCCGCGCCGCCCAACACCCTGACCATCACCACCGGCCCCGAAGGCAGCACCTTCTGGAACGCCGCGCAGAAGTACAAGGCGATCCTCGCGCGTAACCGCATCACGCTCAACGTGCTGCCCTCCGCGGGCTCCGCCGATAACCTGCAGCGCCTCTCCGACCCGCACGGCACGGTCGACGTGGGCTTCGTGCAGGATGGCGTGGCGCCGGGCCCGGTCCCGCCCGGCCTGATGTCGCTCGGCAGCGTGGCGTATGTGCCGCTCGCGATCTTCTACCACGGCCCCACCGTCACCCGGCTATCCGAGTTCAAAGGCCTGCGCCTCGCGATCGGCGCAGAAGGCAGCGGCACGCGCGAACTGGCGCTGGCGCTCCTGAAGGCCAACGGCATCGAACCCGGCGGGCCCACCCAACTGCTGTCGCTCTCCGGCGACGATGCCGCCCAGGCGCTGGTGTCCGGCCAGGTCGATGCGGCATTCCTGACCGGCGATTCCGCGCAGCCGCCGGTCATGGGTAAGCTCTACCGCACGCCGAAGGTGCAGTTCTACAACTTTACGCAGGCCGAAGCGTATGCGCGGCGCTTTCCTTATCTGACCCAGATCCAGCTGCCGATGGGCGCTTTCGATCTCGGCAAGAACCTGCCGTCGGCGCCGATCCAGATGGTCGCACCGACCGAAGAACTGGTGGCGCGCGATTCGCTGCATCCGGCGCTCTCCGACCTGCTGATCGAAGCGGCCCGCGAAGTGCACGGCAAGGCCAATGTGATGCAGCACGCCGGCGAGTTCCCGGCGCCGCTCGCGCACGACTTTCCGATCAGCGATGACGCCGCGCGCTACTACAAGTCGGGCAAGAGCTTCCTCTACCGGATCCTGCCGTTCTGGCTGGCGAGCCTCGCGGACCGCCTGCTGGTGGTCGTGGTGCCGCTGATCGTGCTGCTGGTGCCGGCGCTGCGACTCGTGCCGGCGCTGTATGCGTGGCGGGTGAAATCGCGGATCTATCGCTGGTACGGCGCGCTGATCGCCATCGAACGCAGCGCGCTCAATGAGACTTCCGCCGAAGAGCGCCAGTCGCTGATCGAACGCCTCGATGCGATCGAGGAATCGGTCAACGGACTGAAAATGCCGCTCGCCTACGCCGACCAGTTCTATGTGTTGCGCGAGCATATCGGCTTCGTGCACGACCGGTTGACGCAGGGCGGCGAGCCGCCGCTCGAGGCAGCCCGCCCGCGTGCCGATAGCGAAAGTCCGGAGCCGGAGCACGGCGCCCCGGAAAAGCCGTCCACCACGCCTTCGCAGACGGTTTGAACGCCTTGCATTTCAGCACGCGTTGAAGACATCCAGTACTGCACAGGAGTTCGGCTCCGCGTAAGATCACGACAAACTGGATGGTTTAGCAGACGCGTGTAACGGACACGCGTAACCCATGCGCCTGACCGCTGCCGCTCCGTCCAGATCCGAGCAATCCGGGAGACATTTATGACCGAAGGCATCGACGCCTCGCAACCGTTGTGGTTTTACGACTTTGTCTCGCCGTTTACCTACCTGTTGCTCGAGCAACATGACAAATGGCCGGGCTTTCCATTCGGCGTCACACCGGTTGTACTGAACGATCTGTATCAGCACTGGGGTCAGCGCTCCTCGTACGGCGTGCCCGCCAAGCGCGTGTTCGTGTACCGTCACGCGCTGTTTCGCGCGGACCAGCTTGGCATTCCATTCAGGATGCCGCCGGCCCATCCGTTCGATTCGACCAAACCGCTGCTGCTCGCTATCGCCGCCAAGGCGGACATCAACGTCGTGCGGGAAATCTTTCGCTTCATCTGGCGCGAGGGGCGCGACCCGTCGACCGACGAAGGCTTCGCCGCGCTGTGCGAGCGGGTTGGTTTGCCCGATGGACCCGAGCTGATCCAGGCGGAGGCGATCAAGGCGCAATTGCGCCGCAACACCGCCGATGCGATCGCGCTGGGTGTGTTCGGTGTGCCAACTTTCTGGCTGAACGACCAGTTGTTCTGGGGCGAAGATGCGCTGCCGATGGTGCTGTACTGCGCGCGCACGCCGAACTGGCTGGAATCGAAGGAAGTGAAGCGGATCAGTTCGCTGCCGTCCGGGTTGCAGGGCTGACGGTTACGCTCGTCCTGCGTGCTGGTGGCCCCTGTGTGATCCCGGGGATACCGCACCCGCTATGGCGGCCGCACGACAAACGGGCCTAAGGTTATAGACTTCGCGCCCCGCTTCGCGAGCGCCCCGTTAAGGGCTCCGAACGACGCCTCTCCCGAGTCTGATCCGCGCACCTGATCCATGGACGACACCGCCGCCTCCCTCGATATCTGGCTCGTGCGCGTGCTGCGCACGCTGCTCGTCGAGCGCAGCGTCACGCAGACGGCGCTGCGCCTGAACCAGACCCAGCCCGCGATCAGCACCGCGCTGCGCAGGCTGCGCGAGATCCTCAACGACCCGATCCTCGTGCGCGGCAAAGCCGGCATGGTGCCCACGGAATACGGCGCATCGCTGCTGCCATCCGCGCAACAGGTGCTGCGTGAAGTGGATTTCGTGGCGACTCCGCATGGCGACTTCGACGCGGGCCGCTCGCGGCGCACCTTCCGGGTGGCGGCACCGGACTATCTGAACGATTTCTTCATGCCGACCGTGATCGCGCAGTTTCGTGAGGCGGCGCCGCACGCGCGTCTGGAAATCGAATCGCTGACGCCGACGCTCGACCACTCGGCCGCGCTCGATGCAGGCGAACTGGACCTGGTGATCGGCAACTGGCCGAAGCCCGATATCCGCTTCGAGAAAAGCGATCTGTTCGCGGACACGGTGGTGTGTCTGATGCGTGCGGACCACCCGCTCGCGCAGGCGCCGCTGACCCGCGACATCTATCTGGCGGCCCCGCATCTCGCACCGACGCCATACAGCGGCGCGAGCGGCGGAGCGATCGATACCGGCTTCGCGAGAGCCGGCGCCGAGCGGCGGATCGTGGCGACGCTGCCCTACTTCGGCCTCGTGCCGCAAGTGCTGCTGCAATCGGATCTGATCTTCACGACGACGCGCCGCTTCGCCACGCACTACGCGAACATCTTGCCGCTTGCCGTGGTCGACGTGCCGATTCCGTTTCCGCGGATCCGGTGCTATCAGCTTTGGCATCCGCAGCCGGATCGCCCGAGCGATGTGAGCTGGCTGCGCACGTTGATGTCGCAGGTATCGGACCGCTTGTGCGCGCAGAAGGCCCGGCGGGCGAAGCGCGCGAGTACGGTGGGGAAAGGTTCGGGGGAAGAGGCGGCGTAAGCACGCCGATGCGTGAAGTAGCGTAGCCGCCGGTCGGGCGCTCAGATGGTCTGGCGGCCCGTGTCAAACGCTCGCGCGACCATCCGTTAAACGCCCATTCAAACGCTCGCACAAACCTCGAGCGACATCAGCGCCGACACCGGCCGTACCGCCTCACGCGAGCGCACCTGCAGCAACTCCGCGCACACGGCCACGGCAATAGACTGCGGCGCCTTGTCGACAATACCGCCCACGCCGATCGGACAGGTCATCTCTTCCAGCCGCTCCAGATCCACCCCGCGCTCGATCAGCCGCCGTTCGAATTTCACGCGCTTGGTCTTCGAGCCGATCATGCCGAAGTAGGTGAAATCGCGCCGCCGCATAATACGCGCGGCCAGTGAGAAATCGAGCGCATGATTGTGCGTCATCACCAGGAAGTACGCGCCGGCCGGCGCCGTATCGACGATGGCATCCGGCGTGTCGGTCGCCTCGACCTGCACGTTGGCGGGGACTTCGTCAGGAAACAGTTCATCACGCTCGTCGACCCATTGCACGACGCACGGCAGGCTCCCGAGCAACGCGATCAGCGCGTGCCCGACGTGACCCGCGCCGAACAGCACGATGTGCATCGGCGCGGGGCGCGACGCAACATGGCTGCTGCGCCGGCCGATCTGAACGAAAGAAGGCATATCCATCGCTAGCATCCCGGTAGCGCTGCGGTTAGTAACGGCCAGCGCTCGTCGCGGCACGCACGGCAACGACTGCCTTGAGGATTTCTTCGCTCGTCGCAGGCGCGTTCAGCGGCGGGTTGACCTTGTAGTCGCCCACGCTCGCCACCGCATCGCGAACCGCGAAGAACACCGAGAACGGCAGCAGCAGCGGCGGCTCGCCCGTCGCCTTCGAACGGTGAATGCTGTCTTCCGCATTGCGGTTCTTGAAGAGCTTGACGTTGAAGACCGGCGGCGTGTCGTTCACAGTGGGGATCTTGTAGGTCGACGGGGCATGCGTCATCAGCTTGCCGTCCGGCTTCCACCACAGCTCTTCGGTCGTGAGCCAGCCCATGCCCTGAATGAAGGCGCCTTCCACCTGACCGACATCGAGCGCCGGATTCAGCGATGCCCCCACGTCATGCAGCGCGTCGGCGCGCAGCACACGCATTTCGCCGGTCAGCGTGTCGATCACGACTTCCGACACCGCCGCACCGTACGAGTAGTAGTAAAACGGACGACCTTGCAGCTTCGACTGATCCCAGTACAGTTTCGGCGTCGCGTAGAAGCCGTCCGACCACAACTGCACGCGGGCGAGATAGGCCTTGGCGATGATCTCGTCGAACGGCACCACGGCGTCGCCAATGGCCACGCGGTCGTGGCCGAAGCGCACGCTCGCCGCGCTCACTTCGCCGGCACCGTAGCGAACCGCGGCAAACGCGGCGAGGCGCTCGCGCAACTGGCGCGCCGCGTCCTGGGCGGCCTTGCCGTTCAGATCGGAGCCCGTCGAGGCCGCCGTCGCCGAGGTATTCGCCACCTTGCTGGTGTCGGTTGCGGTGACGCGCACGCGGTTGAAACTGATGCCGAGTTCATGCGCGACCACTTGCGCGACCTTCGTGTTGAGCCCCTGGCCCATCTCCGTGCCGCCGTGATTCACCAGCACCGAGCCGTCGGTATAGATGTGCACCAGCGCGCCGGCCTGGTTGAAGTGAGTCACGTTAAACGCAATGCCGAACTTGACCGGCGTGAGCGCCATCCCTTTCTTCAGGACTGCGTTGTTCGCGTTGAACGCCTGGATCTCGGCGCGACGCGCGCGATATTGGCTGGTGGCTTCGAGTTCGTCGATCAGTTCGTGGATCACATTGTCTTCGACGACCTGACCATACGGCGTCTGATTACGCTCTGTCTTGCCGTACAGATTGCGGCGGCGCACGTCGAGCGAATCTTCGCCGAGCGAGCGCGCAATGTTGTCCATGATGTATTCGATCGCGAACGCCCCTTGCGGGCCGCCGAAGCCGCGGAAGGCAGTATTCGACTGCGTGTTGGTCTTGCCGCAGAAGCCGTCGATCGTGACGTCCGGGAGCCAGTACGCGTTGTCGAAGTGGCACAGCGCACGCGTCATCACGGGACCGGACAGATCGGCCGAAAAGCCGCAGCGCGAGGTCATGTCCACGTTCACGCCTTCGATCACACCCTTCTCGTCGTAGCCGACTTCAAACGTGTAGTGAAAATCGTGGCGCTTGCCCGTCACCATCATGTCGTCGTCGCGGTCCGGACGCAGCTTGACCGGGCACAGCAGCTTCCAGGCGGCAATCGCGGCGCAGCACGCGAACAGGCCCGACTGCGATTCCTTGCCGCCAAAGCCGCCGCCCATCCGGCGGCACTCGACCAGCACGTTGTGCGACGGCACGTGCAGCGCGTGCGCCACCAGGTGCTGCATTTCGGTCGGATGCTGGGTCGAACAGTAGACGTGCATGCCGTCGTCGTCCTTCGGCACCGCATACGAAATCTGGCCTTCCAGATAGAACTGCTCCTGACCGCCGAGCAGCATTTCCCCGGCATCGTGACGTGCGGCACGCGCGATCTTTGCGCCGGCATCGCCGCGCGCAAGTTTCATGGGCGGCAGCACGTGCTGATTCGCGGCGCGGGCCTGCTGCGCGGTGAGAATGGCCGGCAATTCCTCGTAGACCACTTCGCCGCGACGGGCGGCGAGGCGCGCCACTTCATGCGAAACCGCCACGACGATGAACATCGGCTGGCCGACGTACTGGACCACACCGTCCGCGAGGATCGGGTCGTCGCCATGGATGATCGGCCCCACGTCGTTGACGCCGGGAATGTCCTGCGCCGTGAACACGGCGACCACGCCAGGCGTCGCACGCACCTTGTCGAGCGACATCGAGACGATCTTCGCGTGCGCCTTCGACGACAGGCCGAGCGCCGCGTGCAGCGTGCCGGCGAGCACCGGAATGTCGTCGGTGTAGGTGGCGCGGCCGCTCACGTGCAGATGCGCGGATTCATGCGGCCGCGAGACATGCACCTGGGTGAAAGTGTCAATGCGATTATCCAGGTCCTGAGCGTCCTTCAGGAACGGTTCTGCTTGCTGATTCATGCTGTTTCTCCGTATCCGTGACAGGTTCAGGCGTTCGCGCCGGCGGGTTCCACCGCGCGCACGTCGAGCGCGGACTTGGGCAGCGGATTATGCGGACGGGTTTCGAGCCAGAAGCGATACAACGTGTTCTTCGCCGCGTCGAGACGGTAGTTGCTGGTGGCGCGCATGTCGGAGAGCGGCGCGTAGTCGTTGCCGAGCGCGATCATCGCGGCCTGCGCGGTGGCTTCGTGCCATTGCGCATCGCGCAGCACGGCTTCGGCGTGGGTCGCGCGCTTCGAAGTCGCCGCCATGCCGCCGAAAGCGATACGCGGCTCGCGGATCGTGTCGCCGTCCGCGATAAACGAGAACGCCGCGCACACCGCCGAGATATCCGAATCGAAGCGCTTGGAGAGCTTGTAGGTGCGGAACTGCAGGTTCTGGCGCGCGCCGGTGCGGGTCGGCACCTTCAGCCCGACGACGAACTCGTGCTCGGCCATGTCCTTCTTCTGGTAAGCGAGATACAGGTCTTCGAGCGGCATTTCGCGCTCGATCTCGCCGCCGCGCACCACCACATGGGCGCCGAGTGCGATCAGGCCGGGCATGGAATCGCCGATCGGCGAGCCGTTCGCAATGTTGCCGCCGAGCGTGCCGGCGTTGCGGATCGGCAGCGAGGCGAAGCGTTTCCACATTTCGGTGAGCTCCGGATAGTGCTTCGCGAGCGCCTCATAGGCCGACTCCACGCTGACGCCCGCACCGATCTCGATCCAGTCGCCCGTGACCTCGATACGCTGCAAGGCCTCGATCTGACCGACGTAGACAATATTGCCGAGCTCGCGCATCTGCTTGGTGACCCACAGGCCGATATCGGTGCTGCCCGCGAGGATCCGCGTGGCCGGTTGCGCGGCCTTGATCTCGGCGAGCGCGGCGACCGTGCGCGGCGCGTCGAATTGCTGGCCGGCGAATTCGTAGTGGAAAGTCTCGCCGCGTTTGAGCGTGGCGAGCTTGGCCGACAGCGCGGCCAGATCGACCGGCGCCTTCGGAGCCGGGGCTTCGAACATCCGCACGGCCGCGTCGACAATTGGCCGGTAGCCGGTGCAGCGGCACAGGTTGCCGGTCAGCGCGTTGCTGATGTCGTCGCGCGAGGGCACCGTGCGGTTGGCGCAGCGATGTTCGTGGCCATGTTTTTCGTACAGCGACCACATCGACATCACGAAGCCTGGCGTGCAGAAGCCGCACTGCGAGCCGTGACATTCGACCATCGCCTCCTGAACCGGATGCAGCGAGCCGTCCGGCTGACGCAGGTCTTCAACCGTGAAGAGGGCCTTGCCGTCGAGCGTGGGCAGGAACTGGATGCAGGCGTTGACCGCCTTGAAATTGACGCCGCCCGCCGCGTCGGGCTCGCCGACCACGACCGTGCACGCGCCGCAGTCGCCTTCGGCGCACCCTTCCTTGGTGCCGGTGCAGTGCGCGTCTTCACGCAGATACTGCAGGACGGTGCGGGTGACGGGCGCATTCGTGATCTCGCGGATCGCGTTGCGGTGGTAGAAGCGGATCGGCTGGCTCATGTCTCTGACTCTCGGTTGTTCTTTGTCCGTGGGGACAATGCTGCAGTGATGATTCGAACTTATCACCGTCAATATCTGCAACCCATAGCGAGGCGCGCATGCGGGACATATCGTTGAAACGATAAAGACATGAGTCCGGCGCATATAAGGCTTATACCGTGACCGTCATTTCACGACATTTTTTGCAAAAATAGCGCGTTTCGGCCAAATTTCTGACTCTTATTACCGCACAGGAAACGGAAGCAAAGCCGAAATCCGGCCGTTATATCGATCCGACACCGTATTTTCCCGACCAAAACTATTCAGGAACGCCTGCAAGGGAATCGGTTCCATGGGAAAATCACGTCTTTCCGCCGTTTTCAAGTCTCGTTTTCCCCATGTCCGTCGACACAGCCACCCCGCGCAGCGAATTCGCGACGACCCTGCAGATCATTCCGGTCGTTTTTTTCACGTTTATTTGCTATCTGACCATCGGAATTCCGCTGGCGGTGCTGCCTGGCTACGTCCACGACGACCTCGGCTTCAGCGCAATCATCGCCGGGGCGGCGATCAGCGTGCAATACGTGGCTACGCTCGCCTCACGCGCGCTGGCCGGCCGCTCGGCCGACACGCTCGGGCCGAAGCGGACCGTGGCGATCGGGCTGATCGGCTGTGGCGTCAGCGGCGTGATGCTGCTGGTCGCCGTGCTGTGCGGGCGCTGGCCCGGGATCAGTCTAGGGCTGCTGGTGCTGAGCCGGCTGGTGCTCGGCTTTGGCGAAAGCCTGTGCGGAACCGGCGCGATTCTGTGGGGAATCGGCCGGGTCGGGGTTTCGCACAACGCGCGGGTGATCTCGTGGAACGGTATTGCCACCTACGGCGCGCTGGCGATCGGCGCGCCGCTCGGAGTGGCGATTGCGCATCTGGTCGGCTATACGGCGCTCGGCATCGTCGTGATGGCACTGGGTGCCCTGGGCTACACCCTCGCGCGGCGCATTGCGCCCGTGCCTGTGGTGCATGGCGAGCGGATGTCGTACCGCAGCGTGTTCATGCGCGTCCTGCCGCACGGCTTGGGCCTCGCGCTCGGCTCGGCCGGCTTCGGCTCGATCGCCACCTTCATCACCCTGTTCTACGCCGCGCGGCATTGGCCCAATGCGGCTCTGTCGCTGACCGTGTTCGGCACACTTTTTATCGGCGCGCGCCTGCTGTTCGCCAATACGATCAAGACGTATGGCGGTTTTCGGGTGGCGATCGCGTCGTTCGCGTTTGAATGCGTGGGCCTGCTGATGCTCTGGCTCGCACCCGAGCCCCACTTTGCGCTTGCGGGCGCCGCATTGACCGGCTTTGGCTTCGCGCTGGTGTTTCCGGCACTCGGCGTCGAAGCGGTCGGTCTGGTGCCGCCGGCTAGCCGTGGCGCGGCGCTGTCGGCGTACTCGGTGTTTCTCGACCTGTCGCTGGGGATTACCGGGCCGCTCGCCGGCTATATTGCCGGTGAATTCGGCTACGGCTCGGTGTTCCTGTTTGCGGCCGTGTCCGCCGCGGCTGCGGGAGCGCTGTCGACCGTGCTGTATATGCGACACGCCCGCCTGCCGAACGCGCCGGCGGCGACCTGACGGTTGCTGCGCCCGTAGCGTAGTGATGGCCGGGTTTGCAACCGGCTGGCCGGTCGCGGACTCAAGGAAAGAAAACCTCACTGATCGACCGGGCCTCGTCATCGGTGCCAAGCGCCACGCGATGCCCGACCATCAAGCCTGCGTCGTAGGCGGCCTCCAGCGCGTGGGCCAGATCCTCGATGTGGATGATCCGCAGGTCCTTCGTCAGCTTGCCGGTTTGCTCGAGTTGCTCGATGCCGAGGACGTCGGTAGAAATCGTCCGCAGCAATTCGAGACGCTCGTCGTGGATGGTATTGCTCATTTCGTACCCCCTTTACAGGCGGGGCGTGACACCTCACATGAGAAATCACTGTTGCCCTGTCAGCCTTTGATTTACATCAACCTTCAGTTGTAATAATAGTAAGGAAAGGCTGACCTGGTACGTGACCTGCAGTCGCAGGTTGAAGCTCTACTCCAAAAAAGACGCTTGCATCTGCCGGCAACAGACGTGAAAAAGGGCGCAAAGAGCGCCCTCTTACTCCACACGACCGCACACGGCGATGCACACGGCGATCAGCCGGATGAGCCGGATAAGCTCCGTCGGCCCAGTCAGCCGACCCGCACGGTCACGCCGGACTACCGTGCCGCCGTCCCACGCGCCCCACCCGACAGCGACTTTTCCAACGCCGCCACACCCGCCGGCAAGTCGACCGTTACGCCCAGATCCAGCACGGTCCGGCCCAGCGCGTGCAGCGTCCGGAACAGGTTATGTTCGCGGCATTGCTCACCCATCTGACCGATACGCACGATCGGCAATCCGAACGAGCCCGAGATTTCCACCTGATGCTGCCGCGAGATGTGAGCGCAGATGTCACCGGGGCTCAGGCCCTGGGGAACCTCGATGCCGACCACCGAGTTCAGCCGGAATTCCTGCGGCGTATAGAGCTGCAATCCCAGCGCAGTGATGCCTTCCTGTAGCGCCACCGAACACTTCAGGTGCCGCGCAAAACGCTTCTCGAGCGTTTCCGCGCACACGAGGCGCAGCGCCTCGTGCAAAGCCAGCACACCCGAAACCGGCGCCGTGTAGTGGTAGCCGGCGTTGTGCCAGAAATTTTCCGCGAGCGACGCGTCGAGACACCAGTGTGCGCTCGGCGCCGTGCGGCCCTTCACCCGTTCCCATGCTGCATCCGAGAAGGCAATCAGCGAAACGCCGGGGATCGACGACAAGCCTTTCTGGCCGCCGGTAATCACCGCGTCGATACCCCAGGCGTCCATCTCCAGCGGCATCGTGCTCAGCGTGCATACGGCGTCGACGACGACCAGCGCACCAGCGGCTTTCGCCAGCGCCGCGATGTCTTTCAGATGATGATTCACGACCGTGTTGGAGGTCTCACCCTGCACGATCGTGACGACTTCCGGCCGCACGCGGCGAATCGCCTCGGCCACCTGCTCGAGCGTCGCCACCGCGCGATCCGCGACGTCGAGCGTCGTCACTTCGGCGCCGACGCGCCGTCCCATCTCCGCCATCCGTGCGCTGAAAAAGCCGTTCTTGATGCTGAGCACGCGTGTGCCCGTCCAGGCCAGATTGGAGATGGCCATTTCCATCGCGGCCGAACCCGGGCCCGCCACCCCCAGCACCCATTTCGAGTGCGTCTGGAACACGTAACGCGCCATGGTCTTCACCTGGCCGATCACCTTCACCATCGTATTGCCAAGGTGATTGATTACCACCGTGTTCGCCTTGGCGACGGCGGCGGGAATCGGCACGGGACCCGCGCCCATCATCAGCAGCGGTTCTTCGGGGAGGATGGCGTCGAGCGATTCGACGACCGGACAGGGCACTGGAATGGAAGTAGTGATTGGCATGATCGGTACGGAGGAAGTCAAGCAGCTGGAGGTGCAAGCGGCCTCGCCAACAGTGATGCTGGCGAGGCCGCTTGTCGATCATTCACCGATCCGGCCGATTGTGCAAGTTTTTTGACAACGCGGGCCGCCGCGTTGGCGCGGCTTCACTTCACCGCATGCTTGTCGAGTTTGCCACCGGTATCCGCGTTGTAGCGTTCGACATACTCCTCGATCAGCTTGCGCATGGCGCGACCGATCTGCCGGTAATCCGACTCGTTGAGATTCGCCAGCGACACCCGCCCCGACGGATGCTGCGTGCCGAAGCCCTTGCCCGGCAGCAACACCACCCGCGCTTCGCGGGCCAGACGGAACAGCAACTCGGTCGGTTCCGTGTTCTTGAGCAGCCAGTCCACGAACTTGCGGCCGAACATCCGCTCGCCAAGAAACTCGATATCGAGAATCGTGTAGTAGTCGACCTGATTCGGATCGTCGTCCTGGAAGGAGATACCCACCTCCTCGTACAACGCCTGCTTGCGCTTGCGGATCAGCCGCTTCAGGGCGTTCTTGTAAGCGTCGGGCGTATCCATCAACGAGAACAGCGAGAACAGCACCATCTGCACCTGCTGCGGCGTCGACAGGCCCGCGGTGTGATTCAGCGCGACCGTGCGGCTATCCGCCACCAGACGGTCGATGAATTTCAGCTTGTCCGGCTCCGTGGTGATGGATTCGTAACGCGTATGCAGTTCCTTCTTCACGTCCTTCGGCAGTTCGGCGAGCAGCCTGTCCAGCACGTTGTCGCGATGCGTCGCGATCGTGCCGAGCCGCCAACCGGTCGCACCGAAGTACTTCGAATATGAGTACACCAGAATCGTATTTTTCGGCGCAAGCGCGAACAGCGAGACGAATTCGTCGGCGAAGGTGCCGTAGACATCGTCGGTAAGCAGGATCAGGTCCGGGCGTTCCTTGACGATCTCGGCAATGTATTGAAGGCTCTCGTCGCTCATCTTCACCGAAGGCGGGTTACTCGGATTGACGAGGAAGAAGGCCTTCACCTTCGGATCGCGCAGCTTGTCGAGCTCCTTCTTCGAATACTGCCAGCCGCTTTCCACCGCGGCTTCGAGATTCACGACATTGAGTTGATAGTCGTTCAGACGCGGGATTTCGATGTAGGGTGTAAAGATCGGCATGCCGAGCGCGATCGTGTCGCCCGCCTTGATGAGGCGGTTTTCACGCATCGTGTTGAAGATATATGTCATCGCCGCGGTGCCGCCTTCCACCGCGAAAACATCGAACTCGCCGACAAACGGATGCTTGCCGATCATCTCGCGGCGCAGATACTGACCGACAATGATTTCCGAGAGCTTGAGCATGCGGTCCGGCACCGGATAGTTCGAGGCAAGGATGCCTTCGCACATCTCGTACAGAAAGTCGCCCGCCGAAAGACCCAGTTGATCGCGCACGTACGAGATGGCGCCGCGCAGGAAATCAATACCTGGCACACCTTTGTTTTCCCGCAGGAACAGGTCGAAGCGTTCCGTGAGCCCGTCGCGACGCGGGAAACCGCCCACGCCTTCGGGCATATACGCGAACGAGCGCTCCGACTCCCGCATCGCGAACAGGCCCAGTTGCCAGAAGCCATGACGCGGGATGGTCGCCAGAAAGTTCGGATTGCCGCGCCCGGCGTTGAGCATCGAGACGTTGGCAGCACGCTCCACGGCGCCGCCGCCGGCCGCCTTGATCAGTTCATCCTTCAGTTCGAACGGGCTGAGTGCTGCCAGCTTGGCCTGTTCGGTTTCGCTTTTGCCTTTTGCCATGATGCATTCTCCATTGCAAGGTGAAGTACGTCGGCGGCGAGCACGCTTCTGCGGCAGCGCCGGCGTGAAGGAATGAGGGTTGCGAAGCGCGCCTCGTCAGATCGAACCCGCCTTAGACGAGGCCCACGACGAGCGGCCCCAGCAGCGTCAGCGCCACGTTCGCGATCGCATAGGTAATGGCGAACGGCACGGTGGGCACGGCGCTTTCCGCCTTGTCGAGCACGCCGCCGAACGCCGGGTTTGCGCTGCGCGAACCGGACAGCGCGCCGGCCAGAAGCGCAGCGTTTTTGTAGCCGAGCACATAGCGGCCAAACAGCATCGTCAGCAGCAGCGGGAACAACGTGACGAACACGCCGAGCAGAAAGATCGTCATGCCGCTCTGCTTGACCGTGACGACCGCCTGCAGCCCCGAGTTCAGACCGACCACCGCGACGAACGCAGCCAGCCCGAAGTCTTTCAGCAACTGCGAGGCGGCGGTCGGCAACACGCCGTACATGGGATGCTTGCCGCGCATCCAGCCGAACAGCAGGCCGGCGAGCAGACATCCGCCGCCCGAGCCGAGCGTGAGCGGAATGCCCCCTACGTCGAGCACGACGAGGCCCATCAGGAGGCCAAGCACGAGGCCGACGCCCATGTAGATGAAGTCGGTCTTGTTGCTGTACGGCAGTTCGTAGCCGGCTGCATCCACGGCGCGCTTGGTGTCTTTCGGCGAGCCGTAGAAGGTGATCACGTCGCCGTGTTCCAGCCTGGTCTCCGGCAGGATGGGCAGCGGCTGACCGGCGCGCGAAATGCTCTGGATGTAGACGCCGTGACGCATGTCGCGATCCACCAATTCGCGGGCAGCCGCGATCGTCGTGTGGTTCATGCCTTTGCGGGTGAACACGCCTTCGCGCGTCTGCATCACGGCGCCGATGTCCTCGACGTCGGCGATCTCGTTGCCGTTCGCGCCGAATGCGATGACCGCCTCACGGCGGCCCACCACCAGCACTTCGTCGTTAAGTTGCAACGCCAGATCGGGGGTCGGCTCGAGGGTCTTGCCGGCGCGCTTGATGCGCTCGATCGTCAATAGATCCTGATGCTGGGTCTCGACCGCCTTGACCGTTTTCCCGGCGCTGACGTCGATCTTGTATGCACGCCCCACCAGTTCGGGCAACGCGCGTATTTGCCCCGCTCCGAGTGTCGACGCACCGGCAGACAGATCCCGCTCCGCCTCGATCGACGCCTCGCGCAAACCCTGCCCCATGAACTTCGGCAGGATGTTCACGCAGACGATGATCGCCCCGAGCGAGCCGAACACATAAGTCACCGCGTAGGCAATGGCCACGTCGGACTGCATCGACTTGATCTGGTCGGCCGGCAGACTGAGACGCGCAATGGCGTCACCCGCCGTGCCGATGATCGCCGACTGGGTCAGCGCGCCGCCCGCCAGCCCCGCCGCGAGTCCCTTGTTGAGATGGAACAGCTTCGCACACACGACCACCGTGATCAGCGCCGACACGGCAAGGAAGATCGCCATGGCGATTTCACGCAGCGTCTTGCGGTTGAGCGAATTGAAGAAACCCGGCCCCGAGTCGTAGCCGACGGCGTAAATGAACACCGCGAACATCACCGACTTCACGCCGTTGTCGATCGTGACACCCGCCTGACTGATGACGACCGCGGCAAGCAGCGAACCGCCCACACCGCCCAACTGGAATTTGCCGAAATTGATCTGGCCGACGTAGTAACCGACCGCCAGAGAAAGAAACAACGCGATTTCAGGTGACTTGTGAAAGATGTTGTGTAGCCAGTCCATCATGCCCTCGCCATAAACGTTGACCGACCTGCCTGGTGTATTGGCCGGCGGACGTCGTGGCACTTCGGTCCGTGGCCCTGATTGCGCTAGCCATGCGCCAACCTTGTCTGCCCCCTGGCTCACCCCTGTCCCGTTGTTGCGTGGAGCCGCGCGGCGTGCGGTCTGCGCGCGGTCTCCGTGATGTCGCTGCTGCCCGGATGCAGCAGCTAGCCGAACTTGCCGGCCAGGCCGACCACCACCGGCCCCATCAGCGGCAGCAGGATGTTGGAAAGCGCATAGGTGATCGTGTAACCGATTACCGGCGTCGAATTGCCAGTCACGCCGACCAGCGCGCTGATGGCCGGCGTGCTGCATTGCTGCCCGGCAATCGCACCGAGCAGCATCGGGGCTTCCAGCTTGAGAAACGTGCGGCCGATCCACAACGACAGCAGCCCCGGGATCAGCACCATCAGAATGCCGACGAACGGCAGCGCCACGCCGTACTCGCGAACCAGCTTGATCGCGTCCGGTCCCGCCGACAGGCCGACTGCCGCGATAAAAGTGGCAAGACCGAAGTCCTTGAGGATCTGTGCGGCCGCGGAAGGCAGCGAGCCGATCAGCGGATAGCGCGAGCGGATCCAGCCGAACAGCAGCCCCGACAGCAGGCAGCCGCCGCCCGTGCCGAGCGCCACCGAGACACCGCCGATGCGCCCGCCCAGATGGCCGATCGCCATGCCGGCCAGCACACCGAGCCCGAGGTACACGAAATCGGTTTTCTGGGTCGCGGGCAAGATATAGCCGAGCCGGCGCGCGCCGCGCTCCACATCCGCCTTGGCACCGACGAGGGTCAGCACGTCGCCGCGGTTCAGTTCGGTGCCGGGCAACGCAGGCAGCGTCGTCTCGAGCCGCGTCACGGTGGCAATGTAGACACCTCGTCCTTGCTCCGGCGTGGCCCGCTCGCGCAACTGGGCGACCGTCATGCCCTGAGCATCGCGGCGGGTCAGGACCACATCCACGCGCTCGGCCGTCACCGTGTTGAAGCGGTTGTCGGCCAGTTCCGTGCCGAGCGCCGCAGCGGCTGTGACCAGCGCCCCACGCCGTCCAGCGACCAGCGCAATATCGCCGGCCGCCAACTCGAGGTGCGGTTCGAGCGACAGGCTCACACCGTCTCGCTCCACCTGCTCGACCGTCAGATTGCCGCCGTAACGGAGTTCGAGCGCCGCGATCGTGAGCCCCGCTGCCGGACCGATCCGGAATACCCGGCTCACCAGCGCAGGCGCGCCCATGCGCTGGCCTTCGTCGAGCGCGCCGTCGCCGCCCAGCTTGCGCCACACACGCTGCGCTTCCTCGCGCAGATTGACGCGCAGCAGCAGCGGCGCGAACTGGCTGGTAAACATCACCACAGTGATGAGGCCGAACAGGTAGCTGACGCTATAGGCGGTGACGATATTGGCCTGCAGACGCGTGGTCTCGGCGTCCGCGAGTCCCAGCTTGGCGACGGCTTCTGAAGCGGTGCCGATCACCGCGGACTCAGTTGCCGCGCCCGCCAGCAGGCCGGCCGCCGTACCCGCATCCAGATGCAGCGCGAACAGCGCGATCATCACGAGCACCAGCACTGACACGATTTCCACGAGCGACAGCAAGCCATAGCGCCAGCCCCGCCCGATATTGGCGAAGAACTGCGGCCCACCGGTAAAACCCAGGGCAAAGATAAACAGGGCGAAAGCGATGTTTTTCAGGTCCGGGGCAAGCCGGGCGCCGGTTTGACCCAGCAGGAGCGCCACGATCAAGGTGCCGCAGACACCGCCGAGCTGGATAGGGCCAATCTTGAACGAACCAATGAAATATCCGAGAGCAAGGCTCGCAAAGAGCGCGATTTCCGGTTGCGACCTGAGCAATTCACCGATCATGTTCTGGTTGCGCCTTTAGCGTTAACTTATAACGATTGTGAGAAAAAATCGCCTTGAAGTTCCCAGAAAATCTTTTTCCTGCAATCCCGCTATGCGGAACAAGTCATACATTAACGAATCGCGATGTTTGCCAGTGAATCAAAAAAATCATTACTCCAGAATGACACATTGAGATTCCGATTTTCTATCCCGCAATGCCACATCAACGCACAATTCAACTCGGATTGCATACAAAAATCCATTTCCCGCACGGTTGCTCGACAACCCCACCCTCTGCCGCATAGCACGGCGGCAAGCGAATCGTTTGACTAATTAGTCCAATTCCGCCAATACGCGCGTCGTATCCAGAATTTAGGCAATTTCCAGAATTAGCGCGATCCTAATAATGCGACGAAGCGAAATCAACAAATATTGTAATTCCACGTAATAGTCAATATTATTTGACCCAGAAGTCGTAACAACCAGGTCCGGACGATTCCCGAGTGAGTCGCTATCCCGCGTCGAGACTCACCCGCACGGCTTTCTTCCAAGCATAAGAGGCGTATTACAATGAATCAGATTCACGCTATGCGAGTTTTCGTCCGAGTGGCCGAAACAGAAAGTTTCCGGCGTGCCGCCCAACAACTTGCGGTATCGAATGCGCTTGTTACGCGCTCGATCGCCACGCTCGAAGCCCATCTGAAAACGCGGCTCATCAATCGCACCACGCGCAATCTCGCCCTGACCGAGGCGGGAAAACGCTATCTGGAAGGGTGCCGCGGCCTGCTCGAAGAACTCGACCGCCTCGAGAATGCCCTCGCCGACACGCAATCCGAGCCCGGCGGCACGCTGCGGCTCGCCGCTTCCGGCACGCTGTCCCTGCTCTCGCTGACACCGTTGCTCGACGGCTTCCGCAGGCAATACCCGAAGGTCAAGGTGCGGCTCACGCTGACCGACCGGCGGGTGGACCTGATTGAAGACGGTTACGACGTCGGCATCGTCACCGGTTTCGTCAAGCCCAGCCAGGATCTGATCGACCGGCCCATCGGCACGCATTCGCTGGTGGTTTGCGCAGCCTCATCGTATCTGGCCGAACAAGGCGTGCCGCGCACGCCCGCACAACTTGCGCTGCATGCGTTCATCGGCTTGCCGGCGGAGCAGCCCACCACCTGGCATTTCACCGGCCCAGGGCCGCGCACCGAGGAAATCGCACTGCAGCCGGTCTACTCCGTCAACAGCGCAATGATGGTGAGGCTAGGCGCGCTGGCCGGCATGGGCATTGCCATCCTGCCCTGGCAAATGGTGGTCGAGGACCTGGCGGCCGGCACCTTGACGCGCGTCATGGACGATTACAGAGTGGACGATCCGGACGTCAAGGTGTCGATCGTCTATCCGAACCGGCAGTTCCTGCCGGCCAAAACGCGCACCTTCGTCGAGCACACGATCGAGCATTTCGGCCGGACCTTGTCGGGTGAAGACCAGGGCCAGGACAACGGCGCGGGCGACGTGCGCATGCCGGCAGGCATGCAAACGCCTCCCCTCCTCGCCGGAGAGATGAGTACCAGCCTGCATGCGCCACGGGACGCCTAACCTGTCAGCATAGCGTTCGCGGCGCGTCCCATGCGCATGATCCTGTTCAGCAGCCGCCAGTACGACAGCGAGACGTTCAACGAAGCGAACACAGCGTACCGCTACGATCTGCACTTTCAGGAATCGCACCTCGACGCCGAAACCGCTGTCCTCGCGGACGGCTTCGAGGTGGTGTGTCCATTCGTCAACGACTGCGCGGACGGCGCGGTTCTCGAACGGCTGCAGGCGGGCGGCACGCGCCTGATCGCGCTACGTTCGGCCGGCTTCAATCACGTGGATCTCGCGGCAGCCCAGCGGCTCGGTATCACCGTGACGCGCGTGCCGGCCTATTCGCCGCATGCGGTGGCCGAGCACGCAGTGGGGCTGATCCTCGCGCTGAACCGGCGCTTGCCGCGGGCGGCCGCGCGCACGCGCGAGGGCGATTTTTCGCTGAATGGATTGCTCGGTTTCGATCTGCACGGCAGGACCGTCGGCGTGATCGGCACCGGGATGATCGGCCGCGTGTTCGCCCGCATCATGGCGGGCTTCGGTATGCAGGTGCTCGCCTACGATCCCGGCACCCCCGCCGAGGATCTGCTGGCGCTCGGCGCACGCTACGTGCCGCTCGATACGCTGCTCGCCGCAAGCGACGTCGTCAGTCTGCACTGTCCGCTGGTGCCGGACACCTACCATCTGATCGACGGGCACGCGCTCGCCAAAATGAAGCGCGGCGCGATGCTGATCAATACCGGCCGCGGCGGTCTGGTGGAGAGCAATGCACTGGTCGGCGCACTCAAGAGCGGTCAGCTCGGCAACCTGGGCCTCGACGTCTACGAGGAAGAAGGCGGTCTGTTCTTCGAAGACCATTCGAACCGGCCGCTCCAGGACGACGTGCTGGCACGCCTGCTGATGTTCCCCAACGTCATCGTCACCGCGCATCAGGCGTTCTTCACCCGCGAGGCCATGAACGAAATCGCCCAGACCACGCTCGGCAATGTGGCGGCATGGCACGATGGCTCGCGGCGCAACGTGGTGTCCGCGCGCGGATAGCATGGCGCAATGAACAACGAGGAAGCGGCCAGCAGGCGCCTAAGCCGCCCCACCGCTCGTCGTCTGACGAATCACGGTCCGCGCGTCGTCGAGCGCGCCGCACACTTCGCGCAGCAAAGCCACTTCGCGTTCGTGGACCTCCACTGGAAACCAGCGCGCGCCCGAATCGGCCAGATAGCGTGCCCGATGCTGGCCGTTGCGGAACGCCACGACGCCCTCGTGTTCGAGGCCCAGCCAACCCATCAGGCCCGGCGCGCGACGCTTCGAGACCGTCACGTAAGGCATCTGCGGGATGCGCGGATTGGCCGGATCGAGAAACTCGCGAATCCCGCGCACCTTGCCCGTGTGCCACTCGTTGACGGGCTTCAGGACGTAGTCGGTATTGTCGCGATTCGCGCAGTCGAGCAGTTTGCGGGCGTCGACCAGCACCACCTCGTGACGCGTGCCGTCGGCAATGAAGACGCGTTTCAGACGAACGTGGTCGTACCACGGATGCTCGTGCAGGGGCACGATCCAGATCGGTTCCGCCAGAGGCGATTCGAGAGTCGGCGTGGCTGATGACATAGACAATGACAGGTGCAGACTCAATGTGCCGGTGCAGAAAACCGGCATGCTAAAAAAGCGCTAACGCTACGGTCCGCTCGTGAAGTATATGTGACAGATCCAGCAATAATCAGCACGCATAAGACGTATTCAAAATACCTGCTGCCTTTGAATAGTCCCGGAGACAGTGATGACATCCGAACATTTTGGCGAACACGTCAGAATTGAAGCAAGCGAAAGGGTGGCGACGATCGTGCTCGAACGCCCGGCGCGCCGCAACGCGGTCGACCGTCCGACTGCCGATGCGCTGTCCGCCGCGTTTCGCCGTTTCGAAGCCGAGCCGCAATGGCGCGCGGCGGTGCTGTTCGGCGCGGGCGGCACCTTCTGCGCGGGCGCCGATCTCACCGCGCTGGCAGACGATGCGCGCCGCAACGAGGTGTACGCCGATGGCGGCGGGCCCGGTCCGATGGGTCCGACGCGCATGCCCTTCACCAAGCCGGTGATCGCCGCAATTACCGGGTTCGCCGTTGCGGGCGGTCTCGAACTGGCGGCGATGTGCGACCTGCGCGTCGTCGAGGAAGATGCCGTGCTCGGCGTCTTCTGCCGGCGTGTGGGCATCCCGCTGATCGACGGCGGCACGATCCGCTTGCCCCGGCTGATCGGGCTGTCGCGCGCGCTGGACCTGATCTTGACCGGACGCGCACTCGACGCGCAGGAAGCGCTCGGCTTCGGCCTCGCCAACCGCGTCGTGCCGCACGGTACGGCGCGGGCCGTAGCCGAAGAGTTGGCCGCGCAACTGGCCGCATTTCCGCAGGCCGCCTTGCTCGCCGACCGCCGCTCCGCAATCAAAAACAGCCCGCTCGACGATCTGCCCGAAGCCTTGCGTCGCGAGGGCGCCGGCGGTTATGACGCGATCTTCGCCGAAGGCGTGGCAGGCGCGCAGAATTTCGTTCAACGAAAAACAACACCTTGAGCAGTCCAGAGCAAGACACTTTTGGCTTAGGTACAATCCCTTAGTTGTTTGCCCTCCCGGCGCCCGCGCTCTCGCTCCGAAACGCGCGCCGGTCACGCGTGCATCGCGCGGGCTTCGTACCGATCTCCCCCATCATGCCTTTGCCTCTGCTTGCCCTTGCCGTCGCCGCGTTTGGAATCGGTACCAGCGAATTCGTCATCATGGGCTTGCTACCCGATGTCGCTCGCGATCTGGCCGTCTCGATTCCCGCCGCGGGCATGCTGGTCTCGGCGTACGCGCTCGGCGTGACGATCGGTGCGCCGATCGTCGCCATCGCAGTGGCTAACATGCCGCGCAAGCGGGCGCTGATGAGCCTGATCGGCGTGTTTATCGTCGGCAATCTGCTCTGTGCGCTCGCGCCCAATTATGGCGTGCTGATGATCGCGCGCATCGTCACGGCGTTTTGCCATGGCGCATTCTTTGGTATCGGCTCGGTGGTCGCAGCGGGACTCGTCGCGCCGAACCGGCGTGCCCAGGCGATCGCCCTGATGTTCACCGGCCTCACACTCGCCAACGTGCTCGGCGTGCCGCTGGGTACGGCGCTCGGTCAGGTGGTCGGCTGGCGGGCCGCGTTCTGGGCTGTCACCGTCATTGGCGGGCTGGCCGCCGCCGCGCTCGCCGTGTTCCTGCCTGCGAAGATCGACATGCAGAAGGCGAATCTCGTGCACGAGTTCGCCGTGCTGAAGAATCCGCAGGTGCTGATGGTGCTCGGCATCAGCGTGCTGGCTTCCACCAGTCTCTTCTCCACCTTCACCTACATCACGCCGATCCTCGAAGACGTGACCGGCTTCAGGCCGCATGCGGTGACGCTGGTGCTGCTGCTGTTCGGCCTTGGCCTGACCGTGGGCAGCACGCTCGGCGGCAAGCTGGCCGACTGGCGCCTGATGCCCTCGCTGATTGCGTTCCTGTTCGCCATCGTCGTGATTCTCACCGTATTCGCCGGCACCATGCACTCAGCCGTGCCCGCGATGGTGACGATTTTCATGTGGGGCGTGCTCGCCTTCGCGATCGTGCCGCCGCTGCAAATGCTGATCGTCGATCGTGCGAGCCACGCGCCCAACCTCGCCTCCACGCTCAATCAGGGCGCCTTCAACCTCGGCAACGCCAGCGGCGCATGGCTGGGCGGCATGGTCATCGGCGCGGGCGCGCCGCTCACCACGCTGCCGTGGGTCGGCGTCGCGGCGGCCACCGCCGCGCTCGCCTTGACGCTGTGGTCGGTGCAACTCGGACGCCGCACGCAGGGCGTCGCCGTCACCGGCTAAAGCGGCCTTGACGTCAGCGGGGCGCGCCGCCTGGCGCGGTTCCGCGTGACATGCCGGCGGTGTACGATCTCGCCCGATGAAAGTCATCTTCACACGCGATTTTCTCGCGCTCATCCTCAGTGTCGCAGTGGTCGGACTCGGCAGCGGCGCCACCTTGCCGCTCACCGCGCTTGCGCTGACCCAGGCCGGTTACGGCACCGACGTGGTCGGCCTGCTGACCGCCGCGCAAGCGGGCGGCGGCTTGCTGGTCGTGCCGCTGGCCGGCTGGATCGCGGCACGCTTCGGCGGCCGCCAGGTGATCGTCGGGGCGGTGCTGGTCGTGGGCATTGCCACGGCATCGATGCAGTTCAGCTCGAACCTGTGGGTCTGGGGCGTGCTGCGCGTGCTATGCGGCGCTGCGCTGATGCTGCTCTTCACAATCGGCGAGGCATGGGTGAACCAGCTCGCCGACGACGCCTCGCGCGGCCGCGTCATCGCGATCTATGCGACGAACTTCACGCTATTCCAGATGGCCGGGCCCGTGCTGGTGAGCCAGATCTCGCACCTGACCGAAGGCCGTTTTCTACTGTGCGGCGCGCTCTTCATGCTGGCACTGCCGGCACTCGCGGCGATTCGCTCCACACCTTCCTCCAGCGACGAAGCCCAGGCGCACGACAGCTGGCGGCATGTGCTGCCGCACATGCCGGCGCTCGTGATCGGCACCGGCTTCTTTGCTTTGTTCGACACCATCGCGCTCTCGCTGATGCCGCTCTTTGCGATGGCGCACGGCATCTCCAGCGAGCTTGCCGTGCTGTTCGCCTCGGCCTTGCTGCTCGGCGATACGACCATGCAATTTCCGATCGGCTGGCTCGCCGATAAGCTCGGTCGCGAACGCGTGCATATCGGCGCGGCCGTGGTGGTCGTGCTGCTGTTGCCGGTGCTGCCCTGGGCGATCGCGTCGCCGTGGCTATGCTGGCCCTTGCTGTATGTGCTCGGTGCGGCGGCCGGTTCGATCTACACGCTGTCGCTCGTGGCTTGCGGCGAGCGCTTTCGCGGCGCGGCGCTGGTGTCGGCCAGTTCGCTGGTTGGCGCGTCATGGAGCGCCGCGAGTTTTGGCGGTCCGCTGATCGCCGGCGCGTTGATGAAGAGCATGGGCAACGACGCGATGATCGCCGTGCTGCTGGCAAGTGCGCTCGCGTTCCTCGTGGCGGTATGGTGGGAAAAGCGGCGCGGGACGGTACAGGCGCTTTCCTAGCCAAGCGCCGGCAGGATCTCGCCGCTGCACGTACCGAATCCGACCCGATAGCCTTCGCCCTGGCACCATCCGGCTAGCGTCAACTCGTCGCCGTCCTCGATGAAGGTCCGCGTTCCGCCCTCTTTCAGCGCAAGCGGATTCTGGCCGTTCCACGTCAGCTCCAGCAGGCTCCCGTACGAGTCGGTGGTTGGGCCGCTGATCGTGCCCGAACCCATCAGATCGCCTACCCGCGTATTGCAGCCGGACACGGTGTGATGCGCGAGCTGCTGCGCCATCGTCCAGTACATGTGACGGAAATGGGTGCGGGCGAGGGTCGTCGCCTCCTGTACGCCTTGCGGGCGCAGTCTGACTTCGAGGGCGATATCGAACGCATGCGCGCCGTCGTGCCGCAGATATTCGAGCGGCTGGGGTTCCTGCACCGGTTGCGCGACGCGGAACGGTTCAAGCGCATCGAGCGTGACGATCCACGGGGAGATAGTCGTGGCAAAGCTCTTCGCGTTGAACGGTCCGAGCGGCACGTATTCCCACTGCTGGATGTCGCGCGCGCTCCAGTCGTTGAGCAGCACCATGCCGAAGATATGCGCCTCGGCATCGGCGCAGGCAATCGGCTCGCCAAGCGCATTGCCGCGTCCGACGATAAAGCCGGTTTCCAGTTCGATATCCAGCTTGCGGCACGCGCCGAACACCGGACGCTCCTGATCGGGCAGCTTGAGCTGGCCGTTCGGCCGCCGTACCGGCGTGCCGCTCACCACCACCGACGACGCCCGGCCGTTATAGCCGATCGGCATTTCGGACCAGTTCGGCATCAAGGCATGCTTAGGATCACGGAACATCGAACCGACATTCGTCGCATGCTCCTTCGACGAATAAAAATCGGTGTAGCCAGGAATCTGCACCGGCAGATGCAGCGTGGTGCCTGCCTGAGGCACCAGCGCCCGTTCGCGCAGCCCGGCGCTGTCACGCAACGTGGCGGTTTCGCGTGCGAGCAGATGGCTCAACTGGATGCGCACACTACGCCAGGCGTCGCGACCGAGCGCGATGAAATCGTTGAGCGTGGCGCGGGAAAAGACCGTCTCGCTCACCGCCGCGCTCGCGCCTGCGCCTGCGCCGGGCAGACGCAGCAGCTCACTCGCCTGCAGGACTGCGAGGTCGACAATATGCTCGCCAATCGCTACGCCCGCACGCGGCGCGCTGTTGCGTGCGTCGCTAAAGATGCCGAACGGCAGATTCTGGATCGAAAAATCACAGGCGGGATCATTCGCTGCTTCGAGCCAGCTTTTGCGCGACACGTCGAGCGTGGCCTGAAGCTCGTTCAATACGCTCATCGTTGCTCCGGGTCGAAGTGTTTCTTGAGGCCCTGCCAGCATTCGTAGTAATACGCCTGCAATTGCGCGGTCTCCAGCGCGAAGCGAGTGGGTTTGATCAGCGTGCGGGTTTCGAACATGAAGGCCATCGTGTCGCCGACCTTGTGCGGCTTCGAGGTGTCGCTGTGCGAAGCCTTTTCAAAGGTATCCGCGTCCGGCCCGTGACCCGACATGCAGTTATGCAGGCTCGCGCCGCCGGGTACAAAACCCTCCGCCTTGGCGTCATACACGCCATGCACCAGCCCCATGAATTCACTCGCCACATTGCGATGGAACCAGGGCGGCCGGAAAGTATTTTCGGCGGCCAGCCAGCGCGGCGGAAAGATCACGAAGTCGAGCGTATCGACGCCCGGTGTGTCGCTCGTCGAATGCAGTACGAGGAAAATGGACGGATCCGGATGATCGAAACTGATCGAACCGATCGTATTGAAGCGGCGCAGGTCGTACTTGTACGGCGCGTAGTTGCCATGCCATGCGACCACGTCGAGCGGCGAATGGTCTATGCCCGCCCGCCACAGGTTGCCGTTGAGCTTGGCGACCAGTTCGAACGCGCCCTCGCGGTCTTCGTAGGCGGCATGCGGCGTGAGGAAGTCGCGCGGGTTGGCGAGGCCGTTCGAGCCGATCGGGCCAAGGTCCGGCAGCCGGAGCAAAGCCCCGAAGTTCTCGCAGATATAACCCCGTGCGGCGCCGTCAGGCAGCGTGACGGCAAAGCGCACGCCACGCGGGATCACCGCAATCTCGAACGGCTCCACGTCGATCCGCCCGAGTTCTGTGGCGATATGCAGGCGGCCCTCCTGCGGCACGATCAGCAGTTCGCCGTCGGCACTGTAGAAGAAGCGGTCCTGCATCGAGCGGTTGGCGGCATACAGATGGATCGCGCAGCCATTCATGGCCTCGGCCGAACCGTTGCCGGCCATCGTCACCCAGCCGTCGATGAAATCGGTCGGCTCGGCGGGCATCGGCAGCGGATCCCAGCGCAACTGGTTAGGTGGCGTCGGCGGCACGTCATGAAAATTCGCGACGAGACGATGCGACGGCAGCGCCGTGAACGGTCGATGCACCGCCGCCGGACGGATCCGGTAGAGCCACGAGCGTCGGTTGTGGCTGCGCGGCGCCGTGAATGCCGTGCCCGACAACTGCTCGGTGTAAAGCCCGTACGCGGCACGCTGCGGCGCGTTGCGGCCTTGCGGTAACGCACCCGGCAGCGCTTCGGTTGCGAATTCGTTGGCGAAGCCCGACTGATAGCCCGGTTCGATCTCGGGCCGCGCGGGGTTGCCCGCAGGTCTTCCAGCCGCCTCGCCGGCGGCGCTGCGAATGTTCGTGTTCATCCACGTTCTCCGTTCAAACTCTCGACAAGCGACGGTAAGCGGCAGCTAGCGGCCGTTAGCGGCACGCCCCGCGTAAGCTGCGCATTGGGCAATACGTTTGGCCATGCATGAGGCAAGCCGCACCAGCGGATCCACCACCGCCACAATTTAGCGATTACGAATAGTAAAACGAATTACGAATGATGAAACTAACGTTAACCCTGAACCCTGCAGAAACCCCGATATGGTTATCAGCATTTTGTTCATGTGACGGCGGTGCGGACTGCTACCATCGATAGATGCGGCCCCAAGCCGCCTTTCGATGCGCGCCCGACGCGCCACCACAGCCACTCATGATCCCGCAGACCGTTCCTGAACTCATCGCCCGCGCTGCCGCCCATCCGTTTCTCGGCCAGCATCTGGCGTTGGGCGAAGGTCTCTATCACGACACCGCGCTGGCCCGTTTCGACGGACTCGAACTCGCCAGCGCGTATGAGCCGATTTTCGACATCAGCGTACATGCACTGGCCCAGTCGCTGTCCTCTGCGCCGGAAAGCGTGGATCGTTTCGGCGACGAACTGGGTTTTCAGGCGGTGACGCTGCGCCTCGACGGCGAACCTTTCGACCCGTTCGAACGGATCGAGGACGACCCGGAACTGGTTGCGCTCGACCGCATGTCGCGCGCGCTGCATGCGATCAATTTTTTCGGTGCGCAACGCCACGGGCTGCTGTTCCTGCGCGTCCACGAACGCTTGCTGAAGAGCGTGAAATACGACCATGGCCGGCATTTTTCCACCGTGCTGGTGTCGTTTGGACTCAATCCGTCGCGCATCGTCATCGAGTTGCCGGCGGCGGCGGTCGCGCACCGCACCTTCCTCGGCTATCTGACGAAGAGCTATCAGCGCTATGGCTTCAAGGTCGCCGGTAATCTGCCGAACGCCGGACAGATCCTTTCGGTCTCCGACATGGCGCGGCTCGACTTCATCAAGATGGATGCGGGCCTCGCGTTGCGCGACGGCATGGTGAAGCCGCTGGTCGGCTATGCGAACCGGCTGCGGATACCGTTGATCTTCAACCGCGTGGCAAGCGAAGCGCAATTCGACCAGCTGCAGCAGTACGACGTGCGCTTCGTGCAAGGACCGCTGTTCGCCGTGCATAGTCATAACGGCGCAGTCTGAAACACCGGTGGCGGGTTGCGCCGCGGCGAATCAACCCGCGTCGCCCAGGCGCCGCGCGACTGCCTTCAGACGCGGCGCGACGCTTTCACGAAACACCTCCTCGCCCATGGATGACGCCGGCCCGCTGCAACTGAGCACCATCCAGCGCCCTTCACGCGGTTCGCGAAACGGCACGGCGACTGCGTTGACGTCGTCGTGCCAGTCGCGAAACGAATAGCAGCACCGCTCCAGCGCGAACGCCGCGATCTCCTTCTCTGCGTCGGCTACCAGCGCGGCGCCTTCCTTGCCGGCAGCCTTCTTCAATTCCGCCATTAACGCGGCGCGCACGTCGAGCGGCTGGACCGCGAGATACGCGCGCCCCATCGAACTCGTGAGCATGGAGAGTCTGGACCCGGAGGCGAGGCCTAGGGTCAGCGCCGTCTCGCTCCGGATCGTGTCCAGATAGATCATGTCGAGCCCGTCGCGGCAGCCCAACGACACCGCCGCCCCCACCTCGCGCGCAAAGGTCCGCATATGCGGGCGCGCGAGTTCGAGCGTATCCGTGCCCGAAAGCAGCGCGAAGCCGAGTGACAGCACCCCGCCATCGAGCGCATATTTGCCTAGCGTCTCGTCGAGACGCAGGTAGCCGAGCACGGTCAGCGTGTAAGCCAGGCGGTTGACGGTCGCCTTCGGCAGACCCGTGCGTTCGACGAAATCGCGGTTGCCCAGCATCGTCTCGCCCGGCCTGAACGCGCGCAACAGATCCAGACCGCGCGCCAGAGCAACGACGAATTTGCGTTCGTCCAAGGGTTCGAGGGGAGTAGATGCAGGCGTCATCGGATGATACACTCAAGGCTCATTTGCAAAACATTGTTTCGCATAGCGGAACTCAAGTCAAGCGTTTTCAAGTGATACCAGACACACCCGATTCGATTCAGGAGATCCGCATCATGGCCGACGCCGCGCAGTTTCACTGGGAAGATCCGCTGTTGCTCGATCAGCAACTCACCGAAGATGAGCGCATGGTGCGCGAAGCCGCCGCGGTCTATTCGCAAGATCGCCTGCAGCCGCGCGTGCTGGAGGCGTTCCGCCATGAGAAGACCGACGTCGCGATCTTCCGCGAAATGGGTGAACTCGGCCTGCTCGGCCCGACGATCCCCGAGCAGTACGGCGGCCCCGGTCTGAATTACGTGGCCTATGGGCTGATCGCGCGCGAAGTGGAACGCGTCGATTCAGGCTACCGGTCGATGATGTCGGTGCAATCGTCGCTCGTGATGGTGCCGATCTACGAATTCGGCTCGGAAGCGCAAAAAGAAAAGTACCTGCCGAAGCTCGCCACCGGCGAATGGATCGGCTGCTTCGGCCTGACCGAACCCAATCACGGCTCCGATCCGGGCAGCATGGTCACGCGGGCAAAGAAGGTCGGCGGCGGCTTCTCGCTGTCCGGCGCGAAGATGTGGATCACCAACTCGCCAATCGCCGACGTGTTCGTCGTCTGGGCCAAGCTCGAAGAGAACGGCAAGGACGCAATCCGCGGCTTCATTCTGGAAAAAGGCTGGAAAGGCCTGTCCGCGCCGACGATTCACAGCAAGGTAGGTCTGCGCGCCTCGATCACCGGCGAAATCGTGATGGACGAGGTGTTCGTGCCGGAAGAAAACATGCTGCCGAAGGTGAGCGGCCTCAAAGGCCCGTTCACCTGCCTGAACTCGGCGCGCTACGGCATTGCCTGGGGCGCGCTCGGCGCGGCCGAGGCGTGCTGGCATACGGCGCGTCAGTATGTGCTGGATCGTAAGCAGTTCGGTCGGCCGCTCGCCGCCAACCAGCTGATCCAGAAGAAACTCGCCGATATGCAGACCGAAATCACGCTCGGCCTGCAAGGCGTGCTGCGCCTCGGCCGCATGAAGGACGAAGGCACGGCTGCGGTCGAAATCACCTCGATCATGAAGCGCAACTCGTGCGGCAAGTCGCTCGAGATCGCGCGCCTTGCCCGCGACATGCTAGGCGGCAACGGCATTTCGGACGAGTTCGGGA
This sequence comes from Paraburkholderia sp. GAS41, assembly GCF_050436545.1. NCBI lineage: Bacteria > Pseudomonadati > Pseudomonadota > Betaproteobacteria > Burkholderiales > Burkholderiaceae > Paraburkholderia > Paraburkholderia sp. GAS41. The sequence goes on from NZ_JBNDMK010000025.1 coordinate 103,103, forward strand.
TTGCGCGGCACCTGGTGAACCTCGAGGTCGTCAATACCTACGAAGGCACGCACGACATTCACGCGCTGATTCTCGGGCGCGCGCAAACGGGCATTCAGGCGTTTTACTGATCCGGTGAACGTTGTGCAGTCGTGAAAAGAAAGGGCCAACCCAGACGGGTTGGCCCTTTGCATTCCGGCAGCGCTTCCGGCTTGCTGCTCCGGCTTACTTGTTCGGCTGCGGCGTCATGCGCAGATAAGGACGCAGTGCCTTATAGCCCTTCGGGAATTTCTGCTTGATGACTTCCTCGTCCTTCAGCGACGGCACGATCACCACGTCATCGCCCTGCTTCCAGTTGCCTGGTGTCGCGACCTGGTAGTTATCGGTAAGCTGCAGCGAGTCGATCACACGCAGCACTTCGTCGAAGTTGCGGCCGGTGCTGGCCGGGTACGTAATGGTCAGACGCACCTTCTTCTTCGGGTCGATGACGAACAGCGAACGGACCGTAAAGGTCTCGTTGGCATTCGGATGGATCATGTCGTACAGCTGCGAGACCTTGCGGTCGCCGTCCGCCAGAATCGGAAAGCCGACGCTCGCGGCTTGCGTCTCGTTGATGTCCTTGATCCATTCCTTGTGCGACTCGGCGCTGTCCACCGACAGCGCGATCGTCTTGACATTGCGCTTTTCGAACTCGCTCGCGAGCTTCGCCGTCAGGCCGAGTTCCGTCGTGCACACCGGCGTGAAGTCCGCCGGGTGGGAGAACAGCACGCCCCAGCTATCGCCCAGCCACTCGTGGAACCTGATGTGGCCAATGCTCGATTCCTGTTCGAAATCCGGCGCGATGTCGCCAAGACGTAGACTCATGATGCAGCTCCTTTATAGGTTTGGACGATCCGTTCAGGCTGGCGCCTGCGGCACCCGCAAATTTAGAGCATACGGGAGCACGCGTACACCTCGAACGAACATCGCGTCACAACTTTATGAGTTTTTGTAATTTTCTCTGGAATGGAGGAAACTTTGCGGGACAGATCAACTCCATCATGGTCACGGTTTTGCCATGTGACTGTGTGGAGAAAAAGCATCTAACCGGCGGTGAATCGACCGGGAATGGATCGTGCGGAGGTTTGCGCGTACCGCTGCGCTCGCCACATGACGTTTCTTTGGTTACGATTCACGCATGCCACACGAGATGGGAGCTGTAAATGTCGGAAGTCAACAAGGAGAGATTGATGTCGGATATCAAAACCGTCCTCGCGGACGCTGAAGACCTGCTAAAACAGGCCGCGAGCGCCACCGGCGAACGCGCTTCCGAACTGCGTGAAACGGCGCTCTCGCGCCTGAAACAGGCCAAGGAGAAGGCCGCGGATGTGCAGGTCGTCGTGGTCGAGAAAGGCAAGAAGGCTGCCCGTGCAACGGACGACTACGTGCACGAGCATCCGTGGGCTTCCATCGGCATCGCCGCAGGCGTCGGCGTACTGGTCGGCCTGCTGATCAATCGCAAGTAAAAACAGTACGCGGCCGGGCGCTTCTTCCGGCTCGATGCTGATACGGGTTGACCGGTGCGTGCCTGACCGGTCCGCTTCTTCTGGCGCATCTCACGCGCAACGCCCAAGCCATGACGATCGACAATCAATCGCAGCGCGCGGATCACAGTCCCTTGCGCCGCATCCTCAGTTCCGTCTTTGCGATCCTGCAAACGCGGCTTGAACTGGTGGGCATCGAACTGGCCGAGGAAAAAGACCGCCTGCTCGGCGTGCTGTTTCTCGGACTTGCGGCCATGATGCTCGCCACCATGGCATTGATCGCGTTGACAGCGCTGGTCGCCATCGCATTCTGGGATACTTACCGGTGGCAGTCGCTGGCTGGCATCACGGCGGTCTATCTGATCGCGGCACTGATTTGCGCGCTCAAGGCCCGCAGTGGCTTGCACAGCTCGCCGATGGTGTTCGAAGCCACCCTCGCCGAGTTCGAGAAGGACCGCGAGACATTTCGCAGACCGTGACACAGGCCGGGGCACGCCGGCTAGCGCCAGCGTACCCTCCCGTTCCCCTCTTGCAGCCGACACCATGAGCTCTAGCCGCCCCGATACCGCCTTTCGCAACAAACGCCCGCCTCCTCGCGACCTGAGCGCGCCGCATTTGCGTGCACTGCGCAAGGAATTGCTGATGGTGCGCGCGGATGTCGAGCGTCTGGAGCTCGCACAGGCGACCGTAGAACTGCGTCAAGCAGTCACGCATTTCAGCTGGCTCAAGTTCATCGTACCGGGCGTGGCGGGTGGCATGGGCTGGAGCAAGGCCCGCGGCGCCACGGCGGGGATCAGCGCGCTGCTGAAGGAATACCCGCTGGTCAGTTCGATTGTTTCGATGCTGCTCGCCAAGCCGTTGCGGGCAACCGTTGCAGCCGCCGCCAAGCCGGCACTGAAATGGGGCAGTCTGGGACTGGCGGCATGGGAGGCGTATCGCATCTGGAAGCAGATGAAGGATGAGTCGGGGCGGACACCGGGCGATGCGGCGAAGCAGGATGGCGGGTATTGATTTGTGCTGGGGTTGATGGCGGGGTTGGCGCTGGGTTCACTTTGGGTTGGCGCTGGGTCTAATGGCGAGTTTGATGCCCGGTCTGACGCCAACAGGCTGCCGGGTTGGTGAACACTCGCATTGAAACTGGCACCGCCTAGCGGGTGTTCCAGCACATGTCTGGATCGGGCGCCGCCGCGCCATCCGCAGTGCGATTGGCGCGCAAACCCGTGGCGTCGAGGATGAAGGTGCCGCACGCGTCGTCGCGCATGGCGCCCGCTTCCAGAGGCCGCCCCTCCACGCCATAGCCGCCGTTCGCTTCGTCAGCGGGCAGCGCGCGCAGGCGATACACCGGTGTCCCGAAAGACGGCGCCTGATCGAGTCCCGTTGGCAATGAACCCACCTCTCCTGGGGGTGCCGCTTCGAGAAACTGGGCGGCCCGATAAAGCGCGGACGCCGCGTCGACCCGATGCGAACGCGCCACATGGCTGCGATACGAAGGGACCGCGTATACCGCCAGGATTGCGCCGATCGCCAAAGCAATGACCAGTTCGAGCAGCGTGAACGCCGATCCATGCGACTTCATACCGACGCCCCTCAAAACGGCCGCGCAGCGACTCGCCGCCAGTGTTGCTCGATTTTGTCGCCATCCACGACCAGTTCCAGTTGCACCCACGCCTGAGACTCGCGAGTCCGGCCAAAGCCGCGGGCTGTTAGCAGATAGGCGTTGACCTCTGGACGCGCGCTCAATCTCCATGCCTCTGCCAGACACTGCGGCGCCGCGACCGACCCGGACCATGATGCGAATGGCGCAAAGGCGCCGGCTGCAAAGGCCGGCTCGAGTTTCCATGTAGTCGGCTCCGCAGCGACAGCGCTGATGACGCGTGCTGTGCCTGCTGCGACGGCGCGGGCGCACAGGGTCAGCGCCGAATCGGCAGCATGGAAGGCTTGCAGGGCGTCGCGCAGATTGGTCGCCGCACGCGCCGCCGCGAGCGACGTTTCGAACCACGCGGCGGATGTGATCAGCATCATCGACGATATCAATAGAACGATAGGTAAGGCAGCGCCACGGGCGCGCCGTGCGGTCTTCATAACGCGCGCCCCTCGTTGTTGCGGATTGCCACGCGCCGCCAGAATGCCTGCCGCGCGCGTAGGTCCGTACCTGTGAGATTCGCGCCGTCGCAGTCGACATAGCGCGAGCGCCGCCCTTGGGGCGCGCCGCGCACCAGCACGCACAGGTCCACGGCGACGACATCGGCCCATTGCCCCGGGGTGAGCGCCGATGCATCGAGCCCCATTTGCGCGCCGGCTAACCAGTACTTGACCCGCACCCGTTCGATACCCTCCACCAGCGGCTGCGCAGAACCGGATCGTCCATTACCGTCGCAGTACAACTCCGATTCGCCAGTCGACGTGCTGGGCTTCGCGTAAAAGCGATTGACGATCAACACGCGTCCAGCGCCGAAGCTTGTATTCCCAGCGCTCACTGTCTGTCCCAGACAATCCGTCGACTCTCCCGTGGATGACGGCCACGTAGACACGTTGTCGCCGACATAGCGAATTGTGATCCCATCCGAACGGCTTGTCAGCGTTTCACAGACGAAGTTGTCGTCGGCACCGGTGGGCCGTGCAGCCGAGCATCCGAACAGAGTGGGCTTTCGTTGCGGCTGAGGCAGGTCGGCCGGTACGAAGCCAGTCATCTGGACTTGCTGGCCGATCAGAGTGAGCGCCGTCAGGCCGGCTTTGCGCATCTGGATCGCGTCGCCGGGCACGGCCGAACGCCGCGCGTTGCGAGCGGTACAGCGACACCGCGCCAGCAGTGACGACAATGCCCAGCGCAAGCGCAATGATCAGTTCGACGAGCGTATGCCCGCATAGAAAAAACTTTCGCTGCTTCATTTTACGAACGCCAGAGCAACGCAAACGCGGCCAGCCGCAACTGCCACGTCGCCGCACGATTCGGGTTTGTCGATGACCTCGCCGGGGGTTTGTAGCGTGGCTGCGGCGGCCCATGTCACGCGCGCGAACGATACCCCACCGCCAATCTCGCTGGTCGACGCTTCGCCTTCGGGTAGCAGGTTCGTCGCGCGGGTGGCCCATTGGCGCAAGGCGCTGTCGCCGCCGCCTGGAGCACGCGCGGCTTCGGCGACAGCATCGGCCACGAATACGGCGTGTTCGCGCAGCGCCGCGGAGCGAGCCTCTCGCGCGATCCACAATTGCGATGGGAGCAAGCCCAGGGCAGTCACTGCGGTTAGAGCGACCGCGAGCATGACTTCGATCAGCGATGCACCACCTGTGTGTCCAGCTCGTAACTTACTCATGATGTCGCTCCACAAGCGCCATCTGCGATACGCGGCCGGCCGCCCGCAGCGATGCGAATACAACGCCGCCAGGACTGGCCTTGTGTGGCCCGTGAAGGGAACTGCGGCGCAATGTCGAAGCTGCGAAAGCTGCCAATCAACTGCCCCGCCGGGGGCGTGAAGGTCAGGTTGGTCTGTGTCCCCGCAATACTCACTGCCGCAAGTTCGGCCTGCGCGCGCAACACCGTCGGCGTTCCGCTACGTTCGACCATCACCGCCCACCCGCACGACCAGTCCGCTAAGCCAACGCGGCAAGCCTGCCCCGAGGCAAGACAGTGACGCGCTGCGTCGACGCGGCACACCGTCACGCGCACACCTCGCCTGACCGCCTCGCTGCGCGCATAAGAGAGCGTCGAAAGCAGCTCCCGAGCTCGCGCGTCGACCTGGTCGCGCTCATGCCAGGCAACCAGCGATGGCGTCGCCGTTACCGCGACAACCGCCAAAATGGCAACCACGACCAGCGTTTCGATCAACGTAAAGCCGCGGTGATGCACGTGCGAAAAATCGGCATGCTGTTTCATCTGCATTCCTTAACTTCGAAAGAACGCAAACAATTTATCCAGGCAATACCGAATCCACAATCGGCCGAATGGCCAGGTAGCGAGCGTGCGAGTTCACCCGCGACAATGCCGGTGGAACCACTACGGAAAGGGGATACCGATGCTCTTGCGAGAACAGTCAGCGCTTGCGCGGCGGCTTGGGAGGGGTGGCCGCGCGGCGAAATTCCTCGATGACGTCTTCGAACTCAGACACGTCTTCGAAACGGCGGTACACAGAAGCAAAGCGGACGTAGGCAATCGTGTCGAGCGCGCGCAACTCGTTCATGACGAGTTCGCCGAGGCGCTCGCTGCGCACTTCGCGCTCACCACTGCCCAGCAATTGATATTCGATGCGGGCGACAGCCGCGTCGATCGCATCCGCAGCAACCGGACGCTTGCGCAGCGCCAGTTGCATGCTTGCAACGATCTTGCGGCGATCGAATTCGGTGCGGCTGCCATCCTTCTTGACGACCGACGGCAACGCCAGCTCGACTCGCTCATACGTCGTGAAACGTTTGTCGCAAGCCGGGCAGCGGCGGCGCCGGCGAATCGCGGCGCCGTCCTCGGATACGCGGGAGTCCACGACCTGCGTATCGTCGTGCCGGCAGAAGGGGCAGCGCATCGTCGCTTAATTGTAGACCGGGAAGCGCTTGGTCAGCTCACTGACCTGCGCGCGAACGCGTTCGATCGTCGCAGCATCTTCCGGGTTGTCCAGCACGTCGGCGATCAGATGGCCGACCTGCTCGGCTTCCTTCTCACCGAAACCGCGCGTGGTCATGGCCGGCGAACCCAGCCGCACGCCGCTCGTGACAAACGGCTTTTCCGGATCGTTCGGAATCGCGTTCTTGTTGACCGTGATGTGCGCTGCGCCGAGCGCCGCTTCTGCTGCCTTGCCGGTGATGTGCTTGGCACGCAGGTCGACCAGCATCACGTGGCTCTCGGTACGGCCCGAGACGATGCGCAGACCGCGTTTGACCAGCGTTTCGGCCAGCACGCGCGCGTTGTCCGCGACCTTTTGCTGGTATTCCTTGAATTCCGGCGACAGCGCTTCCTTGAACGCAACGGCCTTACCGGCGATCACGTGCATCAACGGACCACCCTGGATGCCCGGGAAGATCGCCGAGTTGATCTGCTTCTCGAACTCGGCCTTCATCAGGATCACGCCACCGCGCGGACCGCGCAGGCTCTTGTGCGTCGTCGTCGTGACGAAGTCGGAATGCGGCACCGGGTTCGGATAGACGCCGGCAGCAACGAGGCCTGCGTAATGCGCCATGTCGACCATGAAGTAAGCGCCGACCGACTTCGCAATCTTCGACAGACGTTCGAAGTCGATGCGCAGCGAGAAAGCGGATGCACCCGCAACGATCAGCTTCGGCTTGTGTTCCTGTGCGAGCTTCTCTGCAGCGTCGTAGTCGATGTCTTCCGCTTCGTTCAGGCCATAGCTGACGACGTTGAACCACTTGCCCGACATGTTCACGGGCGAGCCGTGCGTCAGGTGGCCGCCGTGGGCGAGGCTCATGCCCATGATGGTGTCGCCCGGCTTGAGCATGGCGAAAAAGACGCCCTGGTTGGCCTGCGAACCCGAGTTCGGCTGCACGTTGGCGGCTTCAGCGCCAAAAATTTCCTTCACGCGGTCGATCGCGAGCTGCTCGACGATGTCCACGTATTCGCAACCGCCGTAGTACCGCTTGCCCGGATAACCTTCGGCGTACTTGTTGGTGAGTTGCGAACCTTGAGCAGCCATGACGGCCGGGCTCGTGTAGTTTTCCGATGCGATCAGTTCGATGTGGTCTTCCTGACGGCGGTTTTCCTGCTCGATCGCCTTCCAGAGTTCAGGGTCGACGTTGGCGATGGTGCTTTGGGCTCTGTCAAACATACGGGTTCCGTTGAGTGTATTCAGGTTGACCGGATCGTGCGCCGAATTTCATGCAGAAAGCGTAGTGGGTACGCGGCGCTGCTGGCGGCTGGGCCAGCCCTGGCGTGGCGGATGGAGATACGCCGCACACGCGAGGCAGGACAGCCACCGGCGGCGCAGATAAATGCGCGCGGATCACGGCTGCCCAGGCGAACGGCAAAACGGCACCCTGCGCTTCACGGTGGGTCGCTCCACCTTGAACCTGTTTGGTTCTATCGCCAGTCACGCAGGGGTGAGCGCATTAGTGTATTGGAAGCGTCCCAAATAGGCAACCGAGTCTCCGCGGCGCCTGCCGGCGCGGAGAGCGCGGCAGCGACGGACGTCAGTCGCGCTCGCCATGCAACGGCCGCCAATGGTGCGACAGATGCCGCCATAAGCTGCACGTACACGCAAACGTCTGATGAAATGCGATTGCTAACGGACGCCGTCGAAGCGCCGGACGCCCGCTTCTGCGCGCCCCGCAAGGCCACGATCTGCGGGCCTGCCGTTTCCGCAAGCCCCGCACATCTGAAGGTCGTCCGCTGGGATCAAGGTCATTCTTGCCGCAACCCCGCATTGGAAGTAGGCTTGGCACCTTTCCCCTCTCCGCAACAGGAAACCGCAATGATCGTCTTCGTCACCGGAGCGTCCGCCGGATTCGGCGCCGCCATCGCGCGTGCTTTCGTCAAGGGCGGCCATCGCGTCGTCGCCACCGCACGCCGTAAGGATCGCCTGCAGGCGCTTGCCGACGAACTGGGCGACGCTGTGCTGCCCTTTGAACTCGACGTGCGTGACCGTGCCGCCGTCGCGGCTGTGCCCGCCGCGCTGCCGGAAGCTTTCGCCGCTATCGACGTACTGGTCAACAACGCCGGCCTCGCGCTCGGTCTCGAGCCGGCGCAGCGGGCGAACCTCGATGACTGGCAAACCATGATCGATACCAACTGCACCGGCCTCGTGCAGGTCACCCATGCGCTGCTGCCGGGCATGGTCGAGCGCCAGCGCGGTCACGTGTTCAATCTCAGCTCGTCGGCCGCCAACTGGCCGTACGCGGGCGGCAACGTGTACGGTGCCACCAAGGCGTTCGTGCGCCAGTTCAGTCTGAACCTGCGCGCCGATCTGGCCGGCACCCCGCTACGCGTGACCGACGTCGAGCCTGGCTTGTGTGGCGGCACGGAGTTTTCGAACGTGCGCTTTCGCGGCGACGACGCAAAGGCTGCGAACGTCTACCAGAACGTGCAGCCGCTGACAGCCGAGGACATCGCCGATGCGATCTACTGGACGGCAACGCGCCCCGCGCATGTCAACGTCAACACCATCGAGTTGATGCCGGTTGCGCAGTCGTTCGCGGGACTGTCGGTACATCGCGGTTGAACATCTTTGGGCCGGCGCGCTGCCCCGAAAAAAACGTCGGGGTGTGCGATCCGGTAAAATGCGCGGCATGAATATGTTTCCCAGCGAGTCCAGCGCCGAAATCGTCGGCTTCACCTGGCCAATTCGCGTGTACTACGAAGATACCGATGCCGGCGGCATCGTGTTCTACGCGAACTACCTGAAGTTTTTCGAACGGGCACGCACCGAATGGCTGCGCGCATGCGGTCTCGAACAGGATCGCCTCGCGCAGGAAACGGGTGCGCTGTTCATCGTGCGCAGCAGTTCAGTGGACTATCGCGCGCCCGCCCGGCTTGACGATCTCATCAAAATTATCAGCCGCCCTGAACGAATTGGCCGCGCGTCGGTCGATTTCTCGCAGGAGGCCTGGCGTGACGGCACGCTGCTTGCTACCGGGACCATTCGGGTCGGCTGTGTCGACCGGGTAGCGCTGCGTCCTGCCGCCATTCCGGCATCGGTCCTTGCCGCATTGCGGCGCGGGCTGGAAGTTACTGCGCCTCGTGTGTCAACGGACAACGCCTGAACATCGTTGTTACGGGGCCAGTGAACTCGTATCGATCAAGCAACACAAAGCATGGTTCGGCCAGCGGTTTGCCGATGCTTCCGGTTTCCCCACGGCAAGCTTCGACTCACCTTGCAGCCGGACGCCCCCATCCGGGACGTTACAGCGAACCTCTATGAACACTACACAAGATCTATCGATCGTTTCTCTCGTACTCAATGCGAGCCTGCTGGCGCAGGCAGTGATGGCACTCTTGCTGCTGCTGTCGTTGCTCTCGTGGACTTTTATCTTCCGCAAGTGGTTTGCGATCCGCCGTGCGCGCGCGCAAACTGAACGCTTCGAACGCGATTTCTGGTCCGGCGGCGACCTGCAGGCGCTTTATCAAAGCGCAGCGAACAATCGCCACACGATCGGCGCACTCGAGCGGATTTTCGAATCCGGCATGCGCGAATTCCTGAAGGGCAAGGAAAAACGTCTCAACGACCCGGGCCTGATCCTCGACGGCGCACGGCGCGCCATGCGCGCAGCGTTTCAGCGTGAAATGGACGTGCTCGAGGCCAACCTGGCGTTCCTCGCCTCGGTGGGTTCGGTCAGCCCGTACATCGGTCTGTTCGGCACCGTGTGGGGGATCATGAACGCGTTCCGTGGCCTCGCCAATGTCCAGCAAGCCACGCTCGCCAACGTCGCCCCCGGCATTGCCGAAGCGCTGACTGCCACGGCAATCGGCCTGTTCGCCGCCATTCCGGCGGTGGTTGCCTACAACCGCTACGCACACGACATCGACCGTCTGGCGATCCGCTTCGAGACCTTCATCGAAGAATTCTCGAACATTCTGCAGCGTCAGGCGCACTAAAGGAGTCCACGATGGCTGGTTCCTCAAGTCGCTCTTCAAGTATGCGCGGCGGCCGTTCGCGCCGCGCGATGGCCGACATCAACGTCGTGCCGTATATCGACGTGATGCTCGTGCTGCTCGTGATCTTCATGGTGACGGCACCGCTCGTCGCACCGTCGATCGTCAATCTGCCTACCGTGGGTGGAGCCGCGCCGCAGCAGCAAACACCGCCGGTGGTCGTGAATATCCGTGCAGATGGCAACATGAACGTCAAATACAAAGACGACAATGGCGCCATGCAGCAGGAAAGCATGACCCGGCAGGATCTGGACAGCTTCGTCACCGACCGCGAGCAGTCACATCCGGATCAACCGGTCGTGATCGCCGCTGACAAGACGGTGAAGTACGAAGCCGTCATGAATGTGATGTCCGACCTGAAGGCGCGGGGCGTCAAGCGCGTTGGCCTGCTCGTCAAATCGCAATGATCCGCAAGCATTCCGCCCGCCCGCTCCAGCCACCGCGTGAACGCGGCACCTGGCGAGCCTTCGCGCTCGCACTGGTGATGCACGCGCTGCTCGGGTTCTTCCTGTACCACGGCATTCACTGGCAAAACAGCACGCCGGCAGGCGCCGAAGCCGAACTGTGGACCGAGGTGCCCGACGTCACAACCCCGCGGCCGCCGCCGCCTCCCCCAGTACCGGTGGCGCCGGCTCCGCCGCTGCCTGATGAGCAGGCGGATATTGCGCTGCAGGAAAAGAAACGTCAGCAGCAGGAAGCTGCACGCCAGGCGCAGCTCGCCGAGCAACAGCGCCAGCAACAGTTGCAAGCCCAGCAGGAAGCCGAGGCGAAGCGCCAGCAGCAACTGGCAGCGGACCAGGCCGCACAACTGGCCGCGCAGAAAGCCGCGGCGGCCAGGCTGAAGCAACAACAGCAGCAGCAGGCTGACAAGCTCAAGCAGCAGCAACTGGCCGAGCAACAAAAGCAGGATCAGTTGAAGCAACAGCAGCTTGAAGATCAGCAAAAACAGGCACAGGCTGAAGAGCAGAAGAAGGCCGATGCGCAGAAGGCGGCGAAGGCTGCCAAGGCGGCAGCCGACGCAGCGCAAGCGAAAAAGCTCGACCAGGAGCGTCGTGCACGCCTCGCCCAGATGCAGGGCATGGCGGGCGGTGAAGGTTCCACGGGCGAGGGTTTGGCCAAGAGCGGCACCGGTAGCGGCTCGGGCGGCACGTCCACCTCGCCGGGCTATGCGGACAAGGTCAGGCGGACTGTTCGACCCAACATCGTATGGGCGGGTGATACGCAGGGTCTGGAAACGGAAATTGCCGTACGCTGCTCGCCCACGGGCACCCTGCTGGGTGTGTCGGTCACCCGTAGCAGTGGCAATCCCCAATGGGATGCGGCTGCCGAGCGGGCGGTTCGGGCGTCTGATCCAATGCCTGTCGACGTGGATGGAAAAGCGCCGTCGAACTTCAAGATCACCTTGCGACCAGCCGGTTGACAACGACCTCGGCGCCCCGCTCAGGTGGCGCTGCCTGGGAACGTTTTGTGCGTTCCCGGGTCTGTCTGCAGTCATACCGTGTTAGAAATCTGATTTTTTGGGAATCCATACAGCATGAGTTTGATGACCAAGCTAGGCCTAAGGACTTTGGTGGCGTCGTGCCTGATTGCGGCCGGCGGTGCGGCTCACGCGCAACTCAACGTCCTCGTCACGGGCGTCGGGTCCACCCAGTTCCCCATCGCAACGGCGAATTTCGCCAATGAAGCGAACTCTCCACAGCAGGTCAGCACAATCGTGCGTCAGGATCTGCAGCGTAGCGGCAAATTCACCAATATCGACGCTGGCAGCACGCCCGTAGCCGAAACCGATTCGGTCGACCTTGGCAGCTGGAAGGCCAAAGGCGCCAATGCGTTCGTGTCTGGTAGCGTGAACCGTCTGCCCAACGGCCAGTTCGAAGTGCGCTTCAAGCTGTACGACACGGTCAAGGGTGAAAGCCTCGGTGGGCTTGTGCTGGTTAGCCCCGAAAGTGGCCTGCGCATGAGCGCGCACAAGGTGGCGGACTACATCTACGCAAAGTTGCTCGGCGACCGCGGCGTGTTCGCTACTCGCCTGTCCTATGTCATCAAGACCGGTAACCGCTACCAGTTGCAGATTTCCGATTCGGACGGCCAGGACGCGCATATCGCGCTCTCGAGCCCCGAACCGATCATCTCGCCGGCGTGGTCGCCTGATGGCACGAAGGTCGCCTATGTGTCGTTCGAAAAGAAGAAGCCGATCGTCTACATCCACGATCTGCCCACCGGCCGCCGTATCGTCGTGTCGGACCAGAAGGGCAACAACAGTGCGCCGGCCTGGTCGCCTGATGGACGCACGCTGGCAGTGGCGCTTTCGCGCACCGGCAACACGCAAATTTTCGCCGTCAACGCCGACGGCAGCGGTTTGCGCCGGTTGACCCAGGGCACCTCGATCGACACCGAACCCAACTACTCGCCCGACGGTCAGTGGATCTACTTCACCAGCGACCGCGGCGGCCAACCGCAGATCTACAAGATGTCGGCACAGGGCGAAAGCGCGGGCGCGGCTCAGCGCGTCACGTTCACAGGCAGCTACAACACGAGCCCGCGCGTGAGCCCGGACGGCAAGCAACTGGCCTACATCTCACGCGTAGGCGGCGCCTTCAAGCTATATATTCAAGACCTCCAAGCCGGCTCCGCAATCGGTTTGACTGATACAACACATGACGAATCGCCCAGCTTCGCGGCGAATGGTCAGTACATTCTTTACGCCACACAGGTGAACGGCCGTGGCGTGTTGGCCGCAGTATCGACCGATGGTCGTACTCGGCAGGTCCTGTCCGTTCAGGGCGGCATCGTTCGCGAGCCGTCCTGGGGCCCGTTTATGCAATAACACGTTGATGCAATAACACTCTAGGAGAGTAACAATGATGTCCAAACTTCGTATCGTATTTGCCGCATTGCTGGTCGGTGCACTCGCTGCATGTCACTCGGGCGTCAAGCTCGACGAAAATGCAAACAAGGGCGGCGCCGTCGCCACCCAACCGAACCCGAATGCAGTCGCACAGGTGAACGTCGACGAGCTGAACGATCCGAACAGCCCGCTCGCCAAGCGTAGCGTCTACTTCGACTTCGACAGCTACTCGGTCAAGGACGAATATCAGTCGCTGCTGGGCCAACACGCACGTTACCTGAAGGCACACCCGGAACGTCACGTGCTGATCCAGGGTAACACCGACGAGCGCGGCACGAGCGAGTACAACCTGGCACTCGGCCAGAAGCGTGCTGAAGCCGTGCGTCGCGCGCTGTCGCTGCTTGGCGTGCCGGATTCGCAAATGGAAGCTGTGAGCCTCGGCAAAGAAAAGCCGCAAGCTGACGGTCACGATGAATCGGCCTGGGCACAAAACCGCCGCGCCGACCTCGTCTACCAACAGTAATAGGTGATGAGCCGTATGACGCAACGTTTCTCCTGGCTGCGCTTTGCTGCAGCCGCCTGCGTAGCGGGCTCGGCCGTGATGGCCGTGCCGGCTCACGCCGGCATGTTCGACGACGACCAGGCCCGTCAGGCGATTCTCGATCTGCGTACCAAGACCGATAGCCTGTCGAGCCAACTGTCGGCCGCACAGCGGACCATCCTCGATCAATCCAACCGCCTCGACCAGCTCAACCAGCAGGTCGCGACGCTGCGCGGACAGAACGAGGACATGGCGAACCAGCTTGCCACGGTGCAGAAGCAGCAGAAGGACTACTACACCGATCTGGATACCCGGCTCAAGAAGTTCGAGCCGCAGCAGCAGACGGTGGATGGAGTAGAAGGCTCGGTCCAGCCAGGCGAGACGGACGCGTTCAATGCGGCCTCAACACAGTTCCGTAACGGCGACTTCAAGAATGCGGCGGCCTCGTTCCGCAGCTTCATTGCCAAGTATCCGCAGAGCCCCTATCAGCCGACCGCGCAGTACTGGCTCGGCAACGCGCTGTATGCACTGCGCGACTACAAGGGTTCGACGGCTACCTGGGAAGGCGTCGTGAAGAATTACCCGCAGCATCCGCGTGCGCCGGAAGCAATGCTTGCGATTGCCAACAATCAGCTCGAACAAGGTCAGAAGGCTGCGGCCAAAAAGACCCTCGAGCAGATCGTCGCGCAATACGGCAACTCGGACGTCGCACAGTCGGCACAAAGCAAGTTGTCGCAAATCAAGTAGTTTTGCAGGTTGCAGCAAACGCGTAGTGTCGTAGTGCTGGATAAAACGCCACACGCGCCTCTCGCCGGAGAGCCCAAGGCAGTCGATGCCCTGGGCTTTTCGCTTTGAGGCGCATCAACCAACGTGTTGACAAGTTTCGCGGGTTATCGCTATAATCCCGCTTCTCTTTTGGGTCGTTAGCTCAGCTGGTAGAGCAGCGGACTTTTAATCCGTTGGTCACAGGTTCGAATCCCGTACGGCCTACCAAAGATTTAAAGGGCTCAGCGCAAGCTGAGCCCTTTTTCTTTGCTCCGTAAAAACAGCACTGCTTCGCAAATCTGCAAGACGTCACAGGTCAAACGGCTTGGCTTACGCGAAGAGACGCTTCGCTACGCAGACTTCTGGCTGGCACCGTACGTACTCTCCGAAGTCAGCCGCGGGAGCCGTGTGAAACCTTCCCTCCAGAACCTATACCTCGCATCGAGGTAACGGGTTACTGCGCCCCGAACCACCTGTCGTAAATCCGCTGATACGTGCCGTCTTCGCGCATCGAAAGCAATGCGCCATCCACCCGTTTGCGCAGCGGGCTATTGATCGGGAAGACGAAGCCCACGTCGTTCTGATTGAACTCCGGACCGACCATCTTCACCTTGTCCTTGCCCTCATGCGTCGCGTAGTAGTCGAGGCCCGCAGAACCCTGCACGACCGCGTCGACCTCACCGTCCATCAGCGCCTGGAATACCTCGCGATTCTGCGCGTACTCGCGAACGATCGCACCATGCTGTTCAAGGAAAGCGATCGCCGATCCGCCCTTGAGCGTTGCAACCGATTTGTCCGGCAGATCGCCGGGGCCATTGATCGCGCCGCGGATGTTCTGGACCGTTAGTGTCGTCGTGAGTTGCGCGGTGTACGCCGCAATGAAAATGATGCCCATGAACATCCACAGCACCGCTAGAACGCGTGCCATCCATTGACGCGGCGGCTGATCGCCTTGCGATAGGAGCGTGGTCGCCGCCCAGTACATGGTGCGGAAGACGCCCGGAAAATAGGGCTCCCGCACGGCGGCGTCGCGGGTCTGCATATGCTCGATCAGCCACACCACATGGGCCGCCACAATAATCAGCAATAGCGCGACGCCGAGCCAGATTGCACTCGTGCGGGATGCCATCACCTGGACCAGACCGCTCACGGATTAGTCGACGTCGACTGGCCAGTGTCGCGCACCATGACGCGCAATCCGGCCTCCATGATCGGATACGAGAAGTCGAACTCGCGGTCGCGTTCGGCGCTATAAAGCAGCCCCGACACCGCAACATCGGCATCATGCGTGCGTAGTGTCTGGAACACCGTCTTTACATCCGGCGTCACCTGAAACTGGCTTTGCAAGTGAAGTCGCGCGGCAATCTCGTTCCACAGTTCGATGCTGAAGCCACTCAGCTTGCCGTTGTGCTCCATGACAAAAGGTGCGAGGACGAACGTGCTCACGCGGGCAGCGGCTAGTTGCGCGTCTTGCGCGAATGCGGCCGGCGGCGCGCATGCCACCGCCAGCAGAAGCCGCACAACCAGCCAGCGAATGAGGAATCTCACATCAAACGCGGAAATCCGCAGCCATGTCCTCATCGCTTCTTGCCTTGAGTTTTCCAGACCGGCATGCGCGCATGAAAATCTCATAGTCCCTCTCATTCTGCTGCGCGTAAGCAAATGCATACTGGGTGAGCGCCTCGGCAAACTGATCGCCGCTGCCAATGTACGCCGCAATCTCAACCGCCTTGCCGCCCGCTTTCGCGTGCGCGCGCGCCAAGGCCCACCCGCAGGCCCGCGCGTAGCCCTTGAGCAGCGTGTTATCGAGCCGCTCCACGTCCGCCGATATTTTCATGTCGCGCAACTGGCGAAAATAGAAGTGCCGCCCCCCCGGTCCGGTCGACCATCCCAGAAAAGGATCGCTTGCCGCCTGCAGCAGCCGCTGACCGCTGACCACGCGCTGCCCTTGATGCCCGTGCGTTGCGGCTTCGAAGAACTGGCCGATCACCGACTGGCGGGCCTCTTTCACTTGCAGGAAAAGTGGCTTGTCATGACTGTCCATCATCAATAGCACGAGACAGGCCGTACCGACGCTGCCCACCCCCACTACCTTGAACTCGACATCCTGAAGTTCGAACTGACTGAGAAGCTCGCGCCGCTCGGACGACAGCGTGTCGAGATAGTCGGCGAACGATTTGGCCAGCTTACCGTTCCACGCTTCGGTATTGGTCCAGTTCGTGTGTTCACCAAGCAAAGAGTTGGGCCCGCCGGGGTGGAACAACGCAGGCGGTGCGTCCTGCATGACCCAGCGTCCGTCACGCTGGACGGCCATCTTGCGCAGCACGCTGTCGTGGGTTCGCCCGGCTGCTTTCTCCTTGGCTTTCAACAGAAGCTGACGCCCTTCGGCCGTGACGGCCGACGCCATCATCCGGTCCAGCGTCACCAGTTCGTACCAGAGTTCGAGTGCGCTGTCTTGCGCGTATTCGTTCATGCGGTCCCGATACTCGGTGACAGCGGTCATCACGAAATCGGCAATCGCACCGCGACCGGATCGCATGTGCCCACCGGCCACCGCAAAACTGGCAACCAGCCGCTTGAGGTCCCATTCCCAAGGGCCCGGCGCCACCTCGTCGAAATCGTTCAGATCGAAGACCAGTTGGCGTTCCGGCGTCGCAAAGCCGCCGAAGTTCAGCAGATGCGCATCGCCGCAGATCGGAAACGCGATACCCGTATTGGGC
The DNA here is from genome assembly GCF_050436545.1 of Paraburkholderia sp. GAS41. Classification (NCBI taxonomy): domain Bacteria; kingdom Pseudomonadati; phylum Pseudomonadota; class Betaproteobacteria; order Burkholderiales; family Burkholderiaceae; genus Paraburkholderia; species Paraburkholderia sp. GAS41. The sequence continues at coordinate 120,063 of NZ_JBNDMK010000025.1, forward strand.
GTACCGCTCAGATCATGGGCCTGCAGGATTGCGCTTCCCCGATAGAAGGTGAACGGCGACACGGACATCCGTCCGTAGCGAAGCGGAATGAGCGCGTCGACACGGCCTGCGCTGTTGGCCTGCAGAAGTGCCACCGGATCGCGCTCGACGTTGCCAGGCGCGCGGTGTTCCGAGCGTTTTACGCGTTCGCGGGCCGACCGCCCCCTCGCCCGCCGCTCCTCGATAGTCTGTATCGCCATGTGCGTCCCCGATCATTGAATACTGGTTACGTCATTGGTGCGTGAATTGCGTTGCTGCCTATGATTGTGTCTGCCGATAGCAACGCTCATACGCCCGCCCCCTGGTGGTTTAGTGTAGCCAGACACGCGCCCCCCCGTGACAATCATCCGAGGGGCGGCCGGCCCGTTAACCAATACTTGTTATTCGTTTTGCCGTAAGCCAGCAGCGACCCCGACACGCGCGACCAACATCGGAAGTCATTAGACGATATCGCCGACCACGCTTGCCACTACGCAAGCGCGTTATCCATCCAGTCTCAACGCGTACTTAACATGGCGAAGCATTGGAATCGATCCCAACCAGCTGGCAGCATCAGATCCGACAGAGCGCGAGAACCCTTCAATCCGGTTACTCTGATGCCTCAATACGAATGCCTACATCCCCTTTCGACCTACTCAATCGGAGTCCGAACATTCACAATTATTGAGACGAAAAGACATTTGATGATCGCGCCCGGCTTGCCAAGAACGTGTTGCATCAGCCTGCTGAAACGCTCACGGGCAGAGCCCACTACACCGCGCTTTCATTCCGACATCATGAGTAACTTTCTGTTCGACCTGGGCACGAACCTCGCGATTCTTGCCGCGCTGCTGATTGCTTGTCATCTGTGCAACCTGGCGAGACCCGATCTCGCGTTGAACGGCGGCTATACCTACCTGCTGCTGGCAGCGCCCGCCGTCGTGTTCGACGCCACGCTGACGTTTCTCGTCTTCGCGGATGCACCGAGCCGCTATGGAAAATTCGGCACGCCCAACGCGTTTGTCGAACGTGCCTGCGCCTATACGCTTTCCTGCGCGCTCGCGCTTTACTGTGCGTGGTGCTTGCGCATCCGCATGAAAAAAGCGGCTCTTTTGAAAATTGTGTGGGTAATGCGGCTCACGAGGCATGCGGGTTGAAGCTGGAGAAATCGAGTTTGCCGGCGATGAGAAAGAGCACGGTGCGCATGGTAGTGAAGCGCGAGTAGCCGCGAGCCTTGCGCTTGGCAGCTTGAAACAAACCGTTGATGGCCTCGATGAAGCCGTTGGTCTGGCGGGTCTGCGTCCAGGCAACGATGCCGTCGAAGTGCCGGCGAATCAGACGCGCGACGTCTTTCATTGGCTCGACTTTCGAGCGCATGACGTTGGTGCACCACTGCCGCAACCTCTCGGAGACGACATGGATTTGCTTGCGCTCGAGAATCTCGCGCAGTTGCTCGCGATACAGCCATGCGCGGGCGGTGCGCTTGGTGGCGTACTGC
>NZ_JBNDMK010000026.1:0-118627 GCF_050436545.1 Paraburkholderia sp. GAS41
CTTTCCACGATTTGCCTAGGCTTGAAACTAGTCACAAGACTCCCTCTTATTTTAATGGGTGTCTCGTGTCCTGAGAATCAAGGGGCTACTCCACTCTGGATCAACGTCCACCCAATGCTGCGCAGGTCGATGTCATCAAACAAACGGCCACGTTACAGGCGACAGACGGAGACATCGAAACTCTGCGGTAAAGAAAGCCGCTCACGCTTCTGAAGGAGTGCGAGTCATCCGTATGCCTGTCGCGATCGCGGCGGCAGAACGCGTGCTGGGGAGCGTTTTACTTTCCGACGTCGTTTGCTTAAAAAGGCGATATTCATATGATAATCGGCAGGGAGGCACAAATCCCTATTACCGGCCATCGTGGAGAACGCCGACCCACACGAACCTTTGAGCCAACGTGGCCGGCGTTTGATGTTTAGGGTAAATCGGACGCTTGCTGGCGCCGTCAGCCAACTGCTCGGCCTGATCAGGCCTTCGCGCTGTACTAGGGGCGATCAATCGTGAATGGTCCATTGCGATCGTCACGACTGCCGCCTGAGGAGTGCGGTGAGAGCGACGGTGAGTTGATAGCATCTCCCTTTCTCTTGACAGGGTTTGCAATGGGTCCACCCTAAATATGAGTAATCTTGTATATTGGACGGAATAGTTGCGTGGCTTGATCAACGCCTCGCCATTAACTGTCCGCGTGCTCTCGCAGTTGCAGACAGGTCGAGTGTCTACGCGCATTTGAGTCCGATCGACAACGGTGCTGAGCAACCACGGGGAGCAAGCATGAAGAAGACCGCCGCTCTCTTGTTGATCGTAGGGTGCCACTTTGCAAACGCGGAAGGACCTTCGCAAGTAATTCTTCAGTGCGACGGAGAGCAATGGGGAGAAGGTATTAGCGCCCCCAAAGACGCGTATGTTCCTTCGAGAGAGTCAAACGTGGATGGCGTGTACACCATGCAAGGCGACGCCTTGGTCGAAAGCCTTGGTGGCAAATTTCCCGACCAGCGATATATGCTAAGTAGCGCCACAGGGACGAATTACGTCTTTTCCAGCGACTACACGGTAGCGCGTCGGCAGTACGTTAGCGACTGGCTGGCATCGACCGACGTTGATCCATCGACCGGACCATTTTCCAAGAAGTATCCAAATAGCGTTTGGGGATTGCAGACCGTCACGGTTAACCGCGTGAGCTTGCGATTGGAAGAGGAGTTACTCATGGGGTACGTCCGCTCCCATTACGACCAAAAGTTGAACAGTTTCGTCTATGCGCCGTTTTTGGTTTCAACCCGGTATGCGGCTGGTTGCAAACTAGAAAAGCCTAAGATCTAGCACGGTGGAGAGCCGGACCGCACCGCGCAGGATAAACCGCTAGCGCCAGCGTCGTGCACCGGCAGAGCGCCAAAGGACCGGTAAGTATCCCGATTTCAGGCGAGCTTGTATCGCCAGCTCATGAACGTACACAAGCACTCCGTGTCTGGGAAAAGCGTTCGGCGACTGATGCCATGACGATATAGAGAGTCAAGGATAAGTGAGCGCCTCTTGGCGGGAATACGTATCTCGGTGAGATGCTTGACGGTCGTGGGATTGGTATCGAGCGGGACAAAGGCCTTGGATCGTTGCGAAAACCGGTGGAGTGTGAACCAACCGTGCTGCGCCAGAATGCGTGGATTGTTTAGGCGGGGTTGAAAGGCGCGGGTCACGTCTACCTTGAATGGATCCCTGCTATAGAGGCCCTCTTTTTGCAGAGTGTCCGCCTCAAGCGCGTACACGAATGCGTCGCCGGTTTGTCTGTCTTGACACGCGAACCACAGCACCACAAGTGGATTGCTGGTCCAATCGAGCAAGCGGGTCTTGAGTCCGAAATGTTGCGCGACCACGAGACGATCGAGTTCAGTGGGTTGCTGCATTTCGGGAAAGGAAGCACCCAACAGGCTCAGTTGGCCAAGCACCATACGTTCTTGCTCGGTGGTACCCAGTCCCATGGCACTCCTGATCCATCTGTTGCAGGAACAGGCGGAGGTACTCGTCGGCATTGTGCGCACGGCAGCGCAAGCCGCCAACGACGTGGATGAAACGCTGCTGGCCGGCAGACTGCCAACCCGTTCGATCCTCGGTGGCATTCGCCACGATCTGGTGCGCCTGCAGCGCCTGCTGGCACCTGAACCCGCCGCGCTTTTCCGACGCGTCAATCGGCCGCCGCACTGGGTTGTGGAAGAAGACGCCCAATCGTTCAGACAGTCCGCCGAAGCATTTTCCCTGACGGTGCTTGATATGGCCGGACTTCAGGAGCGCATTAAGTTGCTCGAAGAGGAAATCGCCGACCGGGTCGCCGAGCACACGAACCGCAGCGTGCTGATTCTCACCGCCGTTACGGTTATCGCGCTGCCGGTCAACCTGATCTCCGGTTTGCTGGGTATGAACATAGGTGGCTTGCCGTTGAAATACGACAGCCATGGATTCTGGATCGTCGCTCTTATCGCGCTGCTGTTGACTAGCGTGGCCGCCTGGCTGATTTTCCGCCCACGTAGTGACTGATGCACATCAACTCGCGAACGGCAAAGAAGCGGACGTGGCTCATTTTGCGCGCATAGGCGCCACGCCCCGGCGCGATCGCGCAGAACGTCGGATTGCCGGGCGGGCAGCGCGCTTGAGATCGAGAGGCTGCCTGGCAGCCTTTGGAATAAGCAACCCAAGGTCCGCGGAATGGCCTTCAATAAGCCAGGGTGCGTCGCCCTACGCGCACCCGGCCCCGTATAGCCAGCTGATATTGAGCTAGCTGATCTCCAGGCGCTTCTGTGGCGAAGCCGCCTTCTTCGGCAAGGTCAGCGACAGCACGCCGTCCTGATACTGCGCCGCCGCCGTCGCTTCATCAACATCGCTCGCCAGCGAGAACGACCGGCTGATTGCGCCCGAATAACGCTCGCGTCGCAGGACCCGCTCGCCTTCCTTCAATTCCTTGTTGCGCTCCACCTTCGCGCTAATCGATACAGTGTTGCCGTCGATCTTCACGTCGATGTCCTTTTTATCGACGCCTGGCAGTTCTGCTTTGACCATGTACGCCGTGTCGCTTTCCGTCACATCGAGCTTCATGTCCGCCAGCGGTGCGTCATCGCCCGTTGCGATGCTGCGCAGGGGGCGGAACAAACCATGAAACAGATCCGGTACCGCTTCCATTGAGAACGGCTCATAACGTGTCAAGTTGCTCATCGTAGCTACTCCTCAAAAAGTCCACGATCGCCATGGATGTCACACAGCTTCAAATGACTACTTCATCAACGACTTTAAGTCTCTACGCAGAACGTCCGTTGATATGTATCAATTGCCGCGCGTAAGCGGAGCGGCTCGCAAAACACTGACCTCCATCAATTCCACAAGCCGGAGTCTGCTTATGCTGGAAGTGCCCGCTTGAATCTGCGGAGTCATCTATGCTTACCCGATCAACGGCGTCCATTCACCGGCCGCTCGCCCGCAGGCTCTATTTGGGCGTGGTGCCCGTCGTACGCCTCGGGCGCATTCGTAAGATCGGCGCGCGAGGGACGCCCGTCGAGCATGCGGTCCGGATGAAGCGGTTCGACGAAGGAGAATTGTTTTCGCATCTGCTCACGCGCGACGAACTGGGTGTCGCGCAGATCGACCGGGTGGCCGAACGTCTGGCAGCGTTTCACCGCTGCGCCGCCACGCCCTCACCGCGCAGCATGCTGGGGACGGCAACTTTCGCGCGCACACAGATGGAGACCGTGCTGACGTCGCTCGAGCAGGAAGCCCGCTCGCTCGTGCCCGCTGGTTTGCGTCAGTGGTGCGAAAGAGAAGCGGCGCGGCTTGCCGGGCATTTTGAAGCGCGTCGCGCAGGTGGGTTCGTGCGCGAATGCCACGGTGATTTACACCTCGATAACATCGTGCGCAAAGGAAACGACGCTGTCATGTTCGACTGCATCGAATTCAGCGACGCCTTGCGCTGGATCGACGTCGCTAGCGACCTCGCTTTTCCGCTGATGGACTTGCAGGCACATGGCCGCGACGATCTCGCGTCGGCGCTCCTGAACGGCTGGCTGCAACAGACTGGCGACTTCGGAGCACTCCCGGCGTTGCGTTTCTACATCGTCTACCGGGCGCTGGTGCGGGCGCTTGTCGAAGCGCTGAAGGCACGCGGGCCGTCCGCCGTGAACGGTCTCGCGCGCGCCCGGAACTATGTGGCCTGCGCCGCCGGATCACCACGCCGTGCCCGCTATCGCTTATTCGCGCAATGTGGTCGACTCACACTACGATGCGCTGCTAGCGATTACGCGCCGCGTGCTCGAAGCAGGCTATCCAGTACTCGTGGACGCGACGTTCCTGAAACAGCGGCATCGTGTGTCCTTCACCGAGTTGGCATGCGCGTTCGACGTGCCGGTGTTCCTGCTGGATTTCCACACGCCTGTGCGGCAGCTGGCCGAACGCGTACGCAAACGCGCAATGGACCCAGGGCAGTCGTCTGACGCCAATGCAGTTGTGCTGGTCAGGCAACTCGCGAACGAAGAGCCGCTCACGCCCGACGAACCCGCTTTGACGGTTGCTTTCGATACGGACGTGCCGCGTGGCGCGTTTCAGCGCGCGACGTACTGGAAGCCGCTGTTGATCCGCCGGCACCCAGAAACTCCGGTAGAGCACGCTGTTCGCAGCGATACGACCCATTGGCAGACGAGCGGCTGGGACGCGGTTGGTTACCAGAGCCCCGCGTGATCGACAGGCAAGCGCTTGCACAAATTCGTGCCTGGCGATCCCGTTAGCGGATTGCCAGCACCGCAGCCCCCGTCAGCTTTCCCTCGCGCAGATCGGCGAGCGCCTGGTTGGCCTCACCCAGCGGATAACGCGTCGTTTCTATGTCGAGCGGAATCTCGGCGGCCAGACGCATAAACACAAGGCCGTCTTCCCGCGTGAGATTCGCCACCGACACCACGCGACGCTCGCCCCATAGAAAGTCATAGGGAAAAGACGGGATGTCGCTCATGTGAATTCCGCCGCACACCACAATGCCGCCTTTCACCACTGCCTTCAGGGCGATCGGCACGAGCCCGCCGACTGGAGCGAATAGCAGCGCGGCGTCGAGTTCGTCCGGCGCCGCTTCGTTGCTGCTGCCGGCCCACGTGGCGCCGAGCCGCAGCGCGAGCTGTTGAGCCGCCACGTCGCCGTCACGCGTGAAGGCATAAACTGTGCGCCCCTGATGAAGCGCGACCTGGGCGACGATATGCGCGGCTGCACCAAAGCCGTAGATGCCAATCCGTTGCGCGTCGCCTGCCATGGCCAGAGTCCGATAGCCGATGAGTCCCGCGCACAGCAGCGGCGCCGCTTCCACGTCCGAATATCGGTCAGGCAGATGAAAGCAGTAACGGTTGTCTGCAACCGTGAGCTCGGCGTAACCGCCATCGATCGTATACCCGGTAAATCCCGGTTCATCGCACAGATTCTCGCGACCGGAGAGACAGTAACGGCAGTGGCCGCAGGTATGGCCTACCCATGGCACGCCGACCCGTTCCCCCACACTGAAGCCGCTCACTCCCGGCCCCACTGCCGCAACAGTGCCGACGATTTCATGCCCCGGGATCACCGGCCGCTTCGGATGGGGCAGTTCGTAGTCAATCAGATGCAGGTCGGTACGGCAAATACCGCATGCGTGGACATCGATCAGCAACTGGCCCGCAGCCGGCACAGGATCAGGAAGCAGCACGTCGCGCAGTGGCCCTCCGGTGTCATCGAATACCATTGCGCGCATCTCACCCCTCCCTTGCGTGACGGTTGGCGTTGGCACAGTTGTGGGAGGCGGTCTGCCTCACTTTGTCGGTTACGCACTTGATCGCAATCACCTGAATATAGTCGCGAACACGCGCACCGGCCGACAGACGACTGATTTCATCGCCTACCATACGTGCCAGATCGCCTTCGCTCAGTGCCGTCCCTTGTGCGATCTCAAGCAGCGGAACCAACAGTTTATCGCGAAGCATGACGGAACTCCCGGTGGGAAAAGATACGGCGCGCAGATCACTCGCAGAAACGGATATAGCCGCTATGCAACAGGACCGGCTTGCCGCCGAGTTCACCCAGCATCCGCTGCGCGGCGTGTTCGATCGCACCCCGATGGGCCTCGAACGCACCGATCAGGTCGTCTTCGCGCAGCGATGCAGCGCTGAAATGATCTTCCAGCGCTTCAGCCGTGATCGCGCACCGGATCCGTTCACCATTGATCATGGCAGGGAACACCAGAACGGGATCCGGCCCGCCATACTGCGGGCGCTCCTGAGGAAAAGTGATGTTCATCATGTCGTACCTCGGTTCGTATGCGGTCCTATGCTCACCTGCCCGGCAAGGCCGAGCGACCGCGCAATGGAGGTGTTACTACATTGCTGGCAAAGCCATGGGAAATTCAATGTAACTCCTGACTGCCTTGGCCCCATGCACGCTCTCCGCTGCGACACAGATTGCACGTCGTTCTTCCTCCGACTGGACAACGGCCCACAAATGCACGATACCTTGCTTGACAATCACATTCTGACTGGGCTGCGCCCAACGACGATTGCTGCGTTCGCCAGGTGCTGCAACCACAACCGCTGGGGTCATCACGTCGATGGCATGCATAAGTCTCTCCTTAAGGAAATATGGTGACCGTCACTGCACTTCACCTACTACCCCGCGAAAACCTATCTCGGCACGCCTGATCTGATCCGCGCATATTCCGTAAGTCCACGCCGGGTCGCCATTACTCGCGTACATGCCGCGACACATGCCCTTCAGCCGGACTGTCGTCGTGCCGCTCACATCGGTGCTTCGCTCGGCCCAGAAATAGGCAATGCCCGATTCGTGGGGCACTTCGGTCTCGATGAGCGAATCGTTGAGGCGGCTGATCGGCGTTCTCGAGTAAAGATGCACATAAAGCCGGGTGCTGTTCCATATCTGATCGGACGCCGCGCGTGAACTACAGGTCACCCAGGCCTGTTCTCGCGCCTCTTCAAGCTGCGTTTCGGTATTCCGGAACGCAATCATCTGGCTTGCCGTGGTACAGGCCGCAAGACTGACCGTCATCAGCAGGAATAGCGCCTTGATCAAGTCGACCGGCAGGCGGATGCATTTCATATCAGCTCGCTTAGCGCCCAAATTGGTTGGATCGAGTTTCGCGCTGACAGTCGTCGACGCAGCAAGGATTTCCGGGAAAACAGGCGGACTGGAAGCATAAACCGGCTGCGGAATAGCCCTGGTCTTTTAGCGCGTGTCAGCGACCTATATGACCGCACAGGTGGCGCTCGCCTGCGTATATCGTGGAAACCAGTCTATGTCCAGGTTCGTCGCCCGAATTGACCAAGATCAACCGCACCGCGTATGAATGGCATCGGTTCGTCGGTAACGCGGATGGGCCACCTTCTTGATCTGACTCGATAGCACCAATAGCGCCTCTCGCGAATAGCTTACCTATCGGCAGCGGCTCGCGGCAAAGCTCAACCGACTCGTAAAGATAAGAGGCTGCCGCGCGTGAGTCGATTGACTCAGATCAATCACGACGGCCATCGGAAAGCTACAGTCCTCTACGAAAACCATTGCTGGTGCGCAAAATTCAGATCGAAGCGCCGCAACAAGGTGTGTCGAAGCCATCCACTGAAACACCTCGCCGCCGGCGCCCTGCGTCCCGTGAAGGTTGTCGCACCGGAAGTGCGTTCTACGCCAGGAGCGACCGCGTCGACGCAGCCGTTTCATCGTAAGCCACGCGCCGTAGAACCCTGAGGAACCTGAAATGGACGCCCGCTCCACGCCGGCTATCGTTGAAAATCCCACGCTTATGGACAGGACTGCGGTATCCGCCGCCACCGAATCCTTCCGCGCGCGCGATCATGCGAAAGAAGCCATGATCGCGCGCATGGCCGGGGGCCTGTCGCCCGCGTCGCTGCGAGCAGCGCTTGCCGACTGGCTCATTCATCTCGCGGCGGCGCCCGGCAAGCAACTTGAACTGGCTTCGCTCTGCGCGCAGAACGCGCAGCGCATCACTGAATGCATGGTTCATTCCAGCTATTGCAATCAAATGACCTCATCTGGTCGCGCATCGTCCACGTCTATTTGCTGGGCGAGCGCGCACCGATGATCGACCTGATGGCATGGAACGCAGATACCACGCGCATGCCGTACCGGATGCATTCCGAGTACCTGCGCCGCCTCTTCCTGAACAACGATCTGGCATGCGGCCGGTACGAAGTCGACGGCCGTCCGGTATCGATCCGCAACATTCGCGCGCCGCTGTTCGTGGTTTCGACGGAGCGTGACCATATCGCGCCGTGGCATTCGGTCTACAAGATCCACACGCTGTCGGATACAGAGATTACATTCGTCCTCACCAGTGGCGGCCACAATGCCGGGATCGTCAGCGAGCCTGGGCACGCACATCGCTATTTCTGGATCCATCGCACCGCCGCGGACGATCTGCGCGTGAGCGCTGACGAATGGCTTGCTGCGAGTGCATCGCAGCAAGGCTCATGGTGGCCCGCGTGGACCGACTGGCTGAAGGCTCATTCAAGCCCGCAGCGCGTCGCGCCGCCCGTTGCCGCGTCCGATGCGCGCGGGGGGCCACTCGGCGATGCGCCCGGCACCTATGTCTTCCAGCACTGAGGGGCTCACATGAACGACATCCTGTTGCGCAATCGAACCTTCGACCAGCTTGAAATCGGCGAGTCCGCTTCGCTCGTCAGGCTAGCCGAGCAAACCGACGTCGACCTGTTTGCGGCCATGTCAGGCGATGTCAATCCGGCCCATACCGACGCCGTCTTTGCATCGGGCGATCTGTTCGGGCACGTGGTCGTGCAGGGGATGTGGACAGCCAGCCTCATTTCGGCCGTGCTCGGCACGAAACTGCCAGGTCCCGGCACCATCTACCTCGATCAGAATCTGCAGTTCAAGCGTCCGGTCGTGCCAGGCGATGTCATCACCACCACGGTTACCGTGAAGGAGAAACGCGTCGAGAAGCACATCGTCCTGCTCGATACACGCTGCGCCAACCAGAAGGGACAGGAGGTGCTGCTCGGCACCGCCACCGTGATCGCGCCGAGTACGCCGGTTGCCTGGCCGCAAACACTCCGTCCGGATATCGCGGTGCGCCGTCACGACCGGTATGAGGCATTCATCCGCAACGCCCGATCAAGTCCCGCGCTACGCACGGCGATTGTGCATCCGTGTTCGGTGGATGCGATCAGGGCCGCCATCGAGGCACGTGACGAAGGCTTGCTCGATCCGCTGCTGATTGGGCCGGAAGCCAGGATCCGTGCCGCCGCTGAGGCTGCTCACATCAGCCTCGAAGGTGTAACGATCGAAGCCGTCGAGCACAGCCATGCAGCTGCTGCGCGCGCGGTCGAACTGGGCGCCGCCGGTAAGGTCGACGCGTTGATGAAAGGCAGCCTCCACACTGACGAACTGCTTTCCGCAGTGGTTGCATCATCGTCGAACCTGCGAACCGGACGAAGGATCAGTCACGCGTATGCGATGGACGTCCCGGCGTATTCGAAGCCGCTGATCGTCACCGACGCGGCCATCAACATTGCACCGTCGCTGGAACAGAAACGCGATATCTGCCAGAACGCGATCGACCTTTTGCATGTGCTGGCCGTTGAAGTGCCGCGCGTCGCCGTGCTGGCCGCCGAGGAAACGGTCAGCCCCAGAATGCCGACGACACTCGACGCCGCCGCACTCACAGTGATGGCCGCGCGCGGACAAATCACCGGTGCGCTGGTCGACGGGCCGCTCGCCTTCGACAATGCGATCAGTATGGCCGCAGCACAAGTCAAGGGCATCAACTCGCCCGTGGCCGGTCAGGCTGACATCCTGCTTGTCCCCGATCTGGAAGCCGGCAACATGCTGGCCAAGCAATTGATGTACTTCGCCGGCGCCGACGGCGCCGGCGTTGTGCTTGGCGCGCGTATTCCCATCATCCTGACCAGCCGTGCCGACACCCTGCGAGGGCGTCTGGCCTCTGCAGCCCTTGCCAAGCTGATGGCGGCACATAACCGGCGACGGCTTGTCCGATCATGAGCACCCCGGTGCCGCTTACGTTCAAACCAGGCTCGTCCAGGTTGGGCTTTTGCCATCGCCGCTGATCGGGAGCTTATCCCCTGAAGATATCGAACGGCTCGATCATCAGGACCTTCCGCACGCCGATATAGCTGGAGATGGCGGCAGTCAGCACAACCATGCCTTGCGCTGCATGCCGAAGACAAAGGCACCCACCAGCCCCGCCAGGATGCCGAGAATCGAAAGGGCAAAAATGATCCTGGTTCCCATTCTGTGCCCTTGTCGAGACCGGTGATGCGCCCGTCTTCCATATGGATGATCCGGTCAGCGTATTCGTTGATGTGCGCATCATGCGCCACGATGACGATGCAACGATTCTGATGCGGGATATTCTCCTTGACGAAGGCGATGATCATCCTTCCTGTGTCGCCGTCGAGCGACGCGGTGAGTTCGTCGAGAATCAGGATCTGCGCACCGCTCACGATCGCACGCGCGATCGCCACACGCTGCTGTTCGTCCCCTGAGAGCTTGACTGGCAATATCTCCCTGCGGTTTTTCAGGCCGACTTAAGTCAATCAGGGGCATAGGAATCATTCCCTCGCGGGATCCCCTGAAATCTATGAGCTGGCGTCGCCCCGAAAGTAAAACGCCCAGCGATACACGACGAGAAGTTGTATATATGCTGGATCGCGCAACGACGCTCGACGCCGCCGTGCGGGCCCTTGCACTTGCGCTCGAGGCTCCGAACGAGGACGCGAGATTTGCACTTAAAGGCATCGAGTACAAGGCATTGCGCGACAAGCACGGCTTTACCGTCACGCTTCACGGCCTCACGCTTTTCGCCCGTATACGAACACGTGCTGGACCGATCCGGCGAATGTCCCGATCTCTTCGCACGGATTCATCTGTGCCTGCCAGATGATGGCGGGAAGGCGGGTGAGCCCATCATCAATCTTCTGATCGCAGACACCGGCGATTATTCGGACGATGGCAGCACAAGGTTGGGCTACAGCACTTTCGATGTCACCGGCAAACCCAGCGATCTCAACCGATATCGGCTTTCGGTCTCCATTGCGCAAGCCTTGCAGGCTACTTTGCCAGTGCTCTCTACGGTAGACGGCGCGCTTTCCTCTGCGAAGACCGAACACAGTCCAGCGCCAACGGAACCACTGCGCGCCGCAAGAACGCTTCCGCAACGCTGCCCAGCAACGATCGCGCTATCCCATGCCGGCCTTGAGTGCCCATCACCATCAGGCCGGCACCCTGGCGTTGCACGCAACGCGCGAGGCAGTGAGGGATATCGTCCGCTGCATCCTTGGTCTCCTCGATTTCCGTGTCACCGGGCACGCCACGCTCAGCCATAGCGCGGCGCGCCTCCTCGAGGGCAACGCGGCCGTCTTCACGCAGCACTTTACGAAGCTCGTCCGGATCGAAGTAGCCCGCGTACCGGGACATGCACCAAGGATGGACGACATAAACCACGTGAAGCCGCGCTTGCGTGAGCTGAGCAAATTCGAGCGCCTCGTACAGCGCCCATCTGGATGAGTCACTGCCATCCAGAGCCACGACAATTTTCTGATACATGACCTGGTCCTCACAGACGTTGCAGGCAGCCCTCTCGACGGCTCGATGCTGCTTGCCGTGGCGCAGGTAACTGGAGCGGCGCCTTTCACACTCGCATCGAGCCGCGCAACGAGCCGAAATCGGTGCGAGGCTGCCGCGTCGTCGTCCCCGCAGCAGGACCGAACTCAGGCCGCTCGTGCACAGCCAGGATGCGCGCCTCAACGTCATGCGGGAAGACATTCAGGCTGGCGTTATATCGGTCAACTGCCTCGTCGTACGCCTGTCGTGCGACGTTGATCTGCCTGTCGACGCCCCCCAGTTGCCTCGCCAGCGACCGGAAGCGGGGATCTTTGTGAAAGCGCCTGTCATTGCCGGACTCGACCAGAAGACCTGATAGCGCGTCGCCCAATTGTCGTTGTGCGATCTTAAACCGCTCGAATGCGACCCGATCAACCATCGTTTCCGGCGCTGTCCGGATGCAGTCCAGGTCGGCTTGCGCGTCCATCACTGCCGCGACCAGTGCATCGGTTCGATTCGACACGGGCTGTACCAGCGTGATCAGTTCCCTCGCGAGCTCGGCACGCTTCTGGTAATGCTGAAGAACCTCCTTCAGAGCCGCGCTTACCTCTGCATCGTCCGCCGGCACAAAGCGAGGCAGGCAGCCACCGAGCAAAGCGACGGCCACGAGCGACATGACAGCCCATGCGATAGCTTTCCTCATGTCTTAACCTCGATGCGAGTCGGCACAGTCAGGTCTCTCGCTGCAGACCACATCAGGGTCGTAGTAACCGGCGCACGGAGAAGCGCACCAGGGATTGACGATATAGACGGGATGAAGTCGCCCTGAGAAAGCGCAGCGACGCAGAGGCGCTTCGTGCCAGACCTTTTATATTCCCGGCATCACCGGATAAGGTTCCGTATGGTCTTCCACCCGCTTCACGCCGGGAATGCTCTCTGCCGCAACGCGAACGGCCTCGACTGCCTCCATCGAGTGAAAGATGCCCCACAGGTGCACAACGCCGTCGTTCACGACAATGTTGCGTCCGGCGAAGGCCCATTTGTGGCCGGCCAGCTCGCCCATCAGCGTCGCACGGATATCCGCATCCGAGAGGACCTCGTCCGCCACCGGCTCTTCGGGAATACTGGCCAATGCCTGAACCAGATTGGCACGGCTCACGATACCGACAAGCCGACCCGCCCTGGTCACGGGAACCCGCTTGATATGCCGTTTTTCCAGAATGCCGGCCACTTCGCCCAGAGGCGTGTCTTCGCTCACGGAAACGACTTCGACAGTCATCACGTCTCTAACTTTCGGCGCATGTGTCTTGATGTAGTCCCTGGCGTCATCAGTCGACGAAAAAAGCTCAAGCCACGACGAACGCTGATGTGCGTCGGTGCCGAGTTCTACCCGGCGCAGCAGATCGCCTTCGCTGATCATGCCTGCGACGCGCCCTCCCGCATCTATAACCGGCGCGCCGCTGATTCGTTTATCGACAAAAATTCTGGCAACTTCGCGCACGGTCATGTCAGGCATGACGGATATCACGTTGCTGGTCATTACATCGGATGCACGCATGGCTAGTCTCCTGAACGGTCTCGTTCCTGATTTCCCGACGAGGCCAGATCGTCGCTACACTGCGCTGGCAGGTAGTGCAGTCGCTTGCCATATCGTAGGCGCGAGGCGCCGTGACATTCGACAGGCGATCTGGCTTCGTGTGTATTCAGGTTATGCGCGGAAGCGGTCCTGCCATTTGACATGGATCATTCACGCGGCTAAACCGATAGCGTCTTCGACATCTTGAGCTGCACCCAGACCATGCCTTCGCGCAACCCGGCGAGCACCGCGTCACACTCGGACGGGAAAATTCTGCTGTGTGTGAACGCGTGTTTGAAAACGCCCTCAGGCGTATTGTGGCTAAGCTGGATCACGCAGTCGAAGCCGCCGTCTACCCGATGTGCAACCGCCGACACCGACCAATCGCTGTCGCAGACGTTACCCGAAAGTGCCATGAGTCACTCCTGTTTGCCCGGCCGCGCGAAGCCCAAGCCGCCCTAACGAGGCGCGCCTGGCCCCTTGCGGCAAGTTAGCCAACCGTCAGATCGTCGACGACCGCATGCACCCCCGGCGCCGACCATGCCGCCCCGCGCACGGCCGACCGCTCGGCGAGGGAATCGACCTTACCCGTCAGCGTTACCGTGCCTTCATGTACCTTGATAGTGATGTGTTTTGCCTCGCGTTCGGCATGACGCTGGAGCGCCTCGCTAATCTGCTTGCCGATATCCTGCGCGGCGGCGTCACCGCCGATACGCATCATGTTCGACACGCCCGTCACACCACGCATGTGCGAAACGGTCCGCGTGGCGACATGGCTGTGATAGGCACAATCCACCTCGCCGCTCAACGTCACCCAGCCCTTCTCCACCTGAACCTTGACAACGTCTTCATACAGACCGACGGTCCAGCGCAAAATGGTACGAACGGCATTGGCGATGTCCTCATCGGTCCGTACGTCCGCATGCTGCAAGCGGATGTCCATCTCTACCACGACCGCTTTCACGCCGGCCACCCGTTGTGCAGCCTTTTCCGCCGCGAGTTTCTCAGCGTAGCTGGTTGGGTGCCCGGACAGCGTCACCACACGGTCACGCACTTCAACCCCGATATCCGTGATATCAACTGCCGGATCCCAGACGAGTTCGTCCTCGACCTGCCGTTTCAACTCCGTGTCCGACTTCATTGCCTGCTCCTTGATGGGTTGCAAAGGCTTCTAAAAATACGGCCGCGCCTCTGCGTGCAGCCGCCGGCGTGACGCGGCACCGAAGCGACGCGGCCTAGGCGAACTCAATGATGACCTTCAGCGCATGCGTCTCGGCCGCGCGGCTGAACGTGTCGTACGCGCTGGCGACATCCTCGAGCTGGAAGCGGTGTGTAATGAGTTTCGCCGGATCGATGCGGCCGGCCCGAACGGTCTTTAGCAGCATCGGCGTGCTGACGGTATCGACGAGGCGCGTCGTAATTGCGATGTTGCGATCCCACAGCGTTTCGAGGTGCAGATCGGCCTTGACGCCGTGCACGCCGACATTCGCGATCACGCCGCCGGATGCGACTATCGCCTCGCACAGCTCGAACGTTGCGGGTATGCCAACCGCCTCGATCGCACAATCGACCCCCGTCTGCTCCGTCAGCTTCATCACTTCGGAAACCGGATCGGCGCGGCCAATGTCGATACATGCAGTCGCGCCGAAGCGGCGCGCGACTTCAAGACGGTTCGGATCACGATCGATCATCACAATCTGTGCGGGCGAATAGAACTGGGCGGTCAGCAACGCTGCAAGGCCGATCGGTCCCGCCCCGACGATCGCCACCGTGCTGCCAGGCTGCACCTTGCCATTCAGAACACCACACTCGAAACCGGTTGGAAGGATGTCCGACAGCATCACCAGTGCCTCTTCGTCGGCACCGGCGGGAATCGGGTACAGGCTGGTGTCGGCGTGCGGAATACGCACATATTCGGCCTGAGTGCCATCGATCCTGTTACCGAGAATCCAGCCGCCGGTAGTGCAGTGTGAATACATGCCCCGCCGGCAATAATCGCATTTGCCGCACGACGAAATGCACGAGATCAACACCCGATCGCCCGGCTTGAACGACGAGACCGCCGAGCCGACCTGCTGCACGACTCCGACTCCCTCATGGCCGAGTACGCGCCCCGGCTCGCAGGTCGGCACATCGCCTTTCAGAATGTGCAGATCGGTGCCGCAAATCGTCGTGCGTGTCATCTTGATGATGGCATCGGTAGGCGCAACGAGCTGCGGAACGGGCCGTTCATCGAGTGATTTCTTGCCGGGACCGTGATACACAAGCGCTTTCACGTACTGCCTCCGTTAATCGAAACGAGCATGCTGTATGACAGACTTTAAGAGAGCGAATGCTGCATGTGCCGATGGTGTCTCCCAATCGCATCATCGTGCGGATTTCCACAGTCATCGCATATGCATGCCGCCGTTGATCGCGAAATCTGCACCCGTGACGAAAGCCGCGTCGTCCGAACAGAGAAACGCGACGAGCGCCGCGATCTCATCGGGCTGGCCGAGTCGGCCAACTGGAATTTGCGGCAATATTTTTGTGTCCATGACGTCCGTGGGAATCGTGGCGATCATCGCAGTCGCCAGATAGCCGGGCGACACCGTATTGACCGTCACTCCATGTTTCGCGACCTCTAGCGCAAGCGACATCGTGAAGCCGTGAATGCCAGCCTTGGCCGCCGCATAATTGGTCTGACCGAATGCGCCGCGAGCGCCGTTCACCGAACCGATATTGACGACACGTCCGAACCGTTGCTCGACCATTCCCTTTAGCAATGGCTTGGTCATATTGAATAGCGAATCGAGATCGGTGCGCAGCACCGCGTCCCAATCGTCCTTGTTCATCTTGGCGAAGGTCGAATCGCGCGTGATACCTGCATTGTTGATAAGAACATCGATCGTGCCAAACTCGTTGAGCACACGTTCGGCGCAATGCGCGCATGAGTCGAAGTCGGTCACGTCCGCCTCGTATGCCTGAAAGCGACGTCCCGCGTCGCGTTCATGCATGAGCCAGGTGGCAACGTGATCGTTGCGCTCGGAATGCGACATGGCAACGACCATGCCGGCATCATGCAAGCGCCGACTGATGGCGGCGCCGAGCCCGCCCATTCCGCCGGTGACAAAGGCGACTCGCTTAGCCGACATGGTGTTCTCCTTGCGTTGAAGTTCATTCAATCTACGCGACGCTCCCAGAGACCGATTGATGTGTATCAAGCGTGCGGCGCTCCGCGGCACATGTTGAAAGTGAACGGCTACCACGCCTGCCAGAACGACATTCAGGCACCGGTCCAGGTCTCCCTGATCAGCAACACGGGACACGTCGACTGCCGTACGAAACGCTCCGCGACACTGCCGATCACCATGCGTCGCATGCCGCGCCGCCCATGCGTGCCCATCACGACAAGGTCGGCGCGGAGCTGATCGGCGCAGCGAGCGAGGCAAGTAGCAACGTCCTCGCCGATACCTTGCGTCTCGATGATCTCGGAATCACCCGTCACAGCGAGCTCCTGCATCTTTGCGCAAGCCTTGTCGAGGAACCCGCGTCCGACCTGCCGCGCCGTGTCGGTCAGCAGATGCGGATCGCAGGCACCCGCGAACGTGAACGCCGCCGACTGGTCCAGCACATGGACCGCCGTCAGCTTGCCGCCCGACAGCCTGGCGATCCGGATGGCTTCGTTCACCGCATACTTCGACGCTTCACTGCCGTCCACCGCCACCAGAATATTTGCGTACATGACTCCCCTCCTCATTGAGGCGACAGGAAAGACAGGCATAGCGCCGCAACGGACACAAGCTTTCCTGACGCCGTGATTAACCCGGGCGTCGGTCGAGTTTCCGCTCAGCGACATCGAATGCGGTCCGGACCGCTATGTTCGGATCGGCATTCAGGCAATGCTCGATCGGGACGAGTTCTCCGTTACGCATGATCAGGTCAAGCCGTGCGTCGAAAACCGGATGGCGAATCCCGGCAGCGGGCGCGCTGGCTCCGGCAACTCCCGACCGTTCACGAATGGCCTCGATCGCCAGGTGACAACCCGCGATAGACCTGCTGAACCGTTCGAGGCGCACCAGTTGGGTAGCCGCCTCGCCCTCGATCTGCGACGTCCCGGCAAAGCCGAGATACACGATTTGCATGCCGACACCCATCTCTGTTCTCCCAGACATGCCGCGATTTCTCTGGTGAGGCCGGCCTCTTTCGCGACTACAGGAAGATCGGCGGTACATCGTTGCCGGCAATGTCCGGCGGCGCTGTTGATTCCACGGCTTCTTTGCGGAACTTCAGTTTAGTTCGTCGGATGTGCGCGGCCGGTCGGGCTTGCAACTCTTCGCAATCAGGTCGCCCCGATAGCCACGTATGCCTGACGGCATGATTGAATGATCGGCGCGAACGGCGCGTGACAATTGACTTGTGTCAACGCATTGCTAGCTGCACACCGGGCTGCCACATGTTCCGAGCCTTCGGCTGGCAAACGGCAAACAGCGTAAGCTAGCAGGGCTACGCTGTCCCGCCGGTCATCGGTGACTTACAACGTTCGTCTGGAGATGCCGGTGGATTTCGAATCGAACGATGCGAAGCGCAAAACTGGCACGCCAAACGACTCCGACGTCCTAGTGGAGGATCGCTATCAGTTACTGATCGATGCTGTACAGGATTACGCGATTTTCATGCTCGGTCCGGCGGGCCGTGTAGCGAGCGGGAACAACGGCGCCCGCAAGATCAAAGGGTATTCCGCCGACGAAATCGTCAGGCGCCATTTTTCGCTCTTCTATACGCCGGAAGACGTCGCCGCGGACAAGCCGGGCCGTGAACTGACCCTTGCTGCGGCGCGCGGCAGGGCGGAAGATCAGGGCTGGCGCGTACGCCAGGACGGATCGCGTTTCTGGGCGGACGTCACGATCACCGCAGTCTATGACCCGTCCGGCGCGTTACTCGGCTTTGCCAAGGTCACGCGCGATATGACCGAACGCGTGCGGCTTGCCGAACTCGAGCATGCCATCGAGCTATCCGCGCAGATTCAGAGTACGCGCGAAGACGAGCAAAAACGCATCGCCCGCGAATTACACGACGATCTGGGCCAGCAACTCACGGCGCTAAAAATGGGCATTGCGGCGTTGGAAGGACAACTGACAGCCAGCAACGAGAGCCCTGCCGCGCTCGCCGCAACGGGCGACCTGCAACGGCAGATCGACACCATGATGGCATCGCTGTGGCGGATCGCCTCCAACTTGCGCCCGCCGATGCTGGACGACCTCGGTCTGGCCGCTGCGCTTGAGTGGCTTGCTGACGACTTCACGCATCGCTACGACGTGAAGACCACCGTTCAGGTTCACGTTGACGATGCCACACTCACGGAATCTGCCTCCACCGCGATTTTCCGCATCGTGCAGGAAGCGCTGACAAACGTGGCGAGGCATGCCCACGCAAACGAAGTGCGGATTGCCATTTACGCGGGCGCGGATACCTGCACGGTACGCATTGAAGATGACGGCCACGGCGCCGAGATCGACGGCGAGCGCAAACCACGCTCGTTTGCGGCTCAGATGCACCATCCAGGCCAGCGAAACGGCGAAGCCGGCCACCATGCATACGTATAACGCCCGGCCCATCTGATGAAGCATGGGCGAGTCAACGGCCAGTTCGAGATAAAAGGCGGGAATGGCGAGCAGGCTGGAGCCAAACAGGATCCACTGCAACCACCGCCATGTGCGCACCGACCGTGCGTCGTCATGCGGATCGACACCACCCAAGCCGGCTACGCGAAAACCATCGTTCATCTCGCCAACGCCTCCGAGGTTACAACGCTCAATTGCGACGCCAATCCCGTCCGGCCCCCGTTCATGACATCGCCGCTTCGGTAATCGGAAAAACGCCACCTGCTGCTCCAGCGTATGAGTTCGGCCCCGGCGGACTTTGATACGGATCATAAGGTTTCGAGATGTGCCGACACACAGCCTGCAAACGCCAGCAGCACGCGAACCAGGTCGCGCGATGTAAGGCAATCGGGCACGCCCTGATGACCGCTGCTTGATCCAACTCAATCCGATCGCCGGCGCCGCGGGTATGTTGGATCGATGTCCGGTGTGCACATTCGGGCAGCCCGCGACATTCGGTTGGCGACGAACATGAAAAGGAACATCGACGTGCAAAACTCTGACCCGATTCCCGAACGGTCCCTCACCGCTGAAGTTGATAGCTACGATGCAGAGGACGGCAAGTTCTACCTCGTCGGTGGCGGCATCGCTTCATTAGCGGCGGCGGCCTTCCTTATCCGCGATGGGCACGTACGCGGTTGCGACATCACGATTCTGGAAGCGCTCGACAAACCTGGCGGTAGCCTCGACGGCTCGGGTTCGGCGGAAAGCGGCTACATCGTGCGCGGCGGCCGCATGCTCGAAAGCAAGTATTTGCGCACCTATGATCTTTTCTCATCGATACCGGCGCTGGACGGCAGCAAAAGCGTCACGCAGGAAATATTCGAATGGAACGAAACCATCAGCACCTCGTCCAGGTCGCGGCTCGTCAGAAACGGAAAACGCGAAGACACGCCCTCTTACGGGCTGGATGAACATGACCTGCTGACGCTGGGCCGCCTGTCGATCGAACCAGAAGTGATGCTCGGCAACAGCCGCATTTCCGATCATTTCGATGTGTCTTTCTTCGAAACCAATTTCTGGTTGATGTGGTGTACGACGTTCGCGTTCCAGCCGTGGCATAGCGCGGTCGAGTTCCGGCGCTATCTCCTGCGCTTCGCCCATATGTGCTCCGGATTCAACCAGTTGCACGGCATCATGCGCACGGTCTACAACCAGTACGATTCGATGATCCTGCCACTGCGCCGCTGGCTGGACGAGCATGGCATTGCGTTCCGGCCGAACACTCAGGTGACCGATCTGCTGTTCGACGAAAGCGGCGCGGAGAACCGCGTCCGCGGCATTGTCTGTGAAACCGCGCATCAGCGCCTCGAGATACCGGTCGCGACAGCAGACAAGGTCATCGTCACACTAGGATCGATGACCGCCGGCTCCAGCCTGGGCAGTATGGATCACCCCGCGCCTTTGACTACCGTCGACAGCACGGGCGCCTGGCCCTTGTGGAAGACGATCGCCGCGGGCCGGCCCGAATTCGGTCACCCGTCCGTTTTCGCGGATCATATCGACGCGTCGAAGTGGCTGTCGTTCACGGTCACCTTGCGCGACCCGGCGCTGTTTCGGCGGATCCGCGACCTGACCGGCAATATGCCGGGTGAAGGCGGCCTGATTACCTTTCCCGAGTCAAGTTGGCTCGCGTCCATCGTTTTGCCGCATCAGCCGCATTTCATCGGTCAGCCTGCGGACGTGCAGGTGCTGTGGGGCTACGGATTGCGGGTCGACCAGCCCGGCGATTTCGTCGGGAAGCCCATGTCGGCATGCACCGGCCGCGAAATTCTGATCGAAATTCTTGGTCATTTGCGGATCGAAGCAGACGCAGCGCGCATTCTCGAACACGCCAACTGCATTCCCTGCCTGATGCCGTTCATCACGAGCCAGTTCATGCCACGCAGCCAGGGCGACCGGCCGCATGTGAGCCCTGACGGCTGGCAAAATCTTGCGTTCACGGGGCAGTTCTGCGAGCTGCCCGACGATGTTGTCTTCACCGTCGAATACTCGGTTCGTTCAGCGCAGAACGCGGTGTACGCGTTACTCGGACTCGATCTTGCCGCGCCAGACGTCTACAAAGGCCAGCACGATCCGCGAATCGTGTACAAGGCGTTTTCAGCGTTGCGTGATCGCTAGCGTTCGCTACCCTGCTTCCCGCTAGCATCGTGTGGCCCAGGTGCGCCGCTCTCGAAGAAAACCGCGTCAACGTCTTTCAGCGAGGTCATGCAGTGGACATCGACGGATCGCCGCAAATCAAAGGCCTTCGTGCGCTTCTTGGGCGTCTGAAGGAGCATCCGCTGGCACGCGTCGGTCCGGGTCTCATCACCGGTGTCGCCGATGACGATCCGAGCGGCATCGCCACCTATTCGCAGGCAGGCGCGCAGTTCGGCCTGAACATGCTCTGGACGATGCCGCTCGCCTTCCCGTTGATGGCAGCCGTCCAGGCGATGTGCGCGAACCTTGGCCGGGTAACCGGAAAAGGACTCGCCGCCAACATCAAGAGCGCATTTCCGCCGGTCGTGCTTCAGGGTGTCGTGTTGTTGCTGCTCGTCGCCAATGTCCTGAATATCGCTGCCGACGTCGCCGCCATGGGTGAAGTCGCGGAACTCGTGAGCGGCATCGACCGCCATCTGATGACGGCCTGCTTCGTGTCCGGAACACTGCTGTTGCAGGTATTCGTCCCCTACCACCGGTATGTCTTCTTTCTAAAGTGGCTGACCTTCTCGCTGCTCGCCTATGCCGCCGTGCTATTCACGGTTCACGTGCCGTGGAGCGAAGTCGCGCTGCGCACGCTATGGCCGCACCTTACGCTGAACGCCAACGCGGCGGCGGTGATCGTTGGCGTGTTCGGCACGACGATCAGCCCTTACCTCTTTTTCTGGCAGGCGTCCGAAGAGGTCGAGGAGATGCAGGCGCATGGCGGCAGCGCCGCGCTAGTGAATGACGCGGGCGCGGCGCCCACAGAGCTTCGCCGCATTCGCTGGGACACCTGGACCGGCATGTTCTATTCGGACGTCACGGCTTTTTTCATCATTCTGGCGACCGCTGTCACGCTGCATGTGGCCGGTGTGACCGACATCACCACCGCAGCGCAAGCCGCGAGCGCGCTGCGGCCGCTTGCCGGTAATTTTGCCTACATCCTTTTTGCGCTGGGTATCCTCGGTGTCGGCCTGATCGGCGTGCCGGTGCTCGCCGGCTCCGGCGCTTATGCGCTCTCCGAGGCGATGGGATGGCGCGAAGGTCTGGAGCGTAAGGTCCGAGATGCACGCGGTTTCTACGCCATCATCGCCGTCAGCGTGCTGGCGGCACTCGCCATCCAGTATTCGCCGATCAGTCCGATGAAGGCTTTGTTCTGGAGCGCGGTCATCAACGGCGTCGTGGCCGTGCCGTTGATGGTCGTGATTCTGATCCTCGTGTCCAGAAAGTCGGTCATGGGCGCGTTCACCGCCAGCCGGCCGCTCGTCGTTCTCGGCTCGATCGCTACGCTGGTGATGGGCGTGGCCGCTGTCCTGATGCTGCTGCCGTCTTAGACAGTCCGATCGCCTTTGCTTCCCTTCCAGAACTATTCAAACGCCGGCCCCGGCACCCGCCGCGAGCTCCACGATATCGGCCGTGATCTCGTCCTGACGAACCTGCCGGTAGCGTTGCGTAAGGTCGGCAAGGGTCTCCTTCACATTGGCGCGCGCGGCCAGCATCGCGCGCACGCGTGCCTCGATTTCGGCGAGTTTTCCGCTCATGGCGTGTTCGCGCTGCTTGCCGTGCCGCTAGCGGCTGCTGGCGCGAACTGCTGCACCAGTTCGCTAACTGCAGCAACCAGCACCGCTTGAACGTCGGCGCTCAATGGCATGCGCGAGGACCGCGAAAAGCCCGCCGCGATCTGGCTTTGCAGGCGCTGGCTCGCCAGAGGTCCGGCCAGTTGCGTTCGCACTTGCACGACAATTTCGCTCGGCACTGAATCGAACACCCCTTCCGCCAATGCTGACAATTAGAGCGATCTCTTCGAGCGTGCTTAGCGTGCTTAGCGCGCTGAAGCGCGGCTGCGCGATCAACGCACGGATACGTTCCCCGCGGGCTATCTTGCCGGCGACATGCGCATCCGTCAGCCCACCGAAGCGGCTGAACATCTCCAGCTCCAGAAACTGCGCGTAATCGAGGCGCAGCGCATCGACGAGAAGTACACCCGTTTCGACGGGCTCACTGACCAGATCGCGCTCGATGTCTTTCCCGGCCGGCTCAATGGGGCCGAAGGTCGAGGCGGCGTGCGAGTTCGTCTCGCGCACTGGCCGGCCGGCAGTCATCGGCTCGCTCGATCACATCGAGGCGATGGCAAACGGCACGGCAGGTACGCGCGTCGTGTGCGCGTAAACAACGTTTGGCGATCGGGTAACCCGTGATCGAACCGGTTAATGCGGCGCTCGAATCGAGCGTCCGCTATCTCGCCGCCTATCTGGCTGGGCGTCGCATTCCCGTCCGGATGAAGTATCACGCGCTACCGCGCCGTTGATCTTGATCAACGCCGGCAACGACCCGGCTCCTAGACTCAGATCACGCGTTCAAGCGCCACTCACCCACTTCTGGAGCACTGCAATGACTTACAAGACCATCGTCGTTCACCTGGATACAAGTGAGCGCGCGCACCCCAGGCTCGAATTCGCCCTGCGGCTCGCCAAGCAGTTCGGCGCCCATCTGACCGGCGTGTTTGCCGTGTTCACGCCCGATCCGCGCTCGCTCTACGTTATGGCCGGAACCGCCGAATACTACGGTGCGCACGAACAGTTGCGCGCGGAACGCCGCGGCGCGCTCGAACGGCTCTTTCGTGCGGAATTGAGCCGTGCGGGAGTTGCCGGCGAGTGGATCGCTGTCGACGCCCCGGCTAGCCTCGCCGTGCCGCAGCGCGGCCGGTGCGCAGACCTGATCATTGCCAGCCAGGACGACCCGCACGATCCGGAATCGTACGTCGGCGATTTTTTCCCTGAAAACCTGATCATGTCCGCAGGCCGGCCGGTGTTGCTGGTGCCGTACGCCAGCAACGTCACGTCATCCGGCGCGCACCTGATGGTCGCCTGGGACGGTAGCCGCGAAGCCACCCGCGCGGTACACGATGCACTGCCGTTCATGCGCGCGGCGAAGACCACCACGGTCGTCACCGTCAACGGCGAGCGGAGCGAGCCGCGCGTGCGCATTCCGGGCGCGGATATCGCCACGCTCATCGCGCGGCACGGCGTGAACGTCGAGGTCAAGGATATTGAGGTCGGCCGCGATGCCTCGATCGGGGACGCGCTGTTGTCACAGGTATCCGCGATCGGCGCGGATCTGCTCGTGACGGGTGCTTACGGACACGCCCGCTGGCAGGAACTGGTGATGGGCGGCGCGACCCGCACGATCCTTAGATCAATGACCGTGCCGGTACTGATGTCGCATTGATGAACCGGAACGTCGAGTCAGTTCCATTCAGGAGAGAATTCACCATGTATCAACAGATTCTGGTTGCCGTCGACGGCAGTGAAGCGTCCGGACGCGCCCTGGACGCAGCCTTGCAACTCGCGCGCGATTCCGGCGCAAAATTACAACCCCTGTTTGTCGTAGACGTCCCGTTGATGTCATACGACGTACCCGGTTACGACCCTTCCTACGTCCGCACGGCGCTGCTCGAGGAAGGCGCGCAGGTGATCGAGGACGCAGTGGCGAGCATGAAGCGGGCCGGTGTGGAGGGCACGCCACGCATCGCCGAAACCGACCTGGCGGGCGACGACATCGCCCATTGCATACTGCACGCGGCAAGCGATTTCAAGGCCGACCTGGTGGTCATGGGCACGCATGGACGGCGGGGTTTCCAAAGGCTGGTGCTTGGCAGTGTCGCAGAACGTTTCCTGCGCATCGCGCAGTGTGCGGTGCTGATGATCTCGGCACACAGCGCCAAACCTGTGGCAAGCGACGCCCATGTAGCTGAACCGATCAGGGAGCCGTCATGACCTGCAAAACCCTGCTGGTGCATCTCGACGACAGCATCCATAGCACCGCGAGGATCGAGTTCGCACTTGAACTGGCCGGCCGGCACAACGCGCATCTGATCGGCCTGTATGTGGTTTGTCAGGATCTGACGCAGCCGATGTTTCTCCACGGCGAACGCGCACTGGTCGCGATTCGCGAAGCGCAACACGAGGCCAATCTTAAAGACGTGCAGGCGCGCTTTCTGGCGGCGGCCGAACGGGCCGGGCGCGGTGTGGAATGGCGGGCGCCGGGCGGGCCGGCGGTGGAAGCAGCGGTCTTGCACGCACGCCACGCCGACCACCTGATCCTCGGTCAGGATGATCCCGACGATCCCTCATCCTATATCGCACGCCACTTTGTCGAGGACGTGTTGATGAGCTCGGGCCGCCCTGCCATTGTGCTGCCCTATGCCGGGGCCGTCCGTTCGTTTGCCGAAAACGTGCTGATCGCGTGGGACGGCAGCCGAGAGAGCGCCCGGGCGATGGCCGACGCCTTGCCGCTGATCAAACGCGCGAAATTCGTCACCGTGATGACCCTGCAGCGTCACCCGGACAGTGAAGCCTCAGCCGGCATCGACGTCGCCGCCTGGCTTGAACGGCACGACATCCAGGCGGGATTCGCGGCCGCGCCCAAGGTGGCCGGGGTCCCCACGGGTGCGCTGCTGTTGAACATGCTGGCCGATCATCATATCGATCTAGTGGTGATGGGTGCATATGGGCATACGCGCGTGCAGGAACGGCTGCTCGGCGGCGTCACACGGACCATGCTTCAGTCGATGACCGTGCCGGTGCTGATGTCGCACTGATCTGGCAATTCAGGAATTGCGCGAAAAAAGCCCTCGCACAAATTAAAGCGCCCGGTTTTCAGGGCGCTTCTTTTTTTGGCGCCTCGGCCCCCGGCACGGCTCCCATCGCGAGGTGACTGCATACTGGCACGATCCGTGCAAACCGCGCACAATGGGCGACGCATACGTTGTTCCGGCAGGCCGCAGTTAACAAAAATCACCGTGATTTTTCCCGATCCGCGCCGCGCTTGCGCCATCAGTCAGCGCGGCGGATTGCCTACCATCCAATGAGGCGCACATGCCCTCTCGCGGTAGCACGCCATTCGCTAGAAAATCGCCTTTATCCACGCGGGTTGTCCCGCCTGAGCGGCGTCCCATGCTTGCCGCGACGGTCACATTCGCTGTCGTTATTGTGACCGCGCTCGGTGCATGGCGCTGGGTCGGCGAGCACTCATTGCGCGCCGCCAACAGCCGCTTTGAACAGAATACAGTGCATATCACCGCTGATCTGCAGCGCGAGTTCGCCTCCGGCGAATCACTGCTGCGCGGCGCGCGCGGCATGCTCTCAGTCGCGCCGGCGGCCGATGCCGACGCCTGGCGCCGATATGTCGCACAACTCGATCTGGACGAAGCGTCGTCGGTGGTGCGCTCACTTGGCTATGCCGATGTTGACGCCGCGGCTATCGCCCGCCTGACGGGCGGCGCCGCTAACGCTGCCGGACCAGCCGCCGCGCCACAACCGGTCGCGCCGGTGATCCAGATGGCGCCGGCCGCCGTCGATGCGATGCCTGTCGGCTACGACCTGGCTAGCGCTCCCGCGAGCCGGGCGGCGTTGCTACACGCCATCGATACAGGAGCAAGCGCGCTCGACGCGGACGCAGCGCCGTTCGGCGATACCGGCTCGAGCCCTCACCCTCGTCTCTACGTCTATTTTCCAGTGTATTCGGACACCGGATTGCCGTCGACCCCACAAGCGCGCCGCGCGGGCATCAAACGGCTGCTGATAGCGGCGCTCGACACCAGCCGTGTATTCGACAACGCCCTCGCCCGGCAACGGCGCATTGATTTGCAGGTATTTAGCGGAACCCCTGCTACGCTGCGTTATTCGTCCGCCGCAGCGGACGATGACCTGATGGAGACGGGTCCTGTCTTCCGTAAAACCGATACCTTGCGCGTCGGCGGCGCACCGATCACGCTGTCGTACACCGCGAGCGGCCGCTATCTGCGAGCCGAGGACGAATTCGCAGAAACCGCGGTGCTGATAGCCGGCGTTGCGGCAGCGTGCCTGCTCAGTGCCATGGCTTTCCTGATTGCTAACGAACGCGGCGGCGGATCGATAGCGACGAGCAAGGCGCGCAGCCAGTCGACCCTGAACGAGGCACGCATGATGGGGATCATTCGCTCGTCGATGGAAGCCATCATTACCGTCGACGAACGGCAGAACATCGTCATTTTCAATCCAATGGCCGAGCAGGTTTTCGGATGCACCGCAATGGAAGCGGTCGGCGCCTCCCTGTCGCGCTTCATTCCAGAGCGCTTTCGCGCGGGACACGCGCGGCATGTCGAACAGTTCGGCGTAACCGGCGTTTCCGACCGCCAGATGGGCAAGCAACGCGTGCTGTTCGGCTTACGGAGCAACGGCGAAGAGTTTCCTATTGAAGCGTCGATCTCACAGATCCGCGATGGCGATGGCAAGCTGTACACAGTTATGCTGCGCGACATCACTGAGCGGGTAAAAGCGGAAAATGCGCAGCGGCAATCGCGCGAGGAACTACGCGAGCTCTCGGCGAATCTGCAGAAGGTTCGCGAGGAAGAAAAAACCCGCATCGCACGCGAGCTGCACGACGACCTTGGGCAGCAATTGACTGCCCTCAAGATGGACATTTCGTCGGTCGAACAGGAGCTCGAAACCACTGCTGAACCGCGCCTGCTGCAGCAACTGCGTGGGATGCGCCGGTTGATCGATGCGACGGTCGCGTCAGTGCGCCGGATCGCTGCCGATCTGCGCCCGGTCATGCTCGACGATCTCGGTCTGATTCCTGCGATCGAATGGCTCGCCAATGACTTTACAAACCGCTACGGCATCGATGTGGAGCGCCGGATCGAAGTCGGCGACACCAGCTTTACGCCAAATGGCGCGACGACGATATTTCGTATCGTCCAGGAGGCGTTGACCAATGTCGCCCGGCATGCGGAAGCGACGCTCGTCACGCTGACTGTGCGCATCGAAGGAGGTGCTTGCGTGTTGCAAATCGCGGATAACGGTCACGGCGCGAACCGCTCGCCCACCTCCGCCGAGAAATCATTTGGCCTGCTCGGTATCCGCGAACGTGCACATATGCTGGGCGGCACGGTCGACATCCACAGTTCCAATGGCAACGGCTTTGCGCTGACCGTCACCTTTCCGGTCACGGCGGTGCAACAGCAGGAGATGCAAACATGATTCGAGTGCTGATAGCCGACGACCATGCCCTCGTACGCGATGGCCTGCGGCATATCCTGCAAAACGCGAGTGGCTTCGAAGTGGTCGGCGAGGCCAATGATGGCATCAGCACGATCGCGCTGACCCGCTCGAACGCTGCCGACGTGCTCGTACTCGATCTGTCGATGCCGGGCAGAAACGGCGTCGAACTGATCAAGCAGATCAAGGAGGAAAAGCCGGCACTGCGGATCCTCGTGCTCACCATGCACGCGGAGCAGCAGTACGCGGTACGCGCTTTCAAGGCGGGCGCATCAGGGTATCTAACCAAGGAAAGTGCCAGCGCCGAGCTGGTCTCCGCCGTCACCAAAGTCGCATCCGGAGGTGTTTACGTGAGCCTCGCGATGGCCGAGCGATTTGCGCAGAGCCTGAACGAGCCTGCCGATACATTGCCGCATCAACGCCTGTCCGACCGTGAATTCGATGTGTTCCGCCGCATCGCCACGGGCCAGACCCTGACCGAAATCGCTGCGGAGTTGTGTGTCAGCAGCAAGACGGTGAGCACCTACAAAACGCGCATCCTCGAAAAAATGCAGATGCCGCACGAAGCCGCGCTGGTGCGTTACGCGCTGCGCCACAAGCTGCTCGGAGAAGACGACGAAATCTAGATCGGTATCCGGGACGGCGCGCAGGCCGTCGGGTTAGCGCCAATCGTCACATCAATTCGTCGCTCACGCGGCTACATCTACTTCCGCATTTACCGTGTGTAGGAAATCCCCTACACGTCTTCGCGCTCGCCTACCTGAAGTTCGTTCGCCGCCGATTTTTAATTGAGACAGCGCGGCCGATACTTCGAGCCATGAACTCCAGCCCGTCCCAGCAAACACTGCGCGTTTTCCTCGTGGAAGACACGATCCCGATCAGACAACGGATGGCGGCCCGCTTCGGCGCCATCGACGGCGTCGAGATTGTCGGCGAAGCCGAAGAATCCGATGCCGCGCTCGCCGGTATCGACGCCACCGGAACCGATGTCGTGGTCGCGGATTTTCGCCTGACCGGCGGCACCGGCATGGAACTGCTGCAGAGCATCGCGCGCAGCACGTCGCCGGTAATCACGATCGTACTGACGAATCATTCGAGCGCGGCCTTCAGGCAGGCGTGCCTCGCGGCCGGCGCTCGGTACTTCTTCGACAAGACGAGTGAATTCGATCTTGCATGCAACACGATCAAGCGGATTGCCCACGAGCACAGCGCACGTGGCCTCAACTACACAGGAGCACACCATGTCTGACGTCGCCGAATACAGTGAAATCATGCCGCTGCAGCGCGTCCCACTGCCGGCGTCAGGCCATTCCCCGCTCGCGCCGTCAGTACCGGCCCGCCCCGCCACGCGCTGCTCGACCTGCTCGATGCTCTCGATCTGCATGCCACAAGGCTTGACGCCGGCCGAACTGGAGCGCATGGAGTCGCTGATGTGCGTTTCGCGCACCATCAAACAGGGTGAATCGCTATACCGCGCCAACGATTCGTTCCAGAGTATCTATGCGGTCCGCGCCGGTTCGTTCAAGACCGTCGTCATGCATCGCGACGGTCGCGAACAGGTCACCGGTTTTCATCTGGCCGGCGATTCACTCGGCCTCGACGGCGTATGTTCAGGCAAACACAGCTGCGACGCGATCGCCATCGAGGACAGCAACGTCTGCATCATCCCGTTCCATTTGCTCGAAGTCATGTGCCGCGAGGTGAAGGTCGTGCAACAGCACGTCCATCGCCTGATGGGCGGTGAGATCGTTCGCGAGGCGACACTGATGATGCTGCTCGGCACGATGTCCGCCGAGCAGCGGGTCGCCGCATTCCTGCTGAACCTGTCAGGAAGGCTCAAAACACGCGGCTACTCCCCGGCCACGTTCAATCTGCGCATGACACGGGAGGAGATCGGCAGCTATCTTGGGATGAAACTCGAAACCGTCAGCCGCATGTTTTCGAAATTTCAGAAGGACGGCCTTGTCGATACGCACGGCAAACAGATCAGGATTCTCGACCTCGAAGGCCTCGCGCGTGTGTAGCGCCAGACGAAAAGGAGGAGACCCTAAATGAACGCACTTCCCCAGAACAGCGCCTGGTCCATCGACGAACATCAATTCGACCCGAATGCCGGCATCGAAGAAAAACTGCGGTTTGCACTGCGATACGCGGTGCTGGCGCCATCCAACCATAAT
This sequence comes from Paraburkholderia sp. GAS41, assembly GCF_050436545.1. NCBI lineage: Bacteria > Pseudomonadati > Pseudomonadota > Betaproteobacteria > Burkholderiales > Burkholderiaceae > Paraburkholderia > Paraburkholderia sp. GAS41. Next base: position 30,200 of record NZ_JBNDMK010000026.1, read on the forward strand.
ACGCAACCGTGGCATTTCATTGTCGACGGTGACCGCGTCACGCTATGCGCGGACCGGATGCGGGCACTATTCGACGCCATGCCGCGGCGCGTCACGACCCGTGAAACCTTCGCTGACGAACCCGTCCCTGTCGAGCTTCAGTTGCGGCTCGAGGAAGCCGGCGCCGCCGAGGGTGCCGACATTGTCTGCGTCGGAAACGCGGCCATCCGCGAGCGCCTCGCCACGTTGATCACTGAAGCCGATCACGCGCAATTCAAGAATCCGCGCTTCAGGCGCGAACTCGCGAGCTGGATCCATCCGAAACGCAGCCAGGATGGCATGCCAGCGTTGTCGCCGGGCATGCGCGCCCTACTCGATCTCGCGGTGCCCCTGGTAGGTTCCGTGATTCGCACGTTCGACCTGGGCGGCGGCATGGCAGCCGCCCATCACACGCTGGTCACCGGCTCGCCGTTACTGCTGTGTATCGCCACCGGAGCGGACGATGCCGCAGCGTGGCTGGCGGCAGGTCAGGCGCTTGAACGGGTATTGCTTATCACCGCGGACGAGGGCATCACGGCGTCCTATCTCAATCAGCCGATCGAAGTGGCTTCACTGCGTGACACATTGCGTGCCGCCCTGAATCTGGACGGCGTACCGCAATTGCTGCTGCGTATCGGCCGCGGCCGCCAAATGCCTCATTCGCCGCGGCGACCGCTTGCCGAAATCGTGTCGTAGGAACGAAGCGACCCTCTGACGCCGCTTCGCTCGCAGCAACGGAAGTAGCCGCTGTGGAGCATGACCGGCATGCCGCCTCTACTTCGTCGAGCAAACGAAGCGTTGCCTGTTCGATCGGATAACAATGGGTATCGAACGCAACGTCAAGTGGCATCTTTGGCTGGGCGCCGGAAAGCGAAAGTCTGAGTGCATGACAAAGGCGGTTGATTTGAATCAATCATCGAATATGGCAGCAGCGCACCATGGGGTTTGTGCATTCACCGTCCTGGCCTGCAAAACCTAATTTCGCCTGGCTCGTACGAGGCTGTCATGCAACATCTGTTCAGACCAGGTACCACGCTGCGCGATTCTGCGTGCCCACACCCGGTAACCGCCGTAGCGCCGCAGCGGATCGCACTGCCCGCACCCCAACGCACCGGTGGCATGCCGATCATGGAAACGTTCGGGAGACGCCGAACGACGCGCCGGTTCGCTTCAACCGCGCTTGACGACACGACGCTCAGTAATTTGCTATGGGCAGCCGACGGCAATAACCGGGAGCCGGAAGACGGACGAACTGCGCCTTCAGTATTGGGCCTGCATGAAATCGCGATTGACGCCGCGCTCTCGTGCGGGCTCTACCGATATGATCCGCACCAGCATTGCCTCGATCTGGTCGTCGCCAGTGATGTGCGGGGCCTGACCGGCTATCAGGACTTTGTGGGCGATGCGCCGCTTGATCTCGTATACGTAGCCGATCTCGCACGAATGCACGAAATCGCCGCATCGCAGCGTGAACCGTTTGCATCCGCCAGCGCTGGGGCGATCGTGCAAAACGTCTACCTTTTCTGCGCGAGCGCCGGGTTGGCGGTCGCGGCCCGTGGTTGGCTGAACCGCAGCGCACTCGCCGTTGAAATGCGCTTGCCGCGCGACAGCGTCGCCGTGCTCGCTCAGACGGTAGGTCATTTCAATGTTGCGAACCCCGAGGAAAGTAACTGACCGTGGCGGACGCTCGAACGCAACGCGAAACATCGGCTTGATATGAGTCAATCGCAACGGCGACGGCGACTCTACACTGATCTCAGAACCTGTCCTGGAGTGCGTATTGTGAATGCCCCGCCCCTGCACTATCTCACCGCAAGCACACTTGCGCTGTTGCTGGCAGCAAGCGGCGCAGCGCTTGCCCAGTCAGAGCCGACAGCGCTAGTCGATCAACAGCATTGCATGTTCTGCCATACCCGTGATGCGCCATTTCTCGCGCCTTCGTTTCAGCAGATCGCGGAACGCTATCGCGGCGTGCCAAACGCCAGCGTGATGCTTGAGCACAAGCTGCGGCTCGGCGGCAAGGCCCACTGGGGTGACATGGCCATGCCGCTGCCGGCCGATCGCGGTGGCCCGTTGACGCCCGGAGATGCTCACACGTTAATCCAGTGGGTTTTAAGTCAATAGCGGCCCAGATCGTTTGCCCATGTTCATGTGGCATGTTCGGAGAACCTCATGCGCCTCACCCTCCACCTCGACACATTCGATCGTGTCAATCCAATGGCATTCGCCATCCTGTGGCTCGACAATGAAAAACGCCAATGGTCGCGCGAGGGTCATATGGGGCTCGATTTACCCGAATGGGGCGCCTTGCACGTCGATTGCGGCAACACGCTAATCTGTGGGCCGCACGATTCCACACCCCGCTGCGTCCTCGAAGGACTCGATCTGAACACCGCGTCTGGACCATTCGAGGGTGAAACCGGACACGCACAATGGTGCGCCGACGGCGGCAGATCGCTGATGACGGGCCACTGGCACGTGCAATGTATCGACAACGAGAACACCGAACCCGAAGACGGTATATTCGCCGCCGACGACACCCCTTAAGCGTTGTCAACACGACCAACCGGACGAGGAGCTACCGTGGGAATGAACGCTGATCTGGACGGCGTACGTCATGCGTACGGACTCTGCTTCGTACGCGCGCCATGGGCCTATTTCACGCGTTTGCCGCTCGACCAACAATGGGGCGACGGCTGGGAACGCGTGCCTTATCAACAGCACGCCGCAGCCCCTTATACCGACAGTCCCGAGCAGATCCTGACCGTCGCTTTCGATGGCCCGCTCTACACGCCCGATCGCGGCTACGACGACAAGGAACGCAGCGTCAACGAAATCAATCGCGGCGAGGTGCCATGGCTGCGTACGCAAAGTTTTGTCAGCAATGCACCGATTCACATCATGGCAGGCGTCACACTCGATTCATTTGTGGGGCAGGTCGAACTCGCAGGCGGTCACGTGTTTGCGCCGCTCGGCTGGGGCGCTTTGCGACTCGAACCAGATGTGCGCGCGGCGGCGTCGAATACGCCGACCCCGGCGTGCGGCACGGCCAAAACCTGAAGCGATCCGCGCGAGTTGAAACTGGCTTCAGTCGACCATGATCTACAGCTTGAATGCGAGTCTGAGGATGCCCTGCATGATCGCTTGGGTGAGGATGACGAAACCCGCCGCACGCCTCCCGGCGGCGTGCTAGGAATCGTCGCCCGCTGAAAGGTTAAGCAGCAGGACGAAACAGGCAACGCCGGCAACAAGCCCGGCCGCGCCGAAACGAATGAAGTCCGTGCTATCGAACAACAACCCACGGATTAATCCCGCGAGGCCTGCTAACGCGATAAAGACGGCAACGGTCGCAACGATGATTCTGGATTCTGTCCGGACCATGATTCCTCCCTCTCGGCTCAACGCACGTCGTTTTAGATCGACGTGGCAGTTCGCGAGCCGTCAATGACACATTCATCATCGACCCAATCGAAGTATTGCGATTGATTTGCATCAAGGTCTGGAAGCTCCGCATCACGTGTAGGTGATGCAAGCGCCTTGCAACGTTGAGGGTTAATCCATCAGCAGAAAGGAAACGGCACTCGGTGCAGCTCACCTCTTGATGTGAATCAAGTGCATCGTCGGCCAGACCGTCATAGTTCTTACACACACCCACGCTGAATCATCACCGGCCCCCGTTCCGTCGTATCTGGCTGGCAGCCGTCGCCGTTCTCGCGCCAGCCTCCCCAGACGCATCGGTGTACGCATCATGGCCATCAAGAGCCATCTCAAGTGACCACGCTGTCGATGCGTGGTCCCCGCCATAACCCTATGAGGAGACTATGCATGTCTACCGTCGAACTTAATCAACCCAATTCCACGGCGCCGCAGATCCCAGCGCTCAGGCACGCAACCATCGACGGCATGGAGGCTTACCATGCACTCGTGGCCGAGGCCGAACGCGACTATCCCGCGTTCTGGGCGCGTCTTGCGAGAGAGCATATCGAGTGGCGCCGACCATTCACGAAGGTGCTGAACGAAACCAACGCGCCCTTCTACCAATGGTTTGAAGACGGTGAGTTGAACGCTTCATACAACTGCCTCGATCGCAACCTCACCAACGGTCTTGCCGACAGAACCGCTATCGTGTTCGAGGCAGACGACGGCAAAGTCACGCACATCACGTATCAGGCGCTCTATCACCGCGTGTGCAGACTCGCCAACGCGCTGCGCGCGCGCGGCGTGAAAAAAGGCGACCGGGTAGTGATCTACATGCCGATGTCCGTGGAAGGCGTCGCCGCCATGCTGGCGTGTGCGCGCATCGGCGCGCCGCACTCCGTCGTGTTCGGCGGCTTCTCCGCGAAATCGCTGCATGAACGGATGGTCGATGTCGGCGCGGTGGCCGTGATTACCGCCGACGAACAGGTGCGCGGCGGCAAGACCCTGCCGCTCAAGACTATCGTCGACGAAGCCCTTGCGATGGGCGGCACCGAAGCCGTTAAAACGGTCGTCATCTATCGCCGTACCGGCGGCCGGATTCCCTGGATCGCAGGACGCGACGCATGGCTGCATGAACTCGAACAGGACCAACCCGATACCTGCGAACCGGAATGGGTCAGTGCGGAACACCCGCTGTTCGTGCTGTACACGTCCGGGTCGACCGGCGCGCCCAAAGGCGTGCAGCACAGCACCGGCGGCTATCTGCTGTGGGCCGCCGTAACGATGAAATGGACGTTCGACATCAAGCCGGCCGATGTCTTCTGGTGTACCGCCGACATTGGCTGGATCACCGGTCACACGTACATCTGCTATGGCCCTACCGCAGTCGGCGCAACCCAGGTGATCTTCGAGGGCGTCCCCACCTATCCGAATGCGGGCCGCTTCTGGGACATGATCCAGCGCCACAAGGTCAGCATCTTCTACACGGCGCCGACCGCCATCCGGTCTCTCATCAAAAGCGCCGACGCCAACGCCGCCGTGCATCCAGGCAGTTTCGACCTGAGCAGCCTGCGCATTCTCGGCACTGTCGGCGAACCGATCAACCCCAGCGCATGGAACTGGTATGCCGAACATGTCGGCGGCGGCCGCTGTCCCGTGCTCGACACGTTCTGGCAAACGGAAACGGGCGGTCACATGATCTCGCCGCTGCCGGGCGCCACCCCGCTCGTGCCGGGATCGTGCACGCTGCCGATGCCGGGCATCGACGCAGCGATCGTCGACGAAACCGGCCATGAAGTGGCCAACGGTCAAGGCGGCGTGCTCGTCATCCGCAAGCCGTGGCCTTCGATGATCCGCACGATCTGGGGCAATCCTGAGCGCTTTCGCAACGGTTACTACCCCGAGGAACTCGGCGGCAAGCTGTACCTCGCCGGCGACGGCGCGATTCGTGACCGGGACACGGGCTACTTCACGATCACAGGTCGTATTGATGACGTCCTGAACGTGTCCGGACACCGGATGGGCACGATGGAAATCGAATCGGCACTGGCGGCCAATCCGCTCGTCGCCGAAGCTGCAGTCGTCGGGCGTCCGGATGAAATGTTCGGTGAGGCCATCGTCGCCTTCGTCGTTTTGAAAACGGCGCGGCCAACCGGTGCTGAGGCTAAGCGCATAGCGGACGAATTGCGCGTCTGGGTCGCCAAGGAAATCGGTCCGATCGCGAAACCGAAGGACATCCGGTTCGGCGACGCCATGCCCAAGACGCGCTCCGGCAAGGTCGTGCGCCGCTTGTTGCGCTCAGTCGCGAAAGGCGAATCGATTACACAAGACACGTCGACCGTCGAAAACCCCGCCGTGATTTCACAGTTCGCCGATTCGATCTGAACGGTCCGGCGGTGCGCCTCGTTGGCGCTCCGGCGTTCAGACGCTTGATCCTGTTGTGGCCGATGCGTGGCGCCTGTCTTAAGGACGGCCACGCAATCGACCTCTACCTCTTTCTGAATGAGGAATTCATCATGAATATCAAAGCCCCTAATCCGGCTGCACTCGGCCTGGCCGGTTTTGCCCTGACGACCTGGCTGCTCAGTATGATTAATGCCGGCTGGTTCAGCGGCACTGCGATGGGTATGGTGCTCGTCGTCGCTTTCGCTTATGGCGGCACAGCGCAGATGCTAGCCGGACTCATGGAAATACCGCGCGGCAATACATTTGGCGCGACGGCCTTTCTGAGCTATGGTGCGTTCTGGTGGTCGTTCGCCCTCTTCGTGCTGTTCCTGCACGGTACTGTGCCTGCGGCGTTCATCGGGTGGTATCTGTTCCTGTGGGGCGTGTTCACGCTTTATATGTGGGTCGCCACATGGCGTGCGCCGCGCGCGTTGCAACTGGTGTTTCTATCTTTGTGGGTGACTTTCTTCGTGCTTGCGGCGAGCGAATGGACCGGCCTTGAATGGCTGCACCATGCCGGAGGTTACCTCGGCCTGGTGACGGCGCTGCTGGCGTTCTATCTGTCCGCGGCGGAAATCATTAACGAGGCACACGGACGCACGGTGCTGCCGGTGGGAACCGTCGTTCAGGAAATCGATGTGACCGTGACGGTCACCGAGGGACTGCGCGGGGCCTGAAACAGGCGGCGGCCGGCGTGCCGCCGCTCACACGGATAAAAATTGGCATGCCAATCAACTATCTTCGAGGATTCACGAAACCTGAGCGCAGCGACGCGGCGAATCTCCGCCTCGGACGATCGCTAGCCTTCGTCGCCGGTGCGGCCAACGCCGGCGGATTCCTCGCGGTGGGACAGTACACATCTCACATGTCCGGCATTGTGTCGTCACTCGCTGACAACCTCACGCTCGGCGAAATCAATGCAGTCGTTGCGGGATTGAGTTCGCTGTTGTCATTCCTTTTCGGAGCCGCCACCTCTGCAATTCTGATCAACTGGGGGCGTCGCCGGCAAATGCACAGCCTCTATGCGATGCCGTTGATGCTCGAGGCTACGCTGCTCCTCTGCTTTGGCCTGATCGGCACGAATCTCGAGACCCATCGCCTGCTCTTCGTGCCGGTGACCGTTTGTCTTCTGTGCTATGTGATGGGTCTGCAGAACGCGATGATCACAAAGATCTCAAAGGCGGAGATCCGCACGACGCACGTCACCGGTCTCGTGACCGATATCGGCATCGAACTCGGCAAGTTTTTTTACTGGAACCTTGGAGACGTCGGAGCAACAACCGGGGGCGCAGTCCGTGCAGATCGCCAGAAACTCCGACTTCTCGGATCACTATTATTGTCGTTCCTCTCGGGCGGCCTGGCAGGCGCCATAGGCTTCAAGCATTTGGGGTTTATGGCGACCATTCCCCTTGCTATCGTGCTGCTTACTCTCGCCGCTGTTCCGGTCGTCGACGATATGCTCGCGCAGCGCCGATAGCACATTTTTTCGCAATGCCGCTACGTCGCGCCGCATTGATCGATAGGGGGCGCGGCCCGATTGCCAGTTACTGGTCAACGGATATTTCTGGTGTGCCCAAGTGAATAACGCCCCGGTTGCGGCCAGACGGTAAGCCCGTGCGGTTCCGCGCCAACCGGAATGGATTTGACCGAGCCGGTCGTCGTTTCGATCGCGTACACAACGTCATCGAAGCGACCGGACAGCCACAGCATCGTGCCATCCGCGCTGACATTACCCATGTCGGGACTGCCGCCGCCAGGAATCGGCCAGTTCGCGACGACCTTGCGCGTTGCGAAGTCGATCACCGACACGCTGCCCTTGCCATGTTTCGGTCCGTGCACGCGATTGGAGCCACGGTTGGACACATAGAGCCGAGTGCCGTCGCGGCTCGGGTACAGGCCGTGCGTACCAACGCCGGTCTTGATGAAGCCAACCTTGGTGAAGCTGTCGCCGTCGATCACGTAGACGCCGTCGGCCATCATGTCGGCGACATAGAACACCTTGCCGTCCGGCGCGATGCGGATGTCATGTGGCATGCCCTTCCGGTCGAGTTCGAGGTAGGCCACGACCTTGCGGTTGACGAGATCGATCTTGGCCAGCTTGCCGCCGAACTCGCAGGTAAAGAGCGCGTACTTGCCGTCGATCGAGAAATCGGCGTGATTGATGCCTTTGCACTGGGGCGCTTCAAGACTCGATTTCAGCGCCATCGTGTGCGCATCGCGAAAGTCCAGTCGCGCGTGTGCTTCGGCCACCACGATCGCCTCTTTGCCGTCCGGTGTGAAGTACAGGTTGTACGGATCGTCGACCATGATCGCCTTGCCGGGATGGCCGGTCTTCGGATCGATCGGGGTCAGGCTGCCGTCGGGGCGGCCTTCGGCGTTGTTGGCCACCCACAGCGTCTGCAGATCCCATGCAGGGACGACGTGCTGTGGACTGAATCCGACGTGAAACCTGTCGACCACCTTCAGCGTGGCCGAATCGATCACGTAGACGTCGTTCGAACGCAGGTTCGGCACATAGACGCGCGGTAGCGCGCCGGCGACCGCGGCGCTCAAGTTGCAACGACCGTATCACGAACCAGCAGCACCGGGCAGGTCGAGAACCGAAGGAACCGCTCAGCGACGCTGCCTAGCTTCATGCGTTGCATTCCGCGACGTCCGTGGGTGCCCATCACGACAAGGTCCACGTCGTGCCCCTGTACGTAACGCAGCAAGCAGCTGGCGACGTCTTCGCTGATGTTGTCCGTCTCGGCGATAGCGACCTTGCACGCCACGTTGCCCTCCGCCGCCTCTTCATACGCATTCGCCTGGATTCGATCGCCTTCAGCGCGTAGTGCGTCGACCATCGCAAACTGGTCGTAACTGGCCGAATAGGCAAACATCGCGAAACGGTCGAGCACGTACACCACCGTCATCGCGCCGTCGGTCAGCTTCGCCATGCGGATAGCTTCCTTTAACGCATCCTTCGACGCGTTGCTGCCATCAAGTGCCACCAGGATATCTTTGTACATGACCACCCTCTCCGGTTAGTCGATTACGAATTCGCCCCCGATGGCGAATCAATCGCGCTGCCGGGAGCGACGCGAATACGCGCCCTACCTGCACTGAAAGCGATCACAAATTCATCATCTGCGTTTCCCCTCGCGCCTGGATTGATTTGTATCAATGGCGTGCACGCCGTCGCTGGCGTACCTGGTCGCGAACCCGACGTTTCGCGGATGCGGCAGCGCATTTCACCAGCATTGATTCAAATCAAGCCGCTTACGCGTATCGGGATGAATATGCGTAATCTCGCAGCGCGTGAGCAGCAACGGCTAATCGGGGTTGATCGACCGCCCCGCCACGGCGCAACCACGAAGGCGAAGAGGCTCTGCCGGCGCGCGATTACCGCCCCCCTGGCGCAGGATTTACTTATTGCTGTACCCACAGTTGTACCCGCACGACCCCGGCGAAGCGACCGGGACTGACCAGCAGGAGGAGACAATGCGCGATGATGTCGGTCACGCCGTAACGCCAATGGCGACTCGTGAGGCCGGATGGCTCACGCCGTCGATTCAGAAATCCCACGAACGCTCCGAAACGTTCGGCTTGAGCGCCGCGATGCGGCCAGATTACGACGTGCTGCCGGCGGCCGAACTCACATTGAAACTCGAGCAAAGCCGCATCCTGAGCGCGCATGCGACGCCTGTGATGGAAACGCTGCACGAGCAGATCGTCAACACACAGAGCATGATTGTGCTGACCGACGCCGAAGGGCTGATTCTTCACTCGATCGGCGACGACGATTTTCTCCGGCGAGCCGAAAAAGTCGCGCTGCGTCCAGGTGCGAACTGGGCGGAAGACCGGCAAGGCACCAACGCAATCGGCACAGCGCTCGCCGAGCGTTGTCCGACAGTCGTGCATGGCGAACAGCACTATCTGGCTGCCAATCGCTTTCTCACCTGTTCCAGCGTGCCGATTCTCGATCCCTACGGCGATCTGATCGGCGTGCTCGACGTCACCGGCGACCATCGCAGCTATCACCAGCACACCCTGGCGCTGGCAAAGATGTCCGTCCAGATGATCGAGAATCATCTGTTTACCAATACCTTTCGCGAGACGCTGCAAATTGCCTTTCACGGCCGGCCCGAATTTCTCGGCACCTTGATGGAAGGCATCGTTGCGTTTACCTGCGATGGCCGCTTCCTCTCGGCCAATCGTAGTGCGCAATTTCAACTGGGATTGCCGCTCACCAGCTTGCGCGCGCATACCCTGTCCTCGCTATTCGGCCTCACCAGCGCGCAACTGATCGACCGTCTGCGCGTCAGCCGGGACCAGCATCTGTCGCTGAACCTGAGCAACGGCGCGGTGGTATGCGCGCACGTCGAGTTCCGGCGTGCCACGCGCACCAATGATGCGTGGCCGCCGGAGGAGCATCGCGAGTCACGACCCGCACAACGCGTGGCGGCCCCTCCCCCAGCCGCAAGCGCCCTGTCGAAACTTAGCTATCTGGACACCGGCGACCCGCAGATCGCGGCGGTCATCGCCAAAGTCCGCAAGGTAATCGGCAAGGACATCCCGATCCTGATCACCGGCGAGACCGGCACCGGCAAGGAACTGCTCGCCCAGGCGATCCACAACGACTCGCCGCGCCGCTCGGGTGCGTTCGTTGCGGTCAACTGCGCGTCGATACCGGAAACGCTGATCGAATCCGAGTTGTTCGGCTATGAAGAAGGCGCCTTCAGCGGTGCGCGGCGCAAAGGCGCCGTCGGCAAATTGCTTCAGGCCAACGGCGGCACGCTATTTCTCGACGAGATTGGCGACATGCCCTATCCGCTGCAAGTGCGGTTGCTACGCGTGCTGCAGGAGCGCCTCATCAATCCGCTGGGTTCCTCGAAGTCAATACCGGTCGATATCGCCATCATTTGCGCAACTCACCGCGACCTGCGCGACATGATCGTGCAGAACCGGTTTCGCGAGGACCTGTATTACCGCCTGAACGGACTGGTAGTGAAATTGCCGCCGCTGCGCGAGCGCACGGATCTGTCCACCGTGATCCAGAAGATGCTGCAATCCGCATCATCCGAAAGCGCGGATGGGCAACGATTGAGCGTCGCAGACGAGGTGATGGCGCTGTTCGAGCAATGCGCGTGGCCCGGCAATTTTCGCCAGCTCAGCAATCTTCTGCGAACCGCCGCCGCCATGGTCGATGCGGACGGTCAGCTCCGGCGCGAGCATTTGCCCGACGATTTCTTCGACGACGTCCGCGGCACTGCCGCCGCGCCTGTGAGCATCACGGAAACCTTACCGCTATCAAGCGGGCGGCTGGAGGACGTCGCCGCCAACGCCATCGCCAAGGCGGTTGCGCAACATGGCGGCAACGTGTCGGCTGCCGCCCGCGCCCTCGGCGTCTCGCGCAATACGATCTACCGCAAACTGCCGCCGCAGGGTATGGACAACGAGGACGACGCTGTCTGACCGCCTGCGGCACAGGTGCTCCAATTTGCAACAGCGGTGTCCTCGAACTGAACAGTGCGTTGTTTCACGCGCTGGACTAGTTAGTCAGTTTCCCTCAGCAAAACGTGAGTCGGTGTCCAACGACGCTTTCGTTCAGGACGCAAAACGCCAATCGTGCGTCGGTTGTACCGTTCGCACCACGTGACACGCCCGGCATAGACCTTGCATTTGATCAATATGACCGCTTCCTCAATGCGGTTTCTCAATCACATGTCGTATCCCAGGAGACAACCATGCAATGGACCACCCCCGCCTATACCGATCTGCGCTTCGGCTTTGAAATCACGATGTACATCGCCAATCGCTGAAGCAACGATGAAGCGCCGCCCGCCCATCGCAGCATGTCAGTGTGCGCGGCGGCGCCCGGAGCATGGCTCATGAAGATCAAAATTCCAGGTTCGGGTGCAGGCGGCGGACTGCCGCAATGGAACTGCAACTGTATGAACTGTAACCGGGCCCGTTACCAGACTGGCAATCCGATTCTCGACCCACATTCCCCCGAGCATGCCGTGATACGCGCACGCGGTATCGAAGTGGCACGCGACGGAATGCAATTCCAGGTATAGCCATGAACGCCCCGCTGCCTACCGCTGTTACCCACGCCTCCCCCTGGTCGCCGAACGAATTCGAAGCGCGTCTACGCGCACTCGGCGCGCACTATCATATTCATCATCCGTTCAATCTACGGATGAACAGCGGCCAGTGTTCGCCTGAGCAGATTCGCGGCTGGGTTGCCAACCGCTTCTATTACCAGATCAACATCCCCCTGAAAGATGCCGCGATTCTGTCCAATTGCGAGGACCGGCAGACGCGCCGCCTCTGGATCGAGCGGCTGCACGACCACGACGGCTACGGCGACAACCCCGGCGGTATTGAAGCATGGGCGCATCTCGCCGACGCGGTCGGCATCGAGCGCAAGGCATTGTGGTCGCTTGAGCACGTGCAGCCCGGTGTGCGCTTCGCAGTGGACGCCTATGTCAATTTCGCCCGCCGGGCGCCGTGGCAGGAGGCGGTCTGCTCTTCGCTCACGGAGATGTTCGCGCCGCAGATTCACCGGGAACGTCTGGCCGGCTGGCCCGACCTGTATCCATGGATCGACGCGCAGGGATTGCAGTACTTCCGCAGCCGTATTCCGCTTGCCCAGCGCGATGTCGAGCACGGGCTCGACGTCACGCTCAGTCACTTCAAGACCCCCGACGCCCAACGGCGTGCCCTCAACATCCTGCGCTTCAAGCTAGACATTCTCTGGTCGATGCTCGATGCCATCGAAAAGGCGTACCCGGTATGAACGCCCCACACCCTGATCACTACGCCAACCTGAGGCCGCATCTGCGCGCGATGTTTCGCCTGCAATGGGAAGATGCGCAGGATGCCTACGTATTGCTGTATCCGGAAGGCATGGTCAAGCTCAATCCGAGTGCAGGCGAAATTCTCGCGCGCTGCGATGGAACCCGGGAACTGGACGACATCATCGACGAACTGGAAGACCTGTTCAGCGCGTCAGATCTTGCCGCCGATGTATACCGCTTTATCGACCATGCGCGGCAACGCGGCTGGCTGGATTGACATGGATACGACGATCGACTTTCCAGGTACTCGCCCTTCCCCGCCATTGTGGTTACTAGCTGAACTCACTTACCGCTGTCCGTTGCACTGCGCGTTCTGCTACAACCCCGTCGACTTCGCCAGTCACGGTGCAGAGCTCGATACCGACACCTGGCGAGATGTGATCACGCAGGCGCGCCGCATGGGCGCAGCGCAGATTGGCTTCTCCGGCGGTGAGCCACTGGTGCGTGACGATCTCGAAACGCTGGTCGAGCACGCGCGTGGCTTGGGCTTCTATACCAATCTGATTACCTCAGGTGTCGGGCTCGACGAGACACGCATCGCCCGTCTGAAAGAGGCCGGGCTGGACCATATCCAGCTCTCCTTCCAGGACTCGACGCGTGAGCTGAACGATTTCGTGTCCAGTACGAAGACCTTCGAGTTGAAACATCGCGTAGCTCGCCTGATCAAGGCGCACGGCTATCCGATGGTGCTCAATTGCGTGCTGCATCGCTATAACCTGCCGCATGTCGGGCAGATCATCGACATGGCGCTCGAGATGGGCGCCGACTATCTCGAACTGGCGAACACACAGTACTACGGTTGGGCGATGCTCAATCGCGACCAGTTGATGCCGACCAGCGAACAATTGCGGGAGGCCGAGGCGACAGTCAATCAGTACCGTGAACGCGTCGGCGATCGTTGCAGGATTCTGTTCGTGGTCCCCGATTATTTCGAGGTCCGGCCGAAGGCCTGCATGAACGGGTGGGGTTCAGTGTTTCTCGGCATCGCACCGGACGGCACCGCGCTGCCATGCCATGCGGCACGCGCGCTACCGGGTCTGGATCTGCCTCGCGTGCAGGACGCTTCGTTGGCGGATATCTGGCACCACAGTCATGCGTTCAATGCGTTTCGTGGTAGTGACTGGATGCGCGAGCCGTGCAGGAGCTGCGACGAGCGCGAAACCGATCATGGCGGCTGCCGCTGCCAGGCATATCTGCTGACCGGAGACGCCGCGGCTACGGACCCGGTGTGCACGAAGTCAGCGCATCATGGGCAAATCGAGCAGGTGGTGATGCTGGCGCGGCGGCCGGCACCTGACGACCACGTCCAGCCGCTGATTTTCCGCAGCAGGGATAACTCGTTGCGCCTGGGATGATTTCGCAGGATGTTGCGGCTTTGAGGCTTCGAGAAAGCCCGGTGATTCCCGTGAATGACGGAGAATCACCGGGCTATTTTTATCGCGCCAATCAAGACCGTTGAAGCTGTCGAGATTATTGCGAAGTACCCGCGTTGAGCGGCGTCTTCGACGCCTTGGCGTTGTCGTCCGTCAGCTTCGTGGCGCCGGCGCTATAGCCGTTCGAATACAGCAGGAACGCCATAATGTCAGCGTAGTCTTGCGGTTTCATCTTGCCGGGGCGGTCCGCCGGCATATTGTTTGTCATGTATCCGTACACCCCGCCGATGGTCAGTTTCGCGTTTGCCGCCGGTGCAAAGGCAGGACCGCGCAACGCAGGTGCATTCAAACCTTGCAGGCCGGGACCGTGGCACTTGGCGCACGCACTCGAGTACAGGGTTTTGCCATGCGCCACCTGCGTGCGGTCAAAGCCAGGGGCGTCGCCCGCTGCGCTTGCATCGACCTTGATGAGGCGGCCCTGCTGCGACCCGCGACTGCCGGCCAGCATCATTCGCCGCATCGTATCGCTGCGGCCGGGGCCGTCTCGATAGGCAAATTCGGCGGCGGGCGAACGGGCTGCCTGAGCCGCCCCGGGTAGTGTCCAGTTGCGGGTCAACGCCGCAAGCCTGCCGTTCGACGCCATCTTCTCCAGCGCTGCGTCGATGCGCGGTTGCAACGCCGCGCCGTTCTTGCCAAATGCGAATACCAGATGCCAGTCCTCATACGGTGAAACCGTACTGGTAATCCGGAAGTGCTGCTGCGGATGCTTGATCGTATATGCCACCACAGCCGGATACCAGACGATTGCACGTTGCGCGTGTCCACTTGCCAGGGCATCGACAGTGAGTGCCGCCGTGTTCTCCAGATCGAGCCTGACGTTAGGTTGTTGCACGGCGATAAGCTGCGCGGGGGTCGCATAGGTTGCCGCGACGACCTCCTCGCCGCTGGACGGCGTTGACGATTCGCCGGTGGTGACGCTCACGTAGCCGGAGTGCAGATAGCCGCGCGAGAAAGTCAGCTTGCTGCCGGACCCGTCGGCGACGCTCGAGCGCGGAAAGCCGGCGATGACGTCGCATTTACGCGCAAGCGCCTTGTTGAGTTCTTTCAGCGATACGCCGTCGTCGTCACTCCCGCCGAATCCCCCGGGTGCGCGCGACAATGCAATGCCCGCCGTGTGAAAGGCTTCGCGCGTCACGGCCTCGTCAAGCACCGTCGATGGACTGCCGGGAAACGTGCAAACGCGCACACCCGCGTTAGCGAGACCTGGCGTGATTGTGCCCGTAGCCAGCAGCATACCGGCGAGAGCGAACGAATTGAGTCGAGTTTTCATAATCCTGCTTCCGGGAAAGACCAGGCCACCGCGGCTGGACGGCCTGCGCAAATGTCACGCTGGGCAAACCGTCGTGGCAGCCTGGTGAACATCAGGCGTGGTTGAGCGCAAACACATACAGCGTGCCGCCGCGTGGGACCTTCTCCGCAGCTTTCGCCATCGGCCCACCCCAAATCGGGTTAGCACCGCCGTAACCGGCAAGAATGGCGACATACTCCTGGCCGTCGACTTCGAATACCGACGGTTGAGCAACGATCCCGCTGGCCAGTTTCGGGCTCTGCCACAACACTTTGCCGGTCGCCTCATCGAATGCATACAGGTGGCCGTCGAGCGAACCGCTAAAGGCGAGGCCACCCGCAGTGGTCGCTACGCCACCATTCCACGGCAGTTTGCTCCAGTGACTCCAGACTTTCTTGCCGGTGTTGACGTCGATCGCCTGGAGCTCTCCATAACCCTTGCTGCCCGGCTCCGGTTTGATCTCGAACCCTTCGCCAAGGTACGGCAGGCCCTCCATGTAGTTCACCGATTTGCCGGAGAGCGACATGCACGCGTGCAAAGCAGGAACGATCGCGAGATGCTTGTCCGGGTCGTATGAAACCGACCACCAGTTCTTGCCCCCGAGGAAACTCGGACAGGTTTCGATCGTCGTGCCGGCCTTCGGATATTTCGACGCATCCTGGATCGGCGAGCCATCCGCCGTATAGCCGGTGACCGACGATGCAGTGACAAAGGGTTTCGCGTAGATCAGCTTGCCGTTCGTGCGATCAATCGCGTGGAAAAAGCCGTTACGGTCCGCATGGATAATGGCGTCGTAATCTTTGTCCTGGTACTTGATCGTGGCAAGCACCGGCGTATTGACGCCGTCGTAGTCCCATGTGTCATGTTTCGTGTACTGGTAATGCCATTTGAGATTGCCGGTCTTGGGGTCGAGTGCGAGCAGCGAGTCGGAATACAGGTTGTCTCCTGGCCGCAGATCGGCAAGCCACGGCCCTGGGTTGCCAACGCCCCAGTAAAGCGTTTTCGATGCGGCGTCATAGGTGCCCGTCAGCCAGGCCGGCGCACCGCCATGTTCCTGCATGCCGTTCGGCCATGAATCGCCTCCCTTCTCGCCAGCCGCGGGTACCGTAAAGCGCTTCCAGATCACGTTGCCATCGTCGGGATTCAATGCAGCGATGAAGCCGCGCGCGCCGTACTCTCCGCCCGCACTGCCCACCACCAACGCACCGTCGAGCGCGAGAGGCGCAAGCGAGAACGCGTAACCCAACCCCGGCTCGAACATCTGCTTGCGCCAGACAAGCGCACCTGTCTTTGCGTCGAGCGCGACGACGTCGCCGCTCAGCATCGCAACGTAAACGTTCTTGCCGTACAACGCTACGCCGCGGTTAATCACGTCACAACACGCCGTCTTGAATGATTCAGCGCCGAGCTTGGGTTCGAATTTCCAGAGTTGCTTGCCGGTTGCGGCGTCGAATGCATACACGTTGTCCTTCGGCGTGGTGACGAACAGGTAGCGGCCATTTACAATCGGAGTCGCTTCGAAACCCTGCTGCAGATCCGCCGGAAACTTGTAGCTCCACACCTGTTTGAGGTTCTTGACGTTAGCAGCGTCGATCTGCTTGAGCGGTGAATGCGCCTGACCGTTATAGGTGCGGTAATACGTAAGCCAACCGGGGTCGCTCTGTGCATCCGTCAAACGTTCGTAGGTGACGGCGGGATAGTCGTCGGCTACTGCGACCGACCCCAGTATCAGACTGACGGCGGCGGCCACACCCATCACAAGCGCCTTAGGCCGCGTCGCCGAAGTTAAACGTGCTTTCATCCTTGTCTCCTATTGAGTTGTCGACGCGAGGCCGTGCGGCGGCGCCATCGTCTAGTGAATGCAGACTGGCTGCTGACCATTCAAGGCAAGTCGCGTGCCATTGGCAGTGGTGTTGCCGCGAGCCGTCGCGGATCATAAGGACGGGCGCTGCTATGCGATTGCGCGGTCATCGCGGAGTGACAACCGGTGTTGCACGCTGGCGCAGTCGAGCGAGGAAGTGTTGCTAAAAATGACAGTTGCCACACGGACGTAGCAAGCGGCACGTGGAGGCGATCCACTCGCGGCGACGTATGCGTCGTGCGTGGTGGTCGGCATCTGAGTTCGCCTGACGCCTGCCGCGACGCAAACAGGACCGAATGGCACGCTTCTCGCTGAATGCCCCACACGATGAAGGGTGTCAGCACGGCAGATACGTCGAGCCAACGCGGGCGGTCTCCATCGACACCAGTCACACAATCATTGGAGGAGTCAGGCATGAACCACGCAGATATGCAGTTTCTCGACGTCGAATTTCCGTACGCGCGGCAGTACGCCAATTTCATTGGCGGCCAATGGATTCCGCCGGTACACGGCGAATACTTCGACAATGTATCGCCCATCACCGGCGAAGCCTTCACGTCGATCCCACGCTCGACAGAAGAAGATATCGAACTTGCCCTCGACGCCGCCCATCGCGCCCGCAAAGCCTGGGCCGATACGGCGCCAGCCGTGCGCGCGACGATCCTGAACCGTATTGCAGACCGCATGGAGCAGAACCTCTCGCGCATCGCGTTCGCCGAATCGATCGACAATGGCAAGCCGATCCGCGAAACGCTCGCCGCCGACATCCCGCTCGCGATCGACCACTTCCGCTATTTCGCCGGTTGCATTCGCTCACAGGAAGGGACACTCTCCGAGATCGATGCCGATACCGTGGCTTATCATTTCCACGAGCCGCTCGGTGTGGTCGGCCAGATCATTCCGTGGAACTTCCCGATTCTGATGGCGGTGTGGAAGATCGCGCCCGCGCTGGCCGCGGGAAACTGCATCGTGCTCAAACCAGCCGAGCAAACACCTGCGTCGATCCTGGTGTTGATGGAACTGATCCAGGACCTGCTGCCGCCAGGTGTGCTGAACGTAGTCAACGGTTTTGGCCTCGAAGCCGGCAAGCCGCTCGCGTCGAGCAAGCGCATCGCGAAGATTGCCTTCACGGGTGAGACATCCACGGGCCGTCTGATCATGCAGTACGCGAGCCAGAACATCATTCCCGTGACGCTCGAACTCGGTGGCAAGAGCCCGAACATTTTCTTCGCCGATGTGATGGATCGCGACGACGGCTACTTCGACAAAGCGCTCGAAGGTTTCGCGATGTTTGCGTTAAATCAGGGTGAAGTGTGCACGTGCCCATCGCGTGTACTGATCGACGAGAAAATCTACGACCGCTTCATGGAGCGTGCCCTGAAGCGCGTCGCCGCAATCAGGCAGGGGCATCCGCTCGACACGAAGACAATGATCGGCGCCCAGGCTTCGGCGGAACAGCTCGAAAAAATCCTTTCGTACGTCGATCTCGGCAAGCAGGAAGGCGCTGAGTGTCTGATCGGCGGTGAACGCAATACGCTCGGCGGCGAACTGAGCAAAGGCTACTACGTGAAGCCAACTGTTTTCCGTGGCCACAACAAAATGCGTATCTTCCAGGAAGAAATCTTCGGTCCGGTGGTGTCAGTGACGACATTCAAGAACGAAGAGGAAGCGCTCGAAATTGCCAACGATACACTGTACGGTCTGGGCGCCGGTGTATGGACTCGCGACGGGACACGTGCCTATCGCTTCGGCCGGGAAATCCAGGCAGGCCGCGTATGGACGAATTGCTATCACGCCTATCCAGCGCATGCGGCATTCGGTGGCTACAAGCAGTCCGGTATTGGTCGCGAAACCCACAAGATGATGCTCGACCACTATCAGCAAACCAAGAATCTGCTCGTCAGCTATAGCGAGCAGCCGCTGGGTTTCTTCTAACCCGCTACGTACGGATCTGGAGCGGTGTGGGACCCGCTCCGGACAAGCGGCTTATATACGCCGCAGCGCGCGTCTCCGCTTTACTTCCACGCATAGCGCAATCCAACCCATACGCCACGCGGCGCACCCACACCGAGAAACTGTTCGTTAGTCACCGGATCGGGCGAGAACGAATGGCCGGGGCCATTGAAAAAATTCTGCCCGAGGATGCCGAAGTCGGCGTAGCGTTGTCGAACAGATTGTTCACATGCGCGAATAGCTGCAATAGGTCGTATCTAGATCGACGATCGCATAGCCCGCGATACGCCCATTACTGTCCTGATTGTTCTCGTCACCACGGGCGAATATCGAGCTGCGATAGAGTATGTTTGCTCCTACACTCCATTTCGCGGTAGCCGCATAATCCAGACGCAACTTCAGTGTGTTTTCCGGAATGCCAGGAATACGGTCGCCCGGGTGCATCGTAATGTTGCCTTGGGCGGTAGCGCTCGAGTGGCTCGCGCTTTGCTCGACAAAGCTGCTTTGACAGGTTGCGCGCAGATAGGTATAGCCTGCGTTCACAGTAAGCGGACCTGTCTGCGTACGTGCGTTGATTTCGAATCCTTGCCGTCTTGTAGTGCCGACGTTCTGGAAGTATCCGGTCGAGGTCGCTGCCCCATTACTGCTGACAAACACAATGTCATCGTGAAGATCGGTGCGGAACAATGCCGCGCTCCAGTGAATTGCCGACGATAGCGTTCCGCGGGCGCCCGTCTCAAACGCGCGCGATACGACTGGCTTTAAAGCAGGGTCGGCAATAAAATCGTTCGGCAGCGAACAGGGCGCAGCCGGGTCGGCGCAGGCCAGCTCGATAGCGGTCGGCGTACGCGTGCCCTCGCTGTAGTTAGCATAAGCGGTCAATCAGGGCACCGGGTTATAGGTGATGCCTAGCGCAGGATTGATCCGCGAAAAACTGTGCGAGCCATTCAACAACGGCTGCATGCCGCTGCGATCCTCGATGTCGACGCTAGCGTGGTTGTAGCGCGCGGAGGCCGTCAGCGCAATCGTGCGAGTTAACGAAAGCGTGTCGGTGACGAACACACCGAGATTGCTGTTACGGGTCGATGCATCGGTTTCCAGATTGAAGCCGCTGGTCCCGACTGTCTGGCGATCTGAGGCAAACTGAGCATTCTGCGTGTACTAGGCGAAGCCGGTGTTCGCAAAATCGCCGCTGAGACCGGCCGTCAACTGGTTCTCCATCCCCGCGACTTTGCCGGTAACGCTCAATTGCAGTGCAAATCCATAACTGTCCTGGGAGATCACAGAGTGCGAGTTTTGCGCAGGTGCCACTGCGCAAGTACCGTGGGCCATAGCAAGCATGCCCGCTATGGCGGCGGCGATGCGCGTGCGCCGCCAACCGTCGCGATGCGACTTCATGTGTCTCCTCCGTCGTGACGCGCATCGGCTTCATGGCCGTACGCGGTGTGTTCTTTGATTGCGGTTTCCGATGTACCCACTTCAAAGCAACATCGATGCCGGACATCGACGCAATGCGATGCCATGTCGAACGCTGTACCGCGTTTGTCTTCGCTCACGTGACCCCTGTGTCGATTTGGTACAGGCAGTGCTCCAAACGGGGGCACCTAAGACAGACCCTCGGAGCGCGCCCGATCTAAACA
Source organism: Paraburkholderia sp. GAS41 (assembly GCF_050436545.1). Taxonomy (NCBI): domain Bacteria; kingdom Pseudomonadati; phylum Pseudomonadota; class Betaproteobacteria; order Burkholderiales; family Burkholderiaceae; genus Paraburkholderia; species Paraburkholderia sp. GAS41. The sequence continues at coordinate 51,097 of NZ_JBNDMK010000026.1, forward strand.
AACGGCGCACGCGCGTCCTCACGACCGGCACGCATGTTGCGATCCGAATGGCAATCAGAATCTGGGGGTGGCACGCATGATTACTTCAGCGCTGAAAGGTGCAAACGCGGCGCGACGCAGGCCGCGTAGCCTGCAATGCGCGGCGGCAAACCCGCCGGCGCGCATTGCAGCGTGCCGACTGCCGCCGTACACCACGGGCGCTTTCAACGACCTCCGGGGAGCGCGCGCGCATGCCGTTGCGCTAGTCGTGCTTGCCGTCCATTGCACGGTGGCGCTCCAGGTTTGGCGTATGTCGGTGGAAAAGCAGGAATACACGGCGCCGCATGTGCTCGACCTGCAATTCGACGTTGGGGCTGCCGCGCCGCCACCGGCTGCGATTTCAACGCTATCCGCAAACCGTGCCGCCCACCTGCCGTCGGCTATGACATCACGCGTGTCACCGCCTTCGACCTTGACACTCCGCGCAAGAGACATGGCTACCCCGAGAAACACTACTCAGGCTGCGCCATCGAAACCGCTCGCGAAGATCGCGCCGAGCAACCCATTGAAGTCGCGGCCTGCGCCCGCCGCTACGACTCCACCACCGATAGCCACAGACGCCGGTCCCGAACCACGCAATACATCGACCTCGACATCACCGGAGTCCCAACCGACGTCCGAGCCGCTCACTGAACCCAGCTTCGGCGCTGCTTACCTGCGCAATCCTGCGCCGATCTACCCCGGGGTGGCTCAACAACGCGGCTGGCAAGGCACCGTCATGCTTAAGGTTCACGTGCTGGCTAGCGGCCGGCCAGACCACGTCGGACTCGCGTCGTCGAGCGGCCACGAGTCGCTCGATGACGCCGCACTCGAAGCCGTCACCAACTGGCGCTTTGCGCCGGCTCGCCGTGGCGCTCAGCCGGTCGATGGATGGGTCCAGGTACCCATCGAATTCAAACTTGGAACCTGACTATGAACATCTCTGACTTCGCCACTCAGCTCATTGTCGACGCTTCGCTTTGCTTGCTCGCAGCCTGTTCGTTACTGACCTGGTGGCTGATTTTATACAAAGGCTGCGCGTACTGGCATCTTGCTTCGGAGAACCGGCGCTTCACAGCGCTTTTCTGGAGTGCCGCCGAGCGCGATCCGTCGGGCATACCAGGCAGCCCGTCACACGCTTCGGAGTGTCCGAAGGCGCGCGTGGCGCGCGCCGGCTTCGCCGCATGGTCGCGCACCGCCCCAGCGGAGACGGCAGTGGCCAATGCGGAATTCGTGGCCTGGGACCGCCACGAACTGCTCGATCGCTTCCTGAACCAGCAGATCCAGAGAGAAAGGCGCGCACTTGAGCGCGGCTTGACGCTGCTTGCATCGATTGCCAGTAGCGCGCCGTTTATCGGCCTGTTCGGCACTGTGTTCGGCATTATCCATGCACTGCACGCAGTCGCTGTGGGCAGCGCGAGCGGGATCGAAGGGGTCGCCGGCCCGGTCGGGCAAGCACTGACTGCGACGGGAATCGGGATCGCCGTCGCCATCCCCGCAGCACTGGCCTATAACCTCTTTGTGCGCCGCGTTCACATCTCGATTGCCGATCTCGAGGACTACGCTGCGGATCTCGTCAACGTTGCACAACGCAACGGTTTTCGCGCGGTGGCAGGCGCTCATCGGGCGGAGGTACTCACATGATTTCCCGTTCGAACGCAAAAGACACGGACCAACCGCTCGCTGAAATCAACATCACGCCTCTTGTCGACGTCATGCTGGTCCTCGTCGTGATTCTGCTGGTCATGGCTCCGATGTTGACCAGAACGCTGCATATCGTTCTGCCAAAGGTTGCAGCCAGCGCGCCCGAAGTGCGAGATCACGCAGTGACAGTCAGCCTCGACGCACACGGCAAGCTCAGGATCGACGGCCGCGACATCGCCGCGGACCAGCTGGAGCCCACGCTCAGGCGCATTGCGGCGAGGGATGACCGGACCGTGGTGAATCTGCGTTCCGATCAAAGCCAACCATTCGGTGCTGTCGCGAATCTGCTCGCCATGATCGGCCATGCAGGCATCGCGCACGTCGCAGTCGTAACGGCGAACGTAGTGTCACGGAATTGACGTAGCGCGATCCTGCGCTTCATGTCCCTTTTTATGCCTTTGACTTGGATCAACGGAGTTGCCCACCAGGTGTTTATAGTCAACGCGAAAACGGGAGACGAGCCGGCTAAAGCGGGCGCTCCTCGGTTCAACGCTCTCTAACAAAAAAAATGGCATTGAGCGCCCGGTAAAACACTGCTTTCTCCCCAAACACAGGGAGCAGTCGTCACGCGACGCGGCCTGGCAAAAAATTTCAGATGCGGTCATATCATGCCCGGCAAGACATTCATTCTCGATTCGATTCTTGCGACGCCGGCACCGAACAACGGCGACGTCACGGTCGCCGTTCGTTCATCACTGCTGTCGACACTGGTTGAAAACATACGGCCGCTCGTCATGTCGGGAGGCGCAAGCAGTTTCATTGCGCTCGTAGCCGTGATCCGTCTGCATCAGGCGTGGGCCGCGCTATGGCTCGTGACGGATATTGGCCTCCTGCTAACACGGCTCGGGATTGCTCGTGCTTACATCGTGCGGAGCCGCACGGATGCGGTTCACCCAGGTCCATGGGCTGTCCGATACGTGCCGCCATCGCTACTGGCCTGCCTGCTGTTTGGCCTCGGTACGATGGGCTGCATCCTGTCCCATGACGGCGAACTGACGGCGCTCGCCGTCATGGTGACGGCTGGGATTCTAGGCGGAATAGCGTCAAGAAATGCGGCCTTGTCCCGCCTGGCGATCGCGCAGATTTGTCTGGGGGCGATTCCTATTGGGCTGGGCGGGCTGCTCGCGTCCCGTAGCGCAATGTGGATTCTGGTGCCACCGCTTTGCCTGTATGTTGCCGCGATGACGTCGGTGGTCAGGCGCCACTATGCGATGCGTTGTTGCCCTGATGACAGCCGAACAAAGGCACGCAGAACTTGCGGCCCAATTCGATGCGGCGTTGGCCTATATGCCACACGGGCTGTGCACCATCGACAGCGCCGCGACGGTGACCATTGCCAATCGCCGAACCGCAGAGCTTTTCGGCGCCCCTGTCGAGATGCTTCAGCCTAATGTCCCGCTATCTACGCTCATTGACCACCTATAGTTCGGGAAGAGCAACGACAGCTGCCCGCGTTAGCGCTTTTGCTCGATCGCTGCCCGATCGGACACTATTGCGGTCCTATTCAATGAGACCCAGGGGCGATGAGGACGTTGCGCGCACGAGCAGATGGCGATGAATCATACGACTCGTCTCGTGGTGGCTCTGCAAGCCTGCTCGACCGAACGCGCTGACGGTATTCCTGCGGGGTTATATCAAGCCGCCTCTTAAAAATCTCCCGCATGTGATTGCCACTACGGAATCCACATCGAAACGCCACTGTTTTTAACGGTAGGTCAGTCTCCTCCAGCACCTTGCGCGAAAAATCAACCCGCATTTGCTCCACGAAAGCCGACGGCGTCACACATGCGTTTTTTGCGAAGATACGAGAGAAAGTTCGCCGACTTACCGCCACGGCGTCAGCCAACTGTTCAATGGAGAACTGCTCACTGATATGGTCAGTGACATAGCGCAGTACCCTCGCGACGACGGTCTTTTCCTTCGGGGCAACTGCCAGATAGGGGCTGCATTGCGACTGCCCCCCCTCACGACGGATGTACAGGACAAGCTGCTTTGCAATGCTTCGCGCCATCTCGTGGCCCCAGTCCTCCGCCACTAACGCAAGACAGAGGTCGACACCGGCTGTGACGCCTGCAGACGTGAACAGAGCACCGTCGCGAACGAAAACCTTATCTGGCTGGACGCAAGCCCGTGGAAACTGATCAGCTAGACGATCGACATCATGCCAGTGGGCTGTCACCTTTTTGTCATCCAGTAATCCCGCATGACCCAGGATGAAAGCACCATTGCAAACCGAGCCGAAACGCTGGCAACCCGTCGCCTTCTCGTGGAGCCATTGCGAAAAACTGGGCGCGGGGCGTAGATCGGGGAGCTTTGGGCCGCCTGCAACGAGGAGCAGGTCAGGTTGCTCGCTGCAATGCAAGTAGTCGCTGCCGACGTTGAGTTCCAGGCCGTTGGAGCACCGAACGCTTCCTGAACGCATGCCAACAAGGGTGATTTCGTATTGTTGATCCCGGTCAAGGAAATTGTTCGCCTCGGCGAAAACATCCATCGGTCCCGCAACGTCTAGCGCCAGTACCCCGTCGAACACAACGATGGCCAACTTCATACTCTGGACTTCTTTTCGATATTGAGATTCACTGACATGGCGTCACTTCGTCGAATTGAATCGTGTTGCAATCTTCCACTCCTTTGGGTTTCTGTAGATGTGCAATACCCGGTGCAGATATATCTGCAGGGTCAGGTATATAAAGTATCGAAGTCTGACGTCGTCAATTTCAGGTTCGAAGAAGCCAGATGCATGACTGTTTCTTCACTTTGAGCGCCTCGCGATCATCCAGATGGCGGTCGCGAATATTGCCAGCTGACCTGGTCGCCGACGGGCCAACTGCAAAGGGTGTCTCGCAAGCCTCACTCAACGACCTGCACTCTGACCGCCGCCGACATGCAGGATCTCTCGCGTGACGAACGGCGCCAAATCAAGCAACAGAATAGCGTTGGCGATGTCTCTCATCTCCCCCATGCGGCTCATCGGATGGAAGGCACCAAGCATTTCATGGGCTTCCGGCAGGTTCATTCGCGTTTTGATGATCCGAGGCGTTACCGCATTCACGCGAATACCTTTCTTCGCGTACTCAATTGCCAGCGACTTCGTGGCAGCGTTCAGGCTACCCTTTGTCAGGGTCGCCAGTACCGAATAGATGCCACTGATCGCAGCGTCCACGATGGTGGTGGTCACGCTAACCACATGGCCGCTCGAACGCTTGTCCATTTCGGCAACGGCGAGTGGCGTGATGTTAAATAAACTAGCCATATTCGCGTTCATTACAGTGGCGTAGTCTTTCTTGGTGTTTTCCGTGAAAGGCATTGCCAATGCAAATGCCGGTGTTGTTCACCGGCGTAGAACCGGCCGAACTTCGCGACGCCTTCAGAAATCACGCGTTGCGCGGTTTCTGGATCGCCGATGTCGTCGGCGACAGTCAGGATATTCGGATCGTCCGACGGCTTGATCGACCGTGCCGTCGCCACGAGGCGGTAGTCGAGCTTGCGAGATGCCTTGACGACGTCGGCTCCTATCGACGTCGATGTGGGCGCATTGCGCCAGCTTTCGAATACACGTGCCGGACAAAAAGTCTTGCGTACGCGAAGGAACGGCAAATCAGCTGAAAGAATTGTCATACCGCTTTGCGTAGTGACATGTCGCGATGGTCTGGCCGACACTGCGCGGGGGATTTCCTGTGCTGTCCGTGAGAGCGACCTGGCACCAAAATCAGCCTTGCGCTTGCTATGGTTTCCGAGAATCAATTTCTAAATCCAGTCAGGCCTACCGCCTCATGCCTTCTTGAACCGAATAGTGATTCATTTGCCGCGATGGCGGTAGAATGGCTACATAACTTTCAGTTATTCCCCCTTCAAATGAATGACAAGCTGTCGACCCTTCAGCTATTTGTACGGGTTGCGTACACATCGAGTTTCACCAAAGCGGGCCGGGAACTCGGCTTAAGCCAACCGTCGGCATCGCGGCGCATTTCGGAACTTGAGGAGGAAGTCGGCGCCGCGCTATTCGTGAGAAGCACGCGAGCCGTCACGCTCACGGACGCGGGTGCCGATTACCTCACCCGCGTTGAAACGATTCTCTCCGCCCTTGATGAAGCAGACCATATTGCGCGAGGAACTGCGGAACTGCGGGGCCATCTACGCGTTGCCATGTCGACCAGTTTCGGGGTTCGCGAGGTTATCCCGCGGATAGGCCCGTTCATGAGCGCGCATCCGGCTTTGCACGTTGACTTGCGAATGGCGGACGGCCGACAGGATCTGATCGCTGAAGGCGTGGATGTGGCGTTCCGCTTTGGACAGTTGAAGGACTCGAATGCCACCGCCACGATGCTCGGGCGTTGCGCCCGGATGCTGGTCGCCTCCCCTGATTATCTGGCTAGGACGGGAACGCCGGTCGAGCCGGGCGATCTGGCCGACCATACGTTCATCATGGCCCCGTCGGGTGCCGACGTGCGAGGATGGACATTTGAGAAGGGGGGACGTCAAATCGTGGGCCGTGGAGAGGGACGTCTTACCATCTCCATGAACGAAGGGACCATGGCTGCGGCCGTTGCCGGCCTGGGGATTCTGGCAACAGGGTTCTGGGCGTGCCGTGCCGAGCTGTCCGATGGCCGGCTCATCCCTTTGTTGTCGGACTGGGCGCCCAAGCCAATTGAAGTCCACGCCGTTTATCCCGCTGCCCGGGCCGCCCGGCCGGGCGCTCGAGCGCTTGTTGCTTATCTTGTCAATGAACTGAAAGCGATCTCGGTCTAGCGATAGATTTTGCCGCCAAACCAGAGCCTTGCTTGCCAGCTCGCGAGCTGCAAGCAAGTTTTCTACGATAGCCGATCGCTGGGTTTGCGTATTCGAGCCGTTCAGCACATCACCTTCGGTTTTCGTGCGCTGGGCGGCCTGATCGATGACGGTGAATCGCGCGGAGATAAAGAAGCTCGCTGAAGAATGGACGAAAACCATGAACATTCGCGCAATCAACAGCAACGCCAAAGTGAGCGAGCTCTCCGGGGAAATCAGCAGAAAGTTGAGATTGCGAAGTCGCTGTTTCTGGTGTCACGTCGTCGAGGAATTTAACGGCAACGAGACGACTGACGAGAAAATTATGTATGCCGCCGTGTATTACGTTTCAAAGCGTGTCAACGGCGACGCGAACTTTTGGCCGATTAATCGTCCTGAATGGAGACGATGTTATGCAGTTGAATCGAAGGGATATATCTCAAAGGTTCGAGCAGATTCCGCTGTCGAAAGTTCACCTTGGAATGCTGGCCGTGGTTGCACTGATGATGTTCTTCGACGGCGATGACCGCCTGATGTCAGGGCTCGCTATACCGTCGCTCAAGCAGATAGGCTTGGCTGGATTCTACGACCACGTCCGCATTCCTGTCTCTTCCGCTACTTACTGCAGCGATAGGTTCGGTTGCAGCAGGATTCATCGGTGACAGGGTGGGAAGAAAGGTCCTGTTCAATATGAATGTCATTGGCTACAGCGCACGGAGTGCTGCATGTGGCTTCGCATGGAACCCCGAAGTGCTGATTGTGCTCAGCACGCTCACCATGTTCGTACTTGGGTATGCAGGTTGGCACCGGCTAACGTCGCAGACCCCGAAACTGGTCGACAGGGCAACACGTAGATGGCCCCGCAGCTCCGCCGTTTCGCCGTTCCTCGCGCAGCTTGGTCTGCTTCATCAAGGGCGGAGAGAATCACTTCAACGCGGGTGAGGTAATCGGCACCCGCGTCCGTCAACGTGACGGCCCGCATGCTTCTCACGAATAGTGCAGCGCCGACTTCCTCCTCAAGTTCAGAAATGCGCCGCGATGCCGACGGTTGGCTTAAGCCCAGTTCCCGGCCCGTTTTGGTGAAACTCGATGTGCGGGCAACCCATACCAACAGCTGGAGGGTCGATAGTTTTTTCACTCATCCGCATGGCGAATAACTAAAAGTTATCCTGCCATTCTACCGCTCTCAGGCCAAATGAATCACTATTCCGTTCGGGCAAGGATGAGGCGATAAACAGAGCCATGGGCTCAATCCGCGTCACACCAAACAACTACGTTTTTCTGGAGTAAAGCATGGGCACGTCACAAAAGGTTGTCGTCGTTACCGGGGCATCGCAAGGTATTGGTGCTGACCTCGTCAAGGCATTTCGCAAACTCGACTACCGCGTCGTTGCAACGGCGCGTTCGATCAAACCGTCGGAAGATCCGAACATCCTGGCCGTCGTCGGCGATATCGGCGATCGCGCAACCGCTCAACGCGTCATTTCCGAAGGCGTCGCAAAGTTCGGCCGGATCGACACGCTGGTGAACAACGCCGGGATTTACATCGGGAAGCCTTTTACCGAAAACACCGCTGAAGACTACGCCGCTGTGATGAACGTAAATATGGCGGGCTTTTTTTACATCACGCAACTCGCCATCGCCGAAATGGAAAAGCGTTCGAGTGGCCACGTGGTTAGCGTGACCGCCAGCATCGGTGACAATGCGATCAGCGGCATCTATTCGGTACTAGCAGCTTTGACGAAGGGTGGTGTGAACTCGGCGACGAAGTCGCTGGCGATCGAGTACGCGAAGAAAGGCATTCGCGTCAATGCTGTCGCGCCAGGCGTCATCAAGACGCCGATGCACGCGCCGGAAACCCACGAAATGCTCGGCGGCTTCCATCCGCTCGGGCGTATCGGCGAGATGAACGATATCGCCGACGCAATCCTCTTCCTCGATTCGGCGCCGTTCGTCACGGGAGAAATCCTGCACGTCGACGGCGGCCAGAGCGCTGGTCGCTAAGCACCGGGACTCCGCGGGCGTGCCATGACATTTCATGCAAGGACGAACCGTGACGTCTCAAGCGCTATTCACCCGTAGCCGAGTCTAACTTGTCGCGCGTTTCATCTCCCTTCTGCAACAGGTCGGGGATGTGACGACGAGCACCCAGGTCGAGCAATGGTTGAATGCAAAATATGGCGCGCTAAGGATGACTCGTGCCAAAAGCTGACGCGATTACATCGCGTCGGCGAGCAGGGCGCCCTGACGGAATTCAGGCCAGCATTTCTTCGCGTGTCCGCAGGAAACAATATGCATATGACTTCAAAACCGGCGACGCATCAGCCGTCACTGGCGGTGCTGTTGGCAAGCAGCTTCGCGTTCATCATCGTCCAACTGGACGTTACCATCGTCAACGTGGCGCTACCCAGGATGGGCGCGGAGTTGGGCGCTGAAGTCAGTGCTCTTCAGTGGGTGGTCGACGCCTACACGCTGGGCTTTGCCGCCTTTCTGTTGTCGGCCGGCGTGATGGGCGAGAAATTCGGCTCCAAGCGCGTGTTTCTGACCGGTTTCGGGCTATTCACGCTGGCGTCCGTCGCCTGCGCCGCGGCGCCGTCTGTCATGGCACTGAACATGGCCCGCGCGGTGCAAGGCGTGGGCGCGGCGCTGCTCCTGCCCAGTTCGCTGGCCATCCTCAATTTCACCTATGCCCACGATAAAAAGATGCTTGCCAAGGCCATCGGCTGGTGGACAGCGGCTGGTGGTGTGTCGATCGCGGCCGGTCCGGTGATCGGAGGCTTGTTATTGTCGACGGCGGGCTGGCGCAGCATCTTCTGGGTTAACGTGCCGATTTGCGTGGCCGGCTTCGTGCTGACCTACTACGTCGTGCCGCGCATGCCGAGCAAGGAACCGTCCCGCCACTTCGACCTGCCGGGCCAACTGCTGTCGGTGCTCGCGCTGATCGGCTTTATTGGCGCGGTGATCGAAGCTCATGCGCTGGGCTTTTCCAGCCTGGAGGTACGCGGCGGCTTTGTGCTGGCCTTCGTGGCCGGCGCGGCATTCCTGATGGTCCAGAGTCGCGTGCGGGCGCCGATGCTGCCGCTGACGCTGTTCCATAGCATGCGTTTTTCGGGCGCCGTGATATTTGGCGTACTGGCTAACTTCACCTATTACGGCGTGATCTTCGTGCTCAGCTTCTACCTGCAAAAAGTACTTGGCTATTCCGTGTTCGAGACCGGCCTGACCTTTGTGCCGCTGACGGGGACCGCTATCATTTCCAACATTGCCGGTGGGCGCTTGTCCGCGCATACCGGACTGCGCTTGCTGATGGTGGTGGGTAGCCTGATCGGTAGCACTGGGTACGCCCTGCTTGGCACGTTCGGCATCGCGGACCACGCGACCTTCCTCGATATGCTGCCGGGCCTGGCGCTGGTCCCGATCGGCATGGGACTGGCTGTGCCGGCGATGACGACGTCCATACTATCGAGCGTCGAGCGTCACCAGGCGGGGACCGCGTCGGCCGTGCTAAACACGGCACGCCAGGTGGGCGGCGCGACGGGCGTCGCCATCTTCGGCGCCATAGTCGCCAGTGGCACGGGCGTGGGCACCATGAGTGGTGTGCGCAGCGCAATGGCAATCTCTGCCCTGCTCTTGCTGGCGTCGTCCGCCATCGCGTTCTGGAGCCGGGCTGGTTTGGCGCCGGCGGCAAAGGCCAGTTGAACCGACATTGCCACCGCTGGCCAGCGACTCCCGTCACGCATCATGCCATTCCGACAACCTCGGCTGCCGTAGACCGGCATATTAGTGTCACCGCCTCAGTTGGTGCTAGAACCCAACACTTTAAAAAAGGCAGCCACATGGCTAACAAAGCTGTGCTGTTTTCGGAAGTGACTGCCGGCGCGAGCTGGGAGGACGAATTTAACCATTGGGACGACACCGAGCATGTTCCACCCCATATGCAGGCACCGGGTTTCATCCATGCGCAGCGCTATCGCAACGTAGACAGCCCCGCTTATCTAGCGGCCTACGATCTGGAAGACAAGGGCGTGTTCGTGACGCCGAAGTACAAGCGAAGCAAAGCGAGCCTGGATGAAACAACTCGCCGCATACTGGCAGATGTCACGGACTTCACGCGCTACATCGGTGAGGAAATCGGCTGCTGGAGAGGCTCAGCGCGCACAACGTATTCCCGAATGAGGCCCCATTCGTCTACACGGCATTCTTCACTGTGCATCCTGCACGCGTCGAAGAGTTCGCCGCTGTATGAGGCAGATCACATTCCGACTTTACTCAAGTGCTCCGAATGGCTCGCCGCACGACGGTTCCGGATCGTGGAAGCGGAGCCCCAGCCGTCCACGCATCTTGCCTTGCATTATCTTGCTACCCCAGAAGCTCTTCAAGCTGCCGCACGAGAACAGGCTCGCCGTTCCCCGTGGCGTATGCGGCTCGCTCAGGAAAATTGGTTCAAGGGTCATCACGCAATGTTCAGAAGCATCGGGATACCGTTCGTTGCGATCCGATAAGTGTACGGGCCGCGTGCGAGTTGCGTCGGGTGGACATAAGAGTTCGGTGCCTCGAGTCTGAGCTGCTGCTCACGACGCGCTGAATTGAAGTCGCCTGTCGCCACGATCCTGGTCGAGGAAAGGACTGCACCCATCACGGACGATTTTCAGAATCAACTGTTGAGATTGATGGCTATCTCGACGCCGACACACGCTCTCTTGCGCAAACGTACTCATGATTCAAAATAGCATTTTGAAGGGCACTAATTTAATGCCGAGGGCCTCCGATTTCAAGAAGACTGGGATGATCAGCTTGGGGATAAAAATTTATGAAAAAATCTTAGATATACAGCCAAGGAATATTGACGTGCTTCGGCAATTCGCTATTTTCTCCATTGAAACGGAGAACTATAATTTGGCGTTAGAGATTCTAGCAAGGGCATCGTCAATAGACCGCCGCAGTGCAACTATTTTTTACTTGCTTGGTTGCGCCCAGCATGCACTTGGACAGCATAAACGGGCCATCTTGAGCTATAAACGAGCCATATTTATAAAGCCCGATTTTTCAGATGCCTTCAATAATTGTGGGGTCGTACTTGAAAATATCGGAAAAATCGATCTCGCGCTGGACAGTTACAGGCGCGCTTTCATCCTGCACAGTGAATCTGCACTAGCTTGCTGTAACATCGCCAATATTCTGCTGAACTGTGACGACCCCCTGTTAGCGAACGCATGGTATGACCGTGCCATTAAACTCAAGGCTGATTATCCGGAAGCCCATAGAGGACAAGCCGACGCTTTTTCTGCTATGAAAATGTATGAATTCGCTCTCGACAGTTATGATACGGCCATTGCGCTGTGGCCAAATTATGCGGAAGCCTACTGCAACCGCGGTATTGCATTGAATAATTTGAAGGAGCATGACGCCGCCATCAAATCGTTCGATAAGGCTATCGAAATTCGGCCTCTATATGCAGATGCATGGTGCAACAAGGGTGTGATTTTAGGGGCGCTAGGCCGTTACCAAGAGGCGCTCACTGCGTATGATCGGGTCAAGGAAATCGATCCAGCCCATACAGAAGGCAATTTCAATCGAGCGCTCTGCCATCTTCTGCTTGGCAAACTGGAAGAAGGATGGCGAGGGTACGAGGCGCGATGGAGCTTACCCAGATTTTCCGGGGCGCGAAAGTTTGGCGTCGGACGAAAATGGACAGGGAAAGAATCGTTGCACCGTAAAACGATTTTGGTTTATGAAGAGCAAGGCTTTGGTGACACTATCCAGTTTTGTCGATATGTTCCCCTACTCCTCGATCGCGGTGCACGTGTGATTTTCCAAGTTCGAAAGTCGCTTGTGCGTTTGATGGAAAGTCTGGACGGCGCACCAACGATTTTGACTGCTGGGAACGATGTTCCGCACTTTGATTGGCAAATCTCGACGATGAGCTTGCCCGAAGCGTTCGGGACAGTTCTGGAGAATATACCGTCGCAAACTCCTTACCTGCATGCGAACTACCGGGATCAGTTGGAATGGGCATCTCGAATCGGGAGCAAGGCGAAGCTGCGTGTGGGTTTGGTGTGGGCAGGCAGCCCCCCACCCGCTGCATCCGGCTTTTCTGGCGACGGCAAATCGATAAGTCTGTCGTGTTTTGAGCCCTTCGGCGCACTGGCTTGCGAGTTTGTTAGTCTACAAAAGGGCGACGCCGAGGACGAGATCCGGCTCCTGGAGTCTCAGGGTTGGCAAGGTCCAAGGTTGATCAATTTCGCCGATGCTATTTCCGACTTCGCAGATACGGCGGCCCTGATCATGCAGCTTGACCTGGTGATCAGTGTCGACACTGGCGTGGCCCATCTTGCGGGTTCCTTAGGGAAGCCCGTCTGGCTGCTCAATCGCTTTGACACTTGTTGGCGCTGGTTTCTCGAACGCCACGATAGCCCTTGGTATCCTTCCATGCGCCTATTTCGACAGTCCACCGCAGGAGATTGGGCTGGTGTGCTTTCACAGGTCTACGCCGAGCTTAGAATCCTCCATCGACTCGCCACGGCTCAGTCGGACTTTTTTGGCGATGATGTCGAAACGATTGGTTGAAGGAAGCGTGGCTAGAAAAGACGCGGCCGAGTATAAACTCCCAATTCAAGGGCACTCGTTTGGAACTATGACACGCCTTATCATTGATGAACAAGGCAGGCAAAACGCAGTCGTTTCGACTCCTACATGTTCAACGAAAATGCAGCGACGAGAACAACAACAGCATTCGGATTCATTGTACACGGCCATGTTCTGGACGAGTTCCTCTCGTAGCTCAACAACTTCAATTGGGCGGCAATGCGACGGGCGCGATCGACGGCCAGACGGTCCGTTACCCTGACTCAAGCCGACGGTTCGAATGTCCAAGTGAAACCGTGAGCCAACGTCCGTAGATGGCCGCGTGCTGCCCGATGCGGTCGGCATACGTCGGCCGCAATATTCCTTGGCCACCGTCGGTGGGCGTGCGTCGAAGGCCTCATATCAAGAGCGAAGTGACGACTTTATTTCGCGTCCGGCAAACCCATACTGAGTATGGCTCACCACGCTATCGGGGCGCACGAAGTCCCCAGTTGACGACTTTATAGTCGCAACGTTGCCATCTTTAACATGTTCTACGCTACGCGCCCGATGCGCGGCCATTCTGACAGCCGCGCATCGGCCAACACGGTCAGGCGGCCTGACCCGCGCCAAGGTCAGCACCTGTCGTCGGATCGGAACTTGTATCCGACGCCGTTCTCGATGCCATTGCCTGAAGCACCTTCACATCCCCTTTCGACACATTGACCGTGGCGCTCCCGTCTCCGCCATCCACCGCCGGCTCCGGAGAGTCAACGAACTGCCAGCCCGGACCTTCGTTCCATGGCCCGCGCGTCACATCATCACCTTGCGACATTTTGTAGTACACGCTGGTGTATTCCGGCACGCCGGGAAGCTTGCCCTGCGGAAAGTTTGGCTGAATCGAATGTAACGCTTTCTCGAACGATTTCTGATGAGCGATTTCTCGCGTCATCAGAAACCCGAGCGTTTCCTTGATACCCGGGTCATCTGTGACGTTGATGAGCCGTTCATAGACAATCTTCGCGCGAGCCTCGGCGGCGATATTCGAACGCAGGTCGGCCGTCGGATCGCCAATCGTGTCGACATACGCGGCGCACCACGGCACACCGGCCGAATTCGTCAAGGCTGGCCCACCGCCGTAAAGCAGTGCCGTGGTATGCGAGTCGTTGCCCCCCCCAGTCATCGCGCGGTACAACTCTGCCTCGGCCTCAACGGCTTCGGCCAGTTGACCCTTGGCACTTTTGTTCAGCATCGCGACGATCGAGCCCACAATTTCCAGATGACTCAATTCTTCGGTCGCGATATCAAACAACAGATCCTTGCGGCCAGGATCATCCTCGCCGACGGCCTGGGTAAAGTATCGGCAAGCAGCGCCGAGTTCTCCCTGGGGACCACCGAATTGCTCAAGGAGCAGATTCGCAAGGCCTGGATTCGGCGCCGCGACGCGCACAGTGTACTGAAGGCGTTTGTTATGAATGAACACGATCTTTCTCCGGTGATTGGCCGAAGCAATCCCGCACGGTGCAGACGCTGAGCTTTAGTGTCCCTGTACCCGTGCAGAGTCGCACATGACCATCGATCAATCCGGACAGCGGGCCAACCAAATGGTCGTCCGCACCCAACGGTGGGCGCCCGGGTCTCAGAGCGAGCGCTCTGGCGGATGCGCTGCGAGAATGCCGCGCATGGCAACGCGTTGCCGATTCTGATGCAGCATGCACTGTGCCCAGCGAGAAAATTCCGCTGTCTGACCTGCCATGTCGGCTTGCACCATGGCTCCACGGCAAACTAGCGGGTGGCGCGGAACGCCAGGCGAATTCGATTAACCGATCCGTACGTCGGTGGAAAGCCGCTATTTACGTGGACTACCTTCTGCCCTTGTGTAGCGGCACGAGGAGACGCTATTCGCCGCGTGGCAGTCGTACGGCAAGCACGGTTTCGTCATTTTCGGAGCGAACTTCGATCTCGCCTCCATGAGCCTTCGCGATTTCGCGCACGATGTACAGTCCGAGGCCGGGGTGACTGTCATCGTCGTATCCTTCACTTTGATCCATACCGCGCCGCAAAGGCTCAAAAAGCTGCTCCATAGCTGCCGCCCCAATCGCAGCGCCGCTATTCAAGACCGCAATATGAATATCGGTCTCCTTACCGGTCACAATGACCCGCACCGGTGTATTCGATGCCCTGTACTTGACGGCGTTCAGAACGAGATTTCCGACCAATTGCTGCAAACGTGGGCCGTCCCAGACACCATCACATTTCCCCTGTACCGTCAGATCCAGCTGGCGATCAGGATGTATCGCGCGAAGCTGGTCCAGTTCGTCGCGAAATACGGCAGCCAGGTCCACATGGGTGGGAGCTATATTGATGCCAAGACCGAGCTTCGTCCGGTTGAAATCGCTGAGATCGTCGAGAAGGGACTGCATGCGGGCGCCGCTTCGGATCAGGCGACTCGCAGCACCCGTCACTCTCTCTCCGGCATTCAACCCGACGAGAGACGATGTGGTCATCTGAATGGTCTGGAGCGGACTGCGCATATCGTGCCCGAGCATTCCGAGAAACAGGTTGCGAGCCTGGTCCACTTGCTTGCTGAAATGAACCGCCCCGTAAATCGTGGAGGCTGGTTGGTTTAAGTTAATACGGGTTCAGCGGCAGCTGTTTCGAGTTGCCGATAGTAGTTTGTATATGAACGTCTCCCGTTTGAGCAAGCTCTCTTGTGCGTAGACGGACAGGATGGGTTGCAGCTGTATATCCGGCCTTGTTGCAGCCAGTTTTCTGCTGCAGGCCCCGATGAAATCCGCTGACTTGCGCCTAATTGCCTCAACGAGCTTTGAGCTCCGCAAACTACTCAGGTTTGGCAAGCTTCGCCGCCATTGCGCGACCATATTGGCATTCAAGCCATGCGCGTGCGCTACCTCGGCGATCGAGCGAACAGGATCGTTCGCTTCTGCCACTACCGTTTCCCGGAACGCCTTCGTGTAGTTCTTTGATCCGCCAAATCGACCGTCTTGTGGATTGCTCGCCGGTGAGTTCCAGGCAGAGCAATCGCCGGCGTGTCGGTGAAGCCAGTGTCATGGAACGGGCGATCGAACTGCGCAGGCGGCTGGACGGTGTCGTCACCCAACTTGCCATGAGCGCGTTGCCCACCCACGTGCAGGTTGCGGCGCAGGAACTCAAGGATGCGACGAAAAGCTACGTGGGTGCGGTTCAGCGCCTGTGAAGCAGCGGCCGGAACCCGAGTGTGGAGCAACCTTATGCAGAGAACGCTGAAGTATCGCGGGTTTGAGATCTGTGTTGATCTCGTGCCCACTTCTGAAGACATGTTTGACGCGTGGCTCCGGATTGAAGGGCCGCCTCAAGTCCTTGCAGTAGCCACGCAAGGCCAGCGTATCAAGGTCCGCGGGGGCCCGTTTTCCGAGCGTTGGGCTTACTTCGTTGCGCAGATCGCTGGCCAGCCCTCAATCGATATCATTCTCGGTCCCGGCGAATAGTTTGACGCCGTCACCCGTGACGAGTGGATCTGCATTTTCCGCGTTGCCGCCCGCGATCGAAAAAAGTACTGGACCTACCTGACAGGGAAACCGTTTCATGGATGAACGCAAGCGCGACAGTATGATTGCCTACCTCCGCCACCGCATGGAGGACTTCGGAATCACCCCGGATGCGCTGGCCGCAACCCTTGCCGCTGAGCCGGCTTCGGGCCGCTACCGCAGCGCGCATGGCGAGAGCTGGAGTGGTGAAGGAGTGATGCCGCAATGGCTGAAGCAGGCGATCAGTGCGGGCCAGTCCATTGTCCACTTCGAGCTGTCATCAGGTGCGGTTTCCGGATCGTCCCTGCAGGCACGCGCGGTTACAGGTGCAGACTGGACAGACGATCCGTTCGCGGGCAGTCCGCTCGCGCGACCGAGTTCCCGTTAGATTTCCGTGAACGTGCACAGGGCAGCAAAAGGCGCCGCCCAGGACGCTCGCGGCGTCAGCCCCTGCTCCACAGAGCCTTGTGTATGCGACGGGGCGTCCCAAGGCTCCCAAAACTGTTATTCTGCCCTTTCCCGACCGTAGCTTGGTCGCAAGTGGTGGACCAACCGTCTGGCGTCTTGCGAGACAGGATTTTGAATGTTCGGTTTTCTTGGCAGGTACTTCTCCAACGATCTGGCGATTGATCTCGGCACCTCAAACACACTGATCTACATGCGCGGCAAGGGCATTGTCCTCGACGAGCCTTCGGTCGTGTCGATCCGTCAGGAAGGCGGCCCAAATGGCAAAAAAACCATTCTGGCGGTCGGCAAGGAAGCCAAACAGATGCTTGGCAAGGTGCCGGGCAACATTGAAGCTATCCGCCCGATGAAGGACGGTGTAATCGCCGACTTCAACATCACCCAGCAGATGATCAAGCAGTTTATCCGGATGGTGCACGCACCGCGCATGTTTGCGCCATCGCCACGCATCATTATCTGCGTCCCATGCGGGTCAACCCAGGTCGAACGACGGGCAATCAAAGAGGCTGCGCACAGTGCGGGTGCGTCGCAGGTCTACCTGATTGAAGAACCGATGGCTGCCGCGACCGGTGCTGGCTTGCCCGTATCTGAGGCGACTGGCTCGATGGTGGTCGATATCGGCGGCGGCACGACCGAAGTCGGCGTAATCTCGCTCGGCGGCATTGTGTACAAAGGTTCGGTGCGCGTCGGCGGCGACAAGTTCGACGAGGCGATCGTCAACTACATCCGCCGCAACTACGGCATGCTGATTGGCGAGCAAACCGCTGAAGCCATCAAGAAGGAAATCGGCTCTGCTTTTCCGGGCTCGGAAGTCAGGGAAATGGAAGTGAAGGGTCGCAACATGTCGGAGGGCATACCGCGCAGCTTCACAGTCTCCAGCAACGAGATCCTCGAGGCGCTCACCGACCCGCTGAACCAGATCGTATCCGCGGTCAAGATCGCCCTCGAACAGACACCGCCGGAACTCGGCGCCGATATCGCCGGGCGTGGCATCATGCTCGCCGGCGGTGGCGCGCTGCTGCGCGACCTGGACCGTCTGCTCGCCGAAGAAACCGCTCTCCCGGTGTTCATTGCGGAAGCCCCGCTGACGTGCGTCGTGCGCGGCTCGGGCATCGCCCTCGAACACATGGACAAATTCAACAGTTTCTTTTCCTACGATTGACGACGGCGTCGCAGTTGCGAAGCGACGGTCTTCGGCAACCATGTCATCAACAAAACAGACTGGTACCAGCCGAAGGGTATACAGTGGGGCAAGACTGGTCGCGCCTCGCGACCACATGCTATGGGATCGACATGTCCGTACAGACCAAACCAGCTTCGACCAATACAGGCGGTTCGAGTGCATACGCCGTTGAGCGCAGGACGCACGCCCTTATCCTCGAAACGGCGGATGTTTTGCGCGCAGAACAGAGACACGCGAGCTTTGCCTTGATCGATTCGAATGCCAGCAAATGGCGTTACACGGTTACAGACGTGAAAGGGTGACCGTGGCACTTCAATTCCCCAATCCCAGCCGTAGCTACGATGCCACGAGGCATTGCGTATGTTTCTGGGGATACGACAATTCGCGCGAAATCACCTTCCAGGTTGACGACGCGATGCTAAGAAATCTGCAACCTGACGCTGGTTCCGACGAGCGGTCGATCCTCGGCGCCTTCGACAAGTTTCGCGAGAAACTCCTCGAAATCGCCAGGAAGCAGTATGTCCACGGTCCTCAGAATCGCTATACGATTTCGTGAGTGGCAGCGCTTTCCAGAGAACTATCACGATATAGGCGGCAAATTTCCGCGATCGGGGCTCCGGCGATCGACGAAACAGGTATCTGATTCCGCGGTCGAGTCTTGGACCCTTTTCCGGACCCCCGATATCGATGCGCTGGATGTTGCCTGGTTCAATCAACGTCTCAGATTGACAGACTACCAGCCAGTCCCGCGGGAAGAACGAACGCCTCATTCCGGCCGATGCCTGTCGCAGCACGCGGCACGCGACCGTCTAAGGCCATTCGCTCACACGCCTTGAATAACCGTCGAACGTCGGTTCCACCCGTACCGGCTTTTCGCTGCGCCTATGTCTTCACCCGGAAACTCCCGTCATTGAACGATCGACAATCCTCTAACGTGCCGCAAAGCGCCGCCATTTGAAGGATTCACTCATGACTTGCACGACCAGGCCATCAACCGGAATTGCCTCGACCGAGCCGCACCACGCAGCGGGATAGGCATGCTGCAGTTTCCCGGCGGCGTGCAATGCCGCCCAAAGCTCGTGAGTCATGCCAGCCTTTCGGCGAAGTGCTTCGCCAGCGTCCAGACGTCCATGCTCGCAACCATATCGCACGAGGCCACCACTCGCCATGTACGTTTCACGCATCGTCAGGCGGCGGAGCGGTTGCCCAGCCTCATGGCACTCGTCTCCAGCGGTTTGCTCCCAATGCTGATGTCGTGAGAACCACAGCACAGGCGTCCCCGTGGGCTCGGCCCCGACTCCACCTGGGATAAGCATTCCGCTTGCGGTAATGTGCTGAAATTTTCGTCCCGTGGTGTAGTGCCATGCCAGCATCATTTGTTTCGGTCCTATGCAAGATAATTGTTCGATGTGTGAATCGTCACGCGACCTGAGCGGCCGACTTCACCTCTTCGCTAACGCCAAAGCAGAGCGAAATCACGAGCTTATGCGACCCCGAATCAAGCGGCACGCGCACCCGTCCATCACGACATTCGACACTCGCGCCGTCAAGCACCGCACATGTCCCACCGGGCTTTTCAGCGGATTCAACGCGGATCTCATAGCGCGTTGATTGCATCGTCACCGTTGCTTCGAACTCCGGCCACGTATCCGGAATACAAGGATTGACCACCAGAAAGTCCCCCTCGCGACAAACCCCAAGAATGCCCTCGACACCCGCCCGGTACATCCATCCAGCGGATCCCGTGTACCACGTCCAGCCACCGCGTCCGGCATGCGGCGCCACGGAATAGACATCGGCGGCAACGACATAGGGCTCGACCTTGTAGCGGTGCACTTCCTCCGGCGTGCGTGCATGATTGACCGGGTTGAGCAGCGAAAACAGCGCGGCGGCGTTGTTGCCATCGCCCATCTTCGTCAACGCGAGGATCGCCCACATCGCTGCGTGGCTATACTGGCCACCGTTTTCACGCAGCCCGGGTGGATAGCCCTTGATGTAGCCTGGATCGTGCAAGGTTTTATCGAACGCAGGCGTGAACAGCAAAGCAAGCCCATCGTCGCGACGGATCAGGTGCTCCTCCAGCGAGGCCATTGCCAGCGCCGCGCGCGCTGGATCTGCCGCGCCTGACAGCACAGCCCACGATTGCGCGATCGAATCGATGCGGCACTCGCCGCTGTCTTTCGAACCAAGCCACGTGCCGTCGTCAAAGGTCGCGCGACGATACCATTCTCCGTCCCACGCCTGGTTTTCCAGCGCGTCGCGCACTGAAGCCGCATGGATGTGCCAGCGTGCAGCGCGGGCAACCGAAGCCGGGCCGCGCAATTCGGCCAGCGGTGCGAACAGTTCAATCGTGCGCAATAGCAGCCAGCCGAGCCAGACGCTTTCTCCCCTGCCCTGCGCGCCGACGCGGTTCATCCCGTCGTTCCAGTCGCCCGTGCCGATCAAAGGCAAGCCATGTTCGCCGGTCAGTTCGATGCATTGATCCAGACCGCGCGCACAGTGTTCGAACAACGATGCCGATTCATCCGCGACCATCGGCTGGAAGAATGCATCGTGTTCGCCGGGCTGCAGGGTCGGTCCATCGAGAAACGGCACGATCCCGTCGAGAATCGCGACGTCGCCCGCGCAGCCAATATACGTCGCCGTCGCGTACGCGAGCCACACACGGTCATCGGAAATCCTCGTGCGCACGCCCTGCCCCGTTTGCGGCAACCACCAATGCTGGAAATCCCCTTCGACAAACTGCCGGGCCGCGGCACGCAACAAATGCCGCCGTGTCTCGTCCGGCTGCGCATGCGTCAACGCCATGCCGTCCTGCAACTGGTCACGAAACCCATACGCACCACTCGCCTGATAGAACGCCGAGCGCGCCCAGATACGGCACGCGAGCGTCTGATACAGCAGCCAGCCGTTCAGCATAAGATCCATCGCGCGGTCGGGCGTCTTCACCTGGACGGTACCGAGCACGTTCTGCCAGTGGCTCGTCACTTCGGCGAGGACAGCGTCGAGATCGGCCTTGCGATAGCGTTCGATCAATGCGCGCGCTTCTTCGACGGACGGACACTGGCCGACGAACGACACCACTTCGACGATCTCGCCCACGCCCAGCTCAATCACGTCCTGCAACGCCGCGCAAGGATCGAGGCCAGCGCCAGTGGCGCCTGACAGCCGTGCGTTGCCGCTCAGTGCGGCGGGTGCCGAGCTGCGGCCGTTACGGCCGAGAAATTCGGTGCGATCCGCTGTCCACGCAGTCTGCCGGCCGCCGAGATCGGCAAACGCGACGCGCCCCGCGAACCCCATGCTCCACGGATTACGCGCCAACATCGCGCCGGTCGTCGAGTCGATCTCCGTCACGATGAAGGGTGCGGATGCGCCGCGCGATGTACCGAGCACCCATTCTGTCCACGCCGTTACCGAGAGGCGGCGGGGTCGCGCGGACAGATTGCGCAACGTCAGGCGGGAAACCTTCAGCGGGTCAGCAAGCGGCACGTATTGCAGCAAGTCGAGCGCGATGCCATTCGCCTCGTGTTCGAAGCGGCTGTAGCCGTGTCCATGACGCGCGACATAGGTGCCGCCATCGCGGATCGGCTGCGCGGTTGCGCCCCACACATCGCCAGTGACTTCGTCGCGCACATAGATGGCTTCACCGGCTGGGTCTTCGACCGGATCGTTCGACCACGGCGTGAGTTGATTCTCGCGGCTGTTTTCGGCCCACGTGTAGCCGCTGCCTTCCGCCGCGACCTGAAAACCGAATCCAGGATTCGCGATCACGTTGATCCACGGCGCGGGCGTCGTTGCACCCGCCACGAGGACCGTAACGTATTCCCGTCCATCTTTATCGAAGCCGCCCAGGCCGTTGAAGAACTCGAGCCTCGACGGAACCGGAGAAATCGCGCGCGGCGGATGAGGCGCCGCAGGCCATGGCGACGACATCGACGGCTTCTGCTGGCGCGACGCCGAGGCCTGGCCACGTGACGGCGGCAAGCGGGCCAGCTGATCGGCGATCGAACCGCGACGCGCGATCAACGCCACGCGCGCGACCGCCTGCAGCAACGCCCGCGCCTCCACGCTCAACAAGTCAGCGCGTAGCGTGAAGACCGCGCCTTGTGCAAGTTCTTCGTCGTAGCGCGGCCGCAACTGGTTGCTGCGCACGGCGGCTTCGATCGCGCCCTGCAACTCCTGGATATACGATGAAGCTTTCTCGTTGATGATGACAAGATCGACGGCCAACCGCTTCATCCGCCAATACTCGTGTGCCCTCAATAACTGCCGGACCTGCGCCATGTCTTCAACGTCGTCGATACGCAGCAGCACAATCGGCCGATCGCCGGAAATCGCGTGCGGCCAGAGTCCCGACTGCACGTCGGCTCCGCGAATGATCGTGTCCGACGGCGCCCTGAAGCGGGCATCGGCGTAAATGACCGGCGCGGCGAGCCGCTGAAAATTCGCCGCCTCTTCGGCTTCCACAGCGAGATGGCGCAACTGCACCTGAGCCTGCGTCCAGGCTAGCGTTTTGGCGCGATCGAACGCGTTGCGGTCATGGTGCTTGTCGACCAGATCCAGCAAAAGCGCCCGCGACTCGGCCACCACCGTCCAGAACGTGACCCGCGCGACCTTTCCCGGCGGCACCAGCACGCGATACCTGAGCGCAAAGATCGGATCGAGTACCGTACCGGTGGTGTTGGTCAGCGGCTGATCGTCGAAGATCGCTGCCGCGGTGCCGGCGTTGCGCCCGCGCCCGAGGAAGCGGGCGCGATCCGATTCGTATTGCGGATCGGCGACGATCTCGCCGTCGACAACCGCGAAATGCGCGGCCCACACCTGTTGTTCGTCGTGCGACCGCGGACGCCGGGTAGCCAGCAGCGCGCCGAATTCTGCAAGGTGCTCCGTCTGGACAAACATCCGCGAGAAGGCTGGATGGGCGTTGTCGGAGGCAGGCGTCGCCAGCACGATTTCGGCATAGGACGTCAGTTCAATCTCTCGCGCGCGGCGTCCGCTGTTCGCCAACGACACGCGGCGCACTTCGCCGTCTGCTTCGCCGGAAACCAGCACGTCCATCGTCGTGGTCAAGGAGCCGTCACGGCGAATGAATTCCGCATGGTCCTCGCCGAACACCACCTCTTCGTACTCGGCCTCGTTGCCCACGGGCTGCGCACCGGCCGACCACACCTGGCCGCTCTGCGCATCGCGCAGGAAGATAAAGGAGCCACAGTCGTCGCGAGTCGCGTCTTCGCGCCAACGGGTCACGGCCAGGTCGCGCCAATGGCTGTAACCGGCGCCGGTCGCCGTCAGCATGACCGCGTAGCGTCCATTCGACAGCAGGTGTGTCACCGGCGCAGCACCGGCCACCGCTGACACTGCGAGGCGCCGTACGGCCGACGGGGCGGCGCCCGCGATGGCTGCCGATGTGCTGACTTCCTCGGCACGCGGATGCCCCACGGCGACATTGCGCGGCATGCGTTCCTGCAACAGCAGTTCGCTCGCCTGAATCATGGGTTCGCGGTGAAAACGCGCACGCATCTGCGCCTCGAGCAACGTGTTTGCGATCGACACGATCGTCATGCCCTGATGGTGTGCCATGAAGTTGCGCACGATTGCCACGTCCGCGTTGTCCGGCAACCGCGAGCGGGTGAAATCGAGTGCATCGTAGAAGCCATAGCGCCCCAGCGCTCCTAACCCGGCGAGTTGCGCATAGTTCTCCCGCGCGGCTTGCGGGTCGACCATCGCGGCCAGTCCCGTTGCATACGGCGCGATCACACGGTTCTCTGAAAGCCCACGCTTGAGTCCCAGTCCGGGGACGCCGAAATTCGAATACTGGTAAGTGAATTCCATATCGCGCGCGTTGTAAGCCGATTCCGAAATGCCCCACGGAATACCTAGCGAGCGCCCATACGAAGCTTGCCGTTCCACCACCAGACGGTTGGTCTGTTCGAGCAGACTGCCGACCGGCGCGCGCATCACCAGCGAGGGCATCAGGTATTCGAACATCGATCCCGACCAGGAGATCAGCGCCGAGCCGTTGCCGACCGGCGTCGCGGCGCGACCGAGGCGGAACCAGTGGCGCGTCGTCACGTCACCCTTTGCGATGGCAAAGAGGCTCGCGAGACGCGCTTCGGACGCGAGCAGGTCGTAGCAGTTCTGGTCGAGGCTGTTGTCGGCTTGCGAATAACCGATCGAGAGCAGCTTGCGTTCCGGATCGAGCAGGAACGCGAAGTCCATGTCGAGCGCCAGCGCTCGCGATGTATCGGCGAGCGAGGTCAAACGTGCCTGCAGAAGACCCGGCGACGCGGCAACCTCGTGCCGGTCGCGGGCGTGCTCGACGAGGCTTTTGCCCAAAGCGTCGACCCAGAACATCAGGTCGGCACAACTGTCGTCTCCACCGGCCGGCACCAGTTCGCGCATTGCCTTCCCGGCCTTCTCTGTCAGCCGCGTGAGCGACGGCGACAGGGCTTCCAGCGTTTGCGGGCCGAGCAACTGCGTCCGGATCTCATCAAGGATCGCAACCAGCTGCCTGCCACGTTCACCGCCCGCGGTGGGCAATGCATCGATGGCTTCGCGCGCGAGCAGCAGGTTATCCACCATGCCGGGCCGCGCGGCCGGCGCAAGCAGGCCATGCTGCCACTCTTCGCACGCGTTGGCGAGGACGATCAGATGGCCGGCCAGATTGCCGCTATCGACCGACGAAACATACGCCGGCGCCAGCACCTGAAGATCGAGCGTGCCGTACCAGTTATAAAAGTGCCCCTTGAAACGCGCGAGCTTGTGCATCGAATCGAACGCCGCTTCGAGCCGTTCGACCGTTTCCGTCGTCCCCGCCCAGCCGAAGTCGCGTGCGGCGACCGCCGACAGCAGATAGAGCCCAAGGTTGGTCGGCGAGGTGCGGTGTGCGACGACCGGTGTCGGATCTTCCTGGAAGTTGTCCGGCGGCAGCATGTTTTCTGCCGGTGTAACGAAGGTCTCGAAGAAACGCCACGTGCGTCGCGCGATGAGACGAAGGCCGCGCGCGTCCCCGTCCGCCATCGTGAAACGCAGCGCGACGGTCGGCGAACGGCTCGACCACAGCGCGAGCGCCGGCGCGGCGAACCATAACAGCGCAAACGGCAGCACGAGCGGCCAGTGCGACGGCGCGAACGCGATCGCGACAGCCGACAGCACGAGACCGAGCGCGACACCGCCTGTCATCTGCCGGTAAAAGCCACGCAGATCGAGACGCGGGCTGCCCTTCGACTGCGCCGCGGTCGTCCATTCGAGCAGCCGGCGATGCGTCACGAACAGCCGCAGCAACGTCCGTACGATCGCATCTCCCATACGCCATGCCTGGTCAGCGAGGAACGCAGTCGACAGACATGTTTGCAAGGCAGCGAACCGCACGTCCGCGGCCAGCACGTCCAGATGATTGCGCAGCCGGACGCCGCTGCGACGCGGCACAACCGCGAACAGCGTGGGCAGGAAAGCGGGAATCGCGAGCGCGCCCAGCATCAGCAGCGCGCCAGCGATCCCGGCGCGGATCGGCATCAGCCAGCAGAGCCCGAAGGCGGCGACTATAAAGGGGCTCAGCACCGAACGACGCAAATTGTCGAGCATCTTGAAGCGGCCGATCGATGGCATCGCGTGCCGGTCCGGGCCACGATGGCCGACGATCCACGGCAGCAATTGCCAGTCGCCGCGCGTCCAGCGATGCTGCCGCTTGCCAATCACGTCGTAACGCGACGGCACTTCCTCGACCACCTCGACATCCGAGGCCAGTCCGGCGCGCGCGAAAACCCCTTCGAACAGGTCATGACTGAGCAGCGTGTTTTCCGGCACGCGTCGATGCAAAGCGGCTTCAAACGCGTCGACGTCATAGATGCCCTTGCCGGTATACGACCCTTCGCCGAACAGGTCCTGATAGACATCGGACACGGCTGCGGCATACGGGTCCATCCCGCCGGGGCCTGAGAAGACGCGCTGATGCAGCGACCCTTCCTGGCCCACCGGCAGCGACGGCGTGACACGCGGCTGCAGAATCGCGTAACCATTGACGACGCGTTGTTCGGCCTCGCTGAAGGTGGGCCGGTTCAACGGATGCGCCATCTTGCCGATCAGCCGCAGCGCGGCGTCACGTGGCAGACGC
Source organism: Paraburkholderia sp. GAS41 (assembly GCF_050436545.1). NCBI lineage: Bacteria > Pseudomonadati > Pseudomonadota > Betaproteobacteria > Burkholderiales > Burkholderiaceae > Paraburkholderia > Paraburkholderia sp. GAS41. Next base: position 77,438 of record NZ_JBNDMK010000026.1, read on the forward strand.
GTATCGGCGTCGAGCGTGATGACGTAGCGCACGTCGGACGGCACCAGCGGCGCACGGCCGGCGACCGGCATGAAGGTCGTATCGGTCGCACCGCGCAGCAGGCGGTTGAGTTCGTGCAGTTTGCCGCGCTTGCGCTCCCAGCCCATCCATTTGTTCTCGCTCGCGTTGAACACGCGACGGCGGTGCAGCAACAGGAACCGGTTGCCGCCTGGGCCCGGCTCATAACGGCGGTTCAGTGCCTGGATGGCGTCAGCGGCCACGGCGAGCAGATGCGCATCGCCTGGCAGTACTTCCTGATCCGCATCGAGCCCGTCCGCCAGCAACGCGAAGGACAGATCGCCGCCGGCTCCCGCGAGGTGATGCACCTCGAGACGTTCGATCTGTTCGCGCAGATCGGCTTCACTCGTCAGAAGCGTCGGCACGGCAACCAGCGTGCGCAACGACGACGGCACACCGGCAGTCAGTTCGAGACCCGGCAACGTGATCGCGCCGAAGCTCCAGGTCACTGCGCGATTGACGAGCGCCGTTGCGATCTCCGTGACGGGCAGGAATCCGCATACGGCGAAAAGCGCGAATACCAGCGGTTCGAGACCGCTCGGCGCGAGTCGCCACATGGCCCATAACACAAGCGCCAGTATCGTCGCTGCGACCGTCAGGATCGTGCCGACGTAGCCACCGATGCCGAGGCGCGCATTGAACCGCGTGATTCGCAGACGCGGCGGCGGATGGAATCCGATCGTCTGCTCCAGTGCGCGCCGCCCCTCGGCGATCAGGTGATAGCCGGGGTCGCCGGCGCGTTCCCCCTGCGCGGTATCGCCCACTTCCAGGGCTGCCGCCTGCGCCGATTCGAGCGCGAGCCCGGCGACTTCGAGTTCGGTGTACGACGAACCGCGGGCGAGTTGTTCGATCGCGCTGCGATACAGATTGCGCGTCGGAAAATCCATAATGGCAAAGCGGCTGCCCGCGCGCAACCGCGCGTCGACGAGACTCACTCCCTCGAACAGTTCAGCCCAGTCGATGTCGGAAATCAGCCGTATACTGGTGATCACATTGCGCACGGTAACGTTCGATGCGCCCTGTCGCTGCTGTGCGTGCTGCACGACCTCCTCGATGGAGGCGCCTTGAAGCTTGAGCCGCTCTTCCAGCCAACCCAGTGCCGGCATGGTGCGCGGATCCTGTTCGCGGAGGCGCTTAGCGAGTTGTGCCGCGAACAGCTCCGACAACACTCCTTCAGAGCGCGTGGCGATGTCCGCCTCAAGCGCCGAGCGGGCGCCGCCCGCTTCGAGCAGGCGTTCGGTGAGTGCATCGGCGTCAGCACGGGCGCTTCGGCCTGCGGTGATCTGGTCAGTCAGGCGTCGCAGATTCTCGATCAGCACGATCCGCAGTGTGATCGCCACGGCCCACAGTTCACCGATCGTCAGCGGCTGAACCCGTTGATACGCGCTGATGAAACGCCGCAGGATCTGCGGATCGAAGTGGCTGTCGGTATGCGCGACGAACGCCCACGCGAGGCCGAATACGCGCGGATAGCCAGCAAACGGGCCAGCGGCAAGCTTGGGCAACTGACGATAGTATCCGGGCGGCAGGTCGTCGCGGATCTCGCGGATTTGCTCCTCGACGAGGTGGTAATTGTCGAGCAGCCATTCCGCGGCGGGTACCACGCCCCGGCCGCTCTCCAGTTCCGCCGCGCTCGCACGATAGGCCGCGAGCAGGACCTCGGCATTGTCGTCCAGTCGCGTGTGCAGCGATAAAACGGCGGGCGGTGTGTTCGTTATCGTCTGGGCGGCCGCAAGGCTCTCAGCGTGTTGCTCGAGCCGTTCGACACCAAATAGCTCTTCGCGCACCGGCGCGAGGTCAGTCCACGGTGGCGACGGTAAACGATGTCTGGCGACATAGCGAAGGATCGCGTTCATAGGCGCACTTCCCGCGAAATGGATAAGTTCCGTGGAATGAGCCAGACTCGGTAGCGAGCCGTGTTAGCGGCGAGCGCATTGTTTGTCATCGCCGTCGCGCTGGGCAGTTCATCGTGTTGGGACATGATCGGATCTTCCTTCGGAGAGACCGCACCGCGCGAGTCGCGTGCATGCAAGCCTCCGGGGTGTGGCTTGATTAACGGGTGCGGGGGCACGCGCGAGGAACCGTCAGGACGAAAAGGCAGGCGTACCGCTTCTCTGGGCGTGATCTGCCATGACGCGCTCACGGGCAAACCGGTGGCTTCGGTTTGGGGGCGCACCAAAACGTCGGATGGGCGTTGACCAGGCCAGTGCGGTATGAACAAGTGACAGGAGTACCTGCAGAGTCCTGTCGACGTTGTTTCCGGCTGAACACCCGGAAAGTGTGAAGAAGGACACGGATCCGTGCCCCGGGACGTCTGCTATTTCTTCTTTGCCGATGCGCTGACCGAGGCGGCCTTTGGTGTGATCGTCGAGGACACGCCAACTGCGGGAGCGACCACCTTTTTGGGTTGTTTAGGCTTTTTAGCCTCGCGATTACCGCGCGTTGTGCTTTTTGCCATCATGCTTCTCCCGATTTGCCGGTCGCGAAGGCGACAGCCATGTGGCTCAGTGTGGGCGCATATGGCAACTCTGTCGCGATTTATATTTTTTGAGCGCCGAGAGCCGGTGCTCCAGGCGAAGTCGTCCGGTCTACGACAGCGGCAAATGTCTGCTACTGGCTCGGTCGAGTGCGGTTTCGTTCACCGATCCGAAGCAGCCACAAGCGTCCAGTGACACGGACATTCTGGAAACGTTGCGAGACGACCCGTTTCTGTCGCCAACTTCAACCACGAACTTTAGTGAGTACGGGGCAAGCGCACTGCGAACACCGTTTCTGCCTCGTCGGACCATGCGTCGATCTCGCCCCCGTGGGCCCTGGAAATCTCGCGTGCGATGTAGAGTCCCAGCCCCAGGTTGCCGTCGGCGTTATATGAGTCTTCATGGTTCAGGCCCCGCTGAAGCGGATCGAAGATCCGATGCAGAGTCATTTGATCGATGGCCGGTCCCTCGTTCCTGACCTCGAAACGAACGTTCTGCTCGTCGCCGGTCATTACCACTCTCACTGGTGCTTCCGGCGCTCCGTATTTGATCGCATTCAGTACCAGGTTTCCGAGCAACTGCTGCAGACGGCGGCCGTCCCACACACCTCGACAGTCTCCTTTCGCGTCCAGATCGACACGACGGTCCGGGTGAGCTGCCCGCAACTGATCAAGCTCGTCGGCAAACAGTTTGTCGAGGTCGACATCAGTGGGCGAGATACTGATCCCCAAACCCAGCCTGGTACGATTGAAATCCAGCATGTCGTTCAGAAGGGCCTGCATGCGGCCGCCGCTTCGGATCAGGCGGGATGCTGCTACCGATACCTGGTCTCCAGCGTTCAGCGCCGTCAGATACTGGGCCGTCATCAGGATGGTCTGCAGTGGGCTTCGCATATCGTGCCCGAGCATGCCAAGAAAAAGATTGCGGGCCTGATCTACCTGTGAGCTGAAATGCCCGACCGATTCCGCAAGCGCCTGGTCGATGGCCTCGTTGAAGCGGATAACATCATCCGGGTGTGGGGCCTCGGGCCAACATTCGTCAATCCAAAGGCGCAGAATGCTGGCGCGTAGAGCGCGGTACTCGGCAGCTAACTGGTTAATGTCAAACCCGCCTCGGGCCCGTAGTAGGGCGTGCGTCTGCGCAGCAGTCTCCGGTGCTCCGATCAGTGCGGGGGTTCTTCCCATCGACTTTTCGGCTTGCGCTTCCCTGGTCTGGGCGGTCGACAGGTCCTTCGCTACCGCCTGCAGGATCTGTTGCGCGTGGTCGCGCAGAGCGAGAGATTTCATATCCACGGCTGCCGGCAACAGGGTAGCGGCGAACGTCTCCCATTGGACCAGAATCGTCTCCATGTCGCGCAGAATGAAGTCAGCCAATCGCATGCTCGCCCTCAAAGAAGCGTAAAACGTCAGTATGGGGTCTTCCGTGACCTTACATTACCTGAGAATAGCTGCTTTGATTCTATCGGGTCCCAAAATTGCGTGACATGGGGGCAACCTACGGGAATCCAATGTCCACTGCGAAAGCTGGGCGCTTACTCATAGCCGACGACGACCCGAACTTGCTCGCGGCCTACGTCCTGTTCTTCGAGCCTTACGGTTACACCATTCAAACAGCTACGGACGGCCAAGGCGCTTTCGTTGCGTACTGCGCCGGGCGTCCTGACATCGTGATGCTCGATATCCAGATGCCTCATATGGATGGTCGCGCGGTGGCGAGAGAAATCCGGCGGATAAACGGCATCTCCTCACCCTTGCTGCTGGCGGTAACCGCGCTGTGTGCGCCCGCCGACCGGGTCGAATCGCTCATGGCCGGCTTCGATGAGCATTTCGTGAAGCCGGCTCAACTTCCTGCGATTCTGGCTGCGATGGTGTCCCACACAATCATCTGAGCGGCCCGCAAGGCCTGTTATGCCGCTTAGAAGCGGCTTTCCAGCGTTGCTATTCGCGCACGCCCCAGTCCCGCTGAACTGATCATCTCGTCTGATTGGATGGCACGTCCAGGATCACCAGTCCCGCTAGCAGGCGTAGCCGGAGCTGCTTGTCCGGGCCGCTTTTCATCTACCCGCCCTGGTTCGAGATGACAACTTTCAAGGCCCGCGAATGCGCCGCATCGGAGAACGTGGCGTAGGCATCCATAATCCGGTCCAGCGTGAAGCGGTGCGTGACCAGCTTCTTCGGTTCAAGGCGCTTCGACTCCACAGTTGAAAGCAGCATGGGCGTGGTGTACGTATTCACAAGGCCGGTTGTCAACGTGATGTTGTGTGACCAGAGCCGCTCGAGGTGCAGGTCCACCTTCGTGCCATGAACGCCTATGTTCGCGATCGTTCCGCCCGCGCCGACAATGGACTCGCAGATGGCAAATGTCGCCGGAAGACCGACTGCCTCGATGGACACATCCACACCGCGGTTGACTGTCAGCGCCATGACCTGTTCGACGGAATCTCCTGCGCTGCTGTTGACGAGGGCTGTCGCACCGAACTGCTTCGCGACCTCCAGCCGGTTGTCGTCGAGATCGATGACGATAATCTGGGCGGGCGCGTAGAACTGAGCTGTCATCAGTGCGGCTAGACCGACTGGCCCCGCCCCCACGATGGCAACGCTCTGACCCGGCTTGAGCTTGCCGTTGAGTATCCCGCATTCAAAACCCGTCGGCAGGATATCGCTGAGCATCACGAGAGCCTCCTCATCGGCGCCGGCGGGCATGTGATAAAGACTCGAGTCGGCATGGGGGATGAGGACCTTCTCGGCCTGCGTGCCGTCAATGAGATGCCCGAGAAGCCACCCACCTGTCGTGCAATGGGAATACATCTGCCGTCGGCAGAATTCACATTTTCCGCAAGAGCTGATGCATGAAATCAGCACCAGGTCGCCGACCATGAAGTTGGACACGGCGTCGCCGACGGCTTCGATGACGCCGACGCCCTCATGACCCAGCGTCGTGCCGGGTCGCACTTTCGGGACGTCGCCTTTCAGGATGTGCAGGTCTGTGCCACAGATCGTCGTCTTCGTGATTCGCACAATCGCATCCGTCGGCTTCGCGATTGTCGGTTCCGGCTTGTCTTCGAGCGCCTTCTGGTCCGGACCATGGAATACCAGTGCTTTCATGACCACCTCCATTGCCAGCTTAGGACGTTTGACGTTTCACCGCGAACCGCCACACCTGCTGTGAGCGCAGCTACGGCGAAGCTTCGACCGACGATTTGGCTCTGTCTCAAAAAGGTGCATTCGCACGGCTTTAGATGTGCGAAGCTGCAAGGTAACTATGAATCTGATACACCACAGCCGCGCCTTCACCTACTGCGGCCGCGACACGCTTGGTCGAACCCGCGCGAACGTCACCGATTGCGAACACGCCCTCAACGCTCGTCCGCAATGGTGGCGCCGCAAGGCCCGCTTCGGGAAGGTCAGTGCCCGTCAAGACGAACCCTTTGTCGTCCAACGACACGCCGCATGTCTTCAACCAGCTTGAATTCGGTTCGGCGCCAACGAACACGAATAGATGATGTGCCGTGATCGTCCCCTCGATGCCGCCCGCACCGCGGAAATGCACGCGCTCGAGGCGTTCGCCTCCTTCAAGCGCTGTCAGTTCGGTGCGCCTATGAACCGTCACGTTCTCCAGCGCGGCGACACGCTCGATCAGATAGCGCGACATGCTCTTTTCGAGGCTCGAGCTGCGGATGAACATATGGACGTGCTCGGCGTGCGACGCGAGAAAAACAACGGCCTGTCCCGCGGCGTTGCCGCCGCCCACAAGCAGTACCGGCTCTTTGCGGCAAAGCCTCGCCTCGATCGGCGAGGCCCAGGAATAGACGCCGCGGGATTCGAAGTGCGCGAGCCCTTCGACGTCAAGGCGCCGGTACTCTGCGCCGCTCGCGATCACGACGGTACGAGCGGTAATGTGCCGCGCGTCGGCAAGCTCCAGGACGAGCGGGCGCCGGTCGCAGTACAGTCTCTTGACTTCACATGGAATACCGACATGCGCGCCGAACTTTTGCGCCTGGGCGAACGCGCGGCTCGCGAGCGCATGTCCGGTGATCCCGGTCGGAAACCCCAGGTAGTTCTCAATGCGCGAACTCGTACCGGCCTGACCGCCGGGAGCCCGGCCGTCCAACGCCGCCACCGACAGTCCTTCGGATGCGGCATAGACAGCCGCCGCGAGCCCCGCCGGTCCGGCGCCGACGATTGCCACATCGTAGACGTGAGTTGGATCGAACTCGGGAATGAGTCCCAGGCACGATGCCAGTTGACCCTCGTCGGGGTTCCTTAGCATCGTGCCATTGGGGCACAGAACGAGCGGAAAATCGTCGGGCTGCGTAGTCAGCCGCTCGAGCAGCGCGATGGCTTCGGCATCGCTGTCCGCATCGATCGTCGTCTGCGGACAGGCATTGCGGAGAAGGAAGTCCTGCAGGGCAACGAGCCGCGCGTTACCGGGCGGTCCGACGAAAACGACGCCCTGCCCGCGCTCGATGATCAAGGCACGCCTCAGGATCAACGCACGCATGATTTTTTCGCCGAGTTCGGCTTCGCTCATCATCATCGCGGTGAGTCCGTCGGGCCGCAGCAACAGCGCTTCGACATCCTCTACGACGTGCGCGTCGAGTAGCGCGGGCTTGCGCGAGAGCTGTGCTACATCGGAGGTGAACTCGCCATAGCCCGAATGAGTCCGAATCACGCGCTCGCGGCCCAGTCCGTCGCGTCCAACAATGCGAACCCTACCTGAAAGCAGGACGAACACGCCCGGGCTGATGCTTCCGGCGCGGTAGAGCAATTCGCCCAGGCCGAAGTGGCAACGGCTGCCAAAACGCCGCAGTCTGTCGACCTCGACCTGGGTCAGGACCGGAAACATCTGCTGGAAACGCGGATGGTCGCGGACACTCGGATCGTCGGTCAGGTTGCCCTCCTGCGCGCGCTGCGCGTCGTCCAGTGGCTCGAGGACGAACGCGCTGCCCGGTGGTACTGACTCGTTGTCCATCTGAGATTTCCCTCGCAACACTGTGCACTCATGGATCACTGCACGGGAGCCGTGGACGGCGGCGGCGTCACGGCATCAGCCATCAATTTGCGCTCATAGCTGCCATGATCACAACGCAGCTTTCGGTGCCCGGCCCGCGCGACTCCCTGCATCAACGAAGTCATGGTCGACGCGCGTCGACTCCAGCGCGTGACGCCGACAAGGTGATATTCCCGCAATGGCTTCGTACGAATCAGATCGGGAAGGATGCACTGCCTGCACGTCAACGATATCGGCTTCAGGATGGCGTTCAACGCGGCACGTATCTTATATTTGTGCCGGTCTAGGGCAGCGCGCACTGCCGCCCGATATCGATTCGTCGCTCATCGCTAATTCTCCTTCAGCTACAGGGCAGCGGCGCCACCACCTTGTCGACCGTCGGTTCCACCGGCGCGGCGAGAGAACTTATGGCGTGTCCGCCTGGCCCGCGAGCTGGCCAATGTGGTATCCGAGCCGCTCTTCGATATCCCCGGGCTTGTGGAACCCGCGCGCGAGCAGTGCCTTGATGCGTTCTTGCGCGGCAGGCCGCCCCAACGACGCCATGCACGCATCCCACCCGGCGCCGAGCTCGACGTCGGGCGGCAGACTGGTGTTGACGAGACGCTTGGTGTTGGCGATAGCCCACTTGTCAAACCCGGCGATCCGGGTCGCCAGCGTGTCCACGTATGCGTCGAGTTCGGCATCGGGCAGTGCGCGGTTCACGTAGCCGTAGGCCTCAGCCTGGTCGCCTCGGATGTCTTCCGAGCTCAGGAGCACTTCCAGGGCGCGGTTACGGCCGATGAGTTGGGGTAGCCGCGCCATGGGGCCGCCACCGGCGACCATGCCGACGCCCACCTCCCATTGCGAGATGATGGCCTTTTCCCGACTGGCGAAACTCATGTCGCAGGCGAGCGTGATCTCGCTGCCATTGCCGGTCGCCCGTCCACGGATGAGGGCGATGGAGACGATGGGCGCTCGTGTCAGGCGCACGAGGAAGTCCGGCCACTGCGGCAAGCCTGTAGGGCCGGGCGGCATGGCGGTCAGATCCTCGAGCCCGGCGTCAAAGTCTGCGTGATTCAGAAAGTAGCCGTCCACCGCACTGTCAAACACCACCACCCTGACATGCTGGTCGGTTTCGAGCGCGTTGATCAGCTCGTGGAACTGCCCGACCATTGGTGGGCCCATGACGTTGATCGGCGGGTGGTCGATCGTGACACGCCAATACGCCGGGGACTGGCGGGCAACTTTAATCTGAACGGGGTTCGTCGTCGCATTCATCGCAGACTCCTGTCGCCGATAGATGCGCGCGGGCTCCATGGCCCGCGCCGGGATTGGAACTAGGCCTGCATGACCTTGAGCAGTTCCCTGGCAGTCGGGCCAGATGAGGCCGGGTTCTGGCCGGTGATCAGCCGCCCGTCGACAATGGTGAGCACGGCCCAGTTCTCCACCTTTTCAAAGTGGCCGCCCAGACGCTTGAGCTCATCTTCGACGAGGAAGGGCATGACCTTGGTCAGGCCCACGGCTTCCTCCTCATCATTGGTAAAGCAGGTGACGCGCTTGCCCTTGACGAGAGGCTGTCCCTCATAGGTCGCCTTGAGCAGAACACAAGGGCCATGACAGACGGCGGCGACCGGTTTGCCGGCATTGTAGAAATCCTCGATCAAGGCGATCGAGTTCTTGTCATTGGTCAGATCCCACATCGGGCCGTGACCACCGGCATAGAAGATCGTGTCGTAGTCGGCCGCCTTGACGTCGGCAAGCTTGACGCTATTGGCCAACACCTTCTGGGTCGCAGGATCTTTCTTGAAACGCAGCATCGTGTCGGTCTGATTGTCGGGATCGTCGCTTCTGGGATCGATCGGGGGATGGCCACCCTTGGGTGAGGTCACGGTGACCTCTGCACCGGCATCCGTGAACGCATAGTAGGGCGCGGTGAACTCTTCAAGCCAGAAGCCAGTCGGCTTGCCGGTATCTCCAAGCACGTTGTGCGAAGTCAAAACCAACAGGATCTTCATTGCCAATCTCCGTTCATTGGGGCAAATCCATAAACGCGGCATTGCCGGGGAAATGCCCGAAGTGGAAGTCGTTGCCCGGATCGGATGTTCGTTATCCTCAGCTTTCCTGGAAACGGTTCCGCGCAGGTGGGAGCACGGGAGCACCGGGTTACCGGATCACCGGATCACCGGATCACGACAGCGAGGACGCTTTCAATGACGCTTTCAGAATGCCACCGATCGATGGACCTTGTAATGCGCTTGTATTTAACGCCGTTTCCCGGGGCGTGCACCATCGGTCCATGGTATTGGCGGATCATGCGATGGTATGAGTGGGCTTCGCCTTTCGCCTTAGGGGTCTCAGGCGAAGTCGTCGCTAGTGCGGCTCTCGCTTCGTGGCTACGTTGCCATGCTGCTGATGGAATCAATTTGAAAGATTGTGTCTCCGCGTAGGGTGTTTTCAGCTTGCGTTTTCACCTATCTTTTTTCAGCTACCCAAAGTGGTGGAAAGGAAAGCCGCTAATCAACACTTCCAAGGAGCCAGACATGAGCACCATTCCGATGCAGAGCGAACCGGCAGTCGAGATCTCAGACGGCGTCACGTTCGACATGAAGCTCGAGATCGTCATCGTCCCTGTCACGGACGTGGATCGCGCCAGGCGCTATACCGAGTTGGGTTGGCGGCTCGATATGGACTTCAAGGGAGGGGACGACTACCGCGTGATTCAGTTCACGACGCCAGGCTCCAGATGCTCGATCATGTTCGGCGGGAACATGACCGCGGCCGCGCCGGCTACCCCGGTGTCGTCGTATGAGCGGCCACAAGTCTTCGTCTATGTGTAATGTGCGAGAATCGTGTGTCGTTATTGATCATCGAGTGATCTTTTCGCCTCCCAATACTCCCGATACGAATGCCCGTCGCAACGCCTATCCCTGCGCCTCGTATGTCTCCAGCCGATCTGGACGAGCTGATCAGCGCACTCGAGATCCGGGTACTTGGATTGTCCGAATGCCTCGTCAGTCAGGGCTTCGTGCTGGAACTGGACGGCAACGAAGCACCCGGCATCCACTACATCCTGTCCGGCGAAGGCCTGCTGCACATCGCCGGCGCGGAACCGGTACAGCTAAGGCCGCACACGCTGCTAATCGTGCCACCCCGCCACGCGCTGAAGCTCGAAGTACCCGCCAGCAAGGCCGGCATCGCGTCGATCCTGGTTCCCGGGCGTGAACACAAGCGGGTTGTCGATTCGATCAGCCGGTTTCGCGCTGGCACCTCCGAGCCAATGACCGTGATGATCTGCGGTTATTTCAATGCGGCGTTCGGCGCATCGATTAATCTTTTCGAAACCCTGTCGACCCCAATCGTCGAGCACTTCGACGCGTCCGACCGACTCGAGTTCTATCTACGCACCGCGTTCGATGAGCTCGTCGCCCAGGAGATCGGCGCAGGCGCCATGTCCGGCGCGTTGCTGAAACAGGTGATCGTCGCACTCGTGCGCCGCTCGCTAAAAACGAGCACCCTTTGGCTCGAACGCTTTGCGCTGCTCGGCGACCCACAGATCGCACGGGTCTTCGCGGATATGGTCGCGCGCCCCGGCTCGCCACACAGCGTAGCGAGCCTCGCCGACGCCGCATTCCTGAGCCGGTCCGCCTTCATGGCCCGCTTTTCAGCGGCCCTTGGCAAGTCGCCAATGCAGGCGCTGCGCGACATTCGCATGCGGCAGGCGGCCGCTCAGTTGCGCACCGCTGATCTCTCGCTCGATCAGGTCGCGCGTAACGTCGGTTACTCATGCCGTGGGACCTTTGTGCGGGCGTTTCGCGAAGTGTTCGGCACCGGCCCGCTCGAGTATCGATCGAGCGCCGAACACGCCTGAAAAGCCGGACGATTTGCACGCTTTGACGGACTTCGTACGGCGTCCTCCCGTCCATACTGGATAACATCCAACCACGGACAGGAGGTTCGTAATGGCTCTCGAATACATGATCACCGATTCGCCGGTCGGCAAGCTCAAACTCGTTGCGCGCGACACCCAGCTGATCGCCGTCCTGTGGGAGAACGAGCGCAGGAATTGCGTGAAGCTGGGCGAGATGCAACCGGCCGACGACAATCCGGTGCTGCTCGACGCTGAATGGCAACTGCGCGAATTCTTCGCCGGTGAGCGCACGCAGTTCGATCTCGATATCGCGATGGAAGGCACGCCGTTCCAGAAGCGCGTATGGAACGCGCTACTCGACATTCCGTTCGGCGAGCGACGCACCTACCGCGACATCGCGACGCGAATCGGCAACCGTGAGGCAGTACGGGCCGTAGGCGCGGCAATCGGGCGCAATCCGCTTTCGATCGTTACGCCATGCCATCGCGTGGTCGGCTCCTCGGGCAGCTTGACCGGCTTCGCAGGCGGACTCCCGACCAAAGCCCTGCTGCTCGATACGGAAGATCGGGCAGCACGCGGAATTGCCTGAACGCGACAGGCAACGCCCCCTCTCTATCGGCACCAGGTGTCGGCGCGCAAGCGCCGACACCTGGTGCCGATTTATTTTTCTGGATCTCACGACGCCTTTCGCGGATCGACACAAGCGGACTTTCGACGCGGTTTGCCGGACTTTCTGCACTACGTCTGCATCTAGACTTTCTATCAATGCAAACGCAGCCGTACTCGATGCAGACCGCTTCCCTTTTTCGATCAGGAGAATCATCATGACCCGCATTGCACTTCCTACCAACGATCAGATTCCCGCTGCATCACAACCCGTTGTCGACGCTGTGACGAAGCAACTGATGATGACACCCAACCTGTTCCGCATCATGGCGCTAAGCCCGAACGTGCTGAATGGATGGGCCGGCCTGCAGGGCGCGCTCGCGAAGACGCTTGACGCGAAAGTACGCGATGGCATCGCGCTTGCCGTTTCGCAGGTGAACGGTTGCCAGTACTGTCTGTCAGCGCACTCGTATGTGGCAAGCACCCTGGCGAATATCGACGACGACGAAATCCAGCTTAATCGCAGGGGTCAATCCGGCACACCGAAAACCGCGGCAGCCGTGGCGTTTGCGAAGAAGCTCATGGAAACGCACGGCAAGGTCAGCGAAGACGATCTGCGCACCGTACGAGCCGCGGGCTTCACCAATGCCAATATTGTCGAAATCATCGCACTCAGCGCGCAATTCCTGTTGACGAACTTCGTCAACAACGCGTTCGAGACGGAGATCGATTTCCCGGTCGTCGAAGTTGCGATCGGCTGAACCGAAAGTGTCCGGGAGCCCGCAACGGCTCCCAACTGCTAACAGGAGCCCGTCATGTCACGCACCATTACTGAAAAACGCGCCGGCTTTCGCGCACTGCATGCATCTGGCTGCTTCATGCTGCCAAATCCTTGGGACACGGGCAGCGCCCGCTATCTCGCGAGCCTTGGTTTCCAGGCGATTGCGACCACCAGTTCCGGTTTCGCGTGGTCGACCGGTCGCGCAGACAATCACGTGACGCGCGAGATCATTCTTGCGCATCTGCGCGACATGGTTGCGGCAACCGATCTGCCAGTGAACGCCGACTTTGAAAACGGCTTCGGAGATAATCCGGCCGACGTCGCCCAAAGCGTAAAGCTGGCGATTGAAACAGGAGTCGCCGGCCTTTCCATCGAAGACTCCACCGGAAATGCCGAAAGCCCGCTGTTCCCGCTAGAGGTAGCCGTCGAACGGCTGGAAGCGGCACGGCAGGCAATCGACGAGAGCGGCGGTGATACGCTGCTGATTGGTCGCGCGGAAAATTTCTTTGTTGGGGTGCCCGACATGAACGATACGTTGACACGGCTCAAGGCATACGCGGCAGCCGGCGCGGATTGTCTGTACGCCCCCGGTATCCAGACACGCGAACAGATCAAAGCCGTCGTTGCCGCCGTTGCTCCCAGGCCAGTGAACGTGTTGATCGGCTCGCAGTCCACGCTTACGCTGCAGGACCTGGCCGCGCTCGGCGTGCGGCGCGTCAGCGTCGGCGGGGCGCTCGCGCGGGCTGCATGGGGTGGCTTCATGCGGGCAGCGCAATCGCTCGCCGACGGACGCTTCGATGGGTTCGCCGACGCTGCCTCAGGCGCGCAGTTGAATGCGCAATTTCTCGACGGCGCTTAAAGGTCGTGGTCCGCTCGAACTCTGTCTATTTTCAAGGAGAACATCATGGCCCGTGAAATCATTCGTGTAGAACCACTGTCGAGCTGGCTGGAGCGCTGGAAGGCGCCGACATCCGCCGTTACGCGTCACGGCGACACGATCTACGTGTCAGGTTTCCCGCCTTTCGATCCGCAGACCGGCGAAGTACTGGATGCACCGATAGAGCAGCAGACCGAGCGCGTGCTGGAACAACTGAAAATGTGCGTAGAGACGGCGGGGTCGTCGCTCGATCAGGTGCTGAAGTGCAACGTCTACTGCACGTCGGTAACGATGTTCCCGGTCGTCAACGAGATCTACGCGAGATTCTTCGGTACGCAGCCACCGGCACGGATTTTCGTCAACGTGCCGGCGTGGCCTGGACATTTCGACATTGAAATTGATTGCGTCGCAGCGGTATGAGCGACGGTAAAGGGCCGGACGAGTGGACCGCGCTGCTCGATCGCCAGCGTCAACCGAGCCGCTCCGGGCCGCAGGCAAACTGGGGGCGGTGCATTTCCAGTTTGCGCCCTTGGTCGTCAGCAATCCGGACGGCCGCGCGCACGTCGATCACTGCGCTGACTGGAAGGCTTCACTGTCGCTGCGGAATTCCGGCACCGCTCATGCTTTAGCGAAGCGGCGGCCGCTGGAACGCTTCAGAGCGAGCGCTCGCGCCATCTCGTCAACGTCATCGTCGACGAACCTTGGATTGCGGGAACAGCGTGCCCGCTGTATGGGAGGTGACGAACGACGGCCTCGCTATCGTGCGTCTGCACGGCCGGAATCATGAGACGTGGAACGCCAAGGATGCCAAGGCCGCGAGTGATCGCTTCAACTATGACTATAGCGACGAGGAGCTTGCGGAGTTGGCGGAGAAGATTCGAATTATTGCGAGTCAAGTTTCGCGCACGCACGTGATTTTCAACAACAATTACCTATACACGGTAATGTTACCCAGCGTCAGGTGGCTAGCTTTGGACGCTCAACTCCGACGAGGGCCTGCTTCAGGCGGCCTTGCGCCGTACGTGGGTCATTCTTCGACCCGTTTCTGTCGGTCGCCATGCTACGACCCACCTGGCGCATTTCAGAGGCACATCGGCCATTCGCGGAGCGAATTTCCTGACGAGAGAACACGGAAAGCGGGCCCTGGTGGGTTCTTACTCCGCGCGGCGTAACGTTCGGATGAGTTGGTCAAACATCGCTTCCGCCGCAGCCGATTGTTTGGCCTGCTTTGACCGGATGATGACCACCTCTATTTCAGGCAAATCCGGGAGTCCGTGACGGCTGTCGAGCACTTTCAAGCCGGCAGGGAGACTGCATTGCGTTAGCACCGCCACCGCCATGCCGCTCTCTGCGGCAGCCAGTTGTCCAGCGACGTTTGGGCTGTGATAGACGATCCGATACTGACGCCGCTGGGACGAAATAGCCTTGAGCACGGCATCGAGCGGTCGACTCCCTGATTCGTGGACGGCGATGGGCAATGGATTACGGCGCCAGGCCTCATATTGTTCTTTTCCGACCCAGACAAGCTTTTCTCGAAACAGCAACGTCCCTCTGTCAGTGCGATCCCGCGTGGCGACCGCCAGGTCCAGTTCGCCCCGTTCTACTCTGGGAATGAGTGCGGTTGACTGCTCGCAGACCAAAGTGATTTCCACTGCTGGGTAGCGGCTTGAGAAGGTGCGAAGGACTGGCGTGAGATAAGCTGTCGCATAGTCCTCCGGCACGCCCAAACTAATGCGACCGGTGACCTCTGGACCTCGAAGCGCAGTGATGGCCTCGGCGTGTATATCCAGCATTCTCCGCGCGTAGCCCAAAAGCTCAGTACCGGCGGCGGTTAAAAGCATATGACGTGGCCCGCGCAACATCAGCGATTGCCCCACGGCATCCTCGAGTTTCTTCAACTGCATGCTCACAGCGGACTGCGAGCGATAGACCTGCTTCGCGGCAGCCGTGAGCGATCCCGCATCGGCGACGGCGACAAACGCGCGCAGCCAGTCGAGTTGTAGATCGGGAGATCGGGACATGGCGGCCAATCATTTGAAAAACGAATAATAGCGACACGATAAATTCACTTTTCGTGACGGTCAACCCCTTCCACAATTCAGGACATGAAAAGCGCAACGCCTTGGCCGCCTGAACCTGACCTGCTCGCCCCGTCAAGCACCCCGGAGCGGCGAGGCACTGCCTTGATGATCGCGGGTGGGCTAATTCTTGGGACCCTCGGCATTTTCGTCGAAGAAGCCCATCAGGACCCGATGACGACGGTGTTCTTTCGCTGCTTCTTTGGGATGCTGGCCCTTTCGCTGTGGGGCGTGGCAACGGGACGGTTGCACGAACTCAAACTGCGATGGCGGGAGCTGACGGTGGCGCTGGGCGCAGGCGTGCTGATCGTGCTCAATTGGGTTTTGTTCTTTGCCGCCATTCCACGGGTGTCGATTGCAATAGCGACCGTTTTGTTTCACATCCAGCCCTTTTTCGTCATTGGTCTGGGTGCCTGGTGGCTGGACGAGCGCGTATCCAAAGAGCAGGTCATTGCTTGCGTTGTAGCGCTGGCCGGACTTGTACTCGCCACCGGACTCATTGGAAGCAAGGCGAGCTTGATCGCGACAACGTCCTATCAGACCGGCGTCGCTCTGTGCCTCGTGGGTGCCGTCGCCTATGCTGGCTTACCGTTTATCGCGCGCAAGGCGAAGCGCGTGAGTTCGTTTGCGTTATCGTGGTGGCAGAGTGCCGTTGGCGTGCTGCTTACAGCCTGGTGGCCGCTCTGGCATGGACTGCCGCAAACTACGAGTGCGTGGCTTTGGTTAGCCGGGCTAGGAAGCATCCATAGTGGCATTGCGTACGTCGTTCTCTATGCCGGGATGAGCCAGTTGCGCACCAATCGTGTAGCGCTGTTGCAATTCGTCTATCCGCTGACAGCCATTGTCGTGGACCGGGTTGTGTACGGACACCAGCTAACCGCACTACAGACCGTTGGGGTCCTCATCATGGCGGGCGCATTGTGGACCGTTCGCCGCGATAGCTAACGCGTCTGCAAAATGCGCCTGGCGCAGAGAGAAACACGCCGGCTTCTCGCCAGGCAACGGACACCCGGATCGGGCACCGTTCTACTGCAACATCGCTCTTCACTTTAAGGAGTCAACACATGGCAGCATTTGTCGTTGTACAGGAATCGATAGAAAACGAAGCTGTTTTCAATCAATATCGCGCGAAGGCGCCAGCCACGATCGAGGCATATGGCGGCAAGTTCCTCGCGCGTGGCGGCAACCTCGAAGTGATGGAGGGCGAATTGCCGTACAAGCGGCTCATCATCATCGAGTTCCCTACGCGCCAGGACGCGATTGCATGGTACAACTCTCCCGAATACCAGGAAATCCTACCCATGCGACTCTCGAGCAGTAAAGGCATTTTCGCACTGGTGGATGGCGTGTGATTGGAACGCCGAACTGGTTTGGAGAAACCACTTCCCTCTCGCCTCGGCAAGTTCGTTTCTTCGAATGAGGCTGATTGTGGTTACGCCGATTCGGAAAGTTGCAGCTTGACCGGCGGACGTAGTTTCGCGATGCGAAGCACAAAATCCTGGATAGGGCGTCTCTTAACCGATGCAGCGGACATTCGCGCGGCCACGTTGTTCAACGGGGGAGCTTGAGCGGCCGGTCCCCTATGACGTTGGCGTATTCGCGATGGCCGTTGACATGGCGTTCGTCACTCGGAGCCGCGAACATTCGGTTCCAAAAGTCGAACAGGAGTGAATTAGTAACAATCGAAACGCATTCGAACGTTCAGGAAGACGCTGGCGCTTTGCGCGGCCCGTGGCAGAGCTCCCAGCAAAACTCAAGAAATGCCTCGACTGCAGCCGGAGGCAAGCGCCGCGATGGCCGGATAGCGTAAAGCGGAAAGGTCTCGCCCGGCCAGTCCGGGAACAGTTCCACCAGCGCGCCGCTTTCAAGCAGATGCTGCACACCAAGGGCCAAGACCTGAGCCACACCAGCGCCGGCTACACAAGCTTCAACCATCATATCGGCGTCTGTTAGCGTCAGTCGGCCTGTCGTCTCCACCGGCAGGATCTCTTTACCACGGTGAAATTCCCAGCGATACGGTTTGCCCTGCTGTGGATCGATGTACTGGATACAGTCGTGCCCGACAAGTTTTCCGGGCATAGTGGGACGCCCATATTTCTTGATATACACCGGCGACGCCACCGTCAACACGCGAGTCTCGAGCAGCAACCGGGAGGACATGCTCGACGCGGGCTGCGGACCGAACCGCACCGCGGCGTCAATGCCTTCCGCCACCAGGTCGCCCGCATCCGGTAGCTGCACCACCGTTAGGGCGAGGTCCGGATAGCGCTCAGTGAACTCTCCCAATCTCGGCGCCAGTACGTTGCGGGCAAACACCTGATTCAGGCTCACCCGCAGCGTCCCGCGAACCGTCACCGCCGCACCCGACACGACATTGGCCGCGTCCTCGATACCGGAAAGATGTGGTGCCGCAAGTTCATAAAGCCGGGCGCCTTCGCCAGTCAGATGCAGCGCCCGGGTCGTGCGATCCAGCAGCCGTACACCGATGCGTGCTTCGAGCCGCGAGATCGACCGGCTCACGCCTGACGCCGACAATCCAAGCACCTCTCCCGCTCGCGTAAAGCTACCGGTCTCGACGACGGCCGCCAGCACGCTCATCCCTGCCAGCAATCTTCCATCAAAGCTCATTTGCGTCCCGCGTTTGATTCATCTTTGACTTTTAGCATAAATCATTTGATCCACTCCATCTTAATCAAAAGTCGCGAGACGCCTATCTTCCCTTCAACGACGCGTCGCAGTGGCTGCCGTCACCCGAAAGTACGGCTCCGCACCGCCTTCCCGCCGCCATCGATAACCCACCCAAAGGAGCTCACCATGCCTGGCAATGCACACACCATCCTTTTTAAGGGCGGCACCATCGTCACGATGGACCCCGACGTTCCCAATCTCGCAACCGGCGACGTGCTGGTCGAGGGCGACCGCATCATGGCCGTCGGCGCCAACCTGAAATCCGCTGACGCCGAAGTCATCGATGCCGCCGGAAGCATCGTGCTGCCCGGCCTGGTCGATGCACATCACCATGCATGGCTCGGCGTCATGCGCCGGATGATGCCCGACGTCAACGATCTCTTCGCCTACATCGATGTCGTCGCCGAGACGCTGGGCTCGCAATATCGTCCGCTCGACATGTATCTGAGTACCCGCCTGACTGCGGTCGCTTCGCTCGACGCCGGCATTACGACCATCATCGACGCTTGCCACAGCTCGCGCAGCCCCGAGCACACCGATGCCGCACTCGAAGCGCTCGACTCGGCCGGCATCCGGGCGCTGCACATGGTTGGCGCGGCAATGGACAAGAAGGCGTCCAATGCCCATCTGCCGCAGGATCTCGAACGTCTCGCACTTGACTGGAACGCCGGGACGGGCCGGGTGCGGGTTGGCCTCTTCGGTCAGCTCAATCTCGACTGGTGGAAAGTCGCTCGCCGGCTCGACATGCAGATCCTGACCGAGTTCATCGGCGATCTCGCCAGGCTCGGCCCCGAATTCGCCGAGCCTGGGGTACTGGGCGCGCACAACATCTTCAATCACTGCACACGTGTCCCGCAGGAAACATGGAAGCTGTTCGCGGATGCGGGCGTGAACGTCACCGTTAATCCCCGTTCGGATGCGCTGTTCGGTTTCGACGACGACAGCTTCGCCTATCAGCAGGCGATCGATCACGGCCTCGCGCCGGCGCTCGGCATCGACCTCGACACTGCCTTCGGCAGCGATCTGTTTGGTGAGATGCACGCCCTGTTCGGGCATCAGCGCGCAGCCATGCGGTATCGCCGCTTCCGCGGCGAGGCCGACGCCCCCGCACCGATCTCAGTCGAGGCGGTGCTGCAAGCCGCGACGATCAATGGCGCCCGCGCCGCCGGTCTGGAACGTTCGATCGGCTCGCTGACTCCGGGCAAGCAGGCCGACATCATCATGGTGCGCACCAACGGCGTCGCGGTCTTTCCGGTGAACAACGTCATCGGCACCGTTGTCCAGGCTGTCGAACGCTCCGATGTCGACACCGTCATGGTTGACGGCCAGTTGCGCAAGCGTGCCGGCAAGCTGATCGACGTCGATCTGGCAAAACTGTCGGCCGAAGTGACCGCCTCCCGTGACTACCTGCTCGACGCGAGCGGCTACCGGACCGAACTCTTCGGGAAGTCCGCTGCCTCGCTAAACACTACTGCCTGAGCGTGTTCGGCCGCTCTTTGCGGAGCGGCCTTCTCTCACGATTGCCAATCTGGAGTTAATCATGCCATCGCTTACCGTGAAGACGATAGGCCAGGCCGAGGCCACACCGGCTCATCTGGCTCGTCCCTCCATCGCTGTCATCGCAATGCTGTTCTGCGGGTATCTCGCCGTCGGTCTGCCGCTTCCGGTCATTCCGCTCTTCGTCCATGACAAGCTGGGTTTTAGCAACCTCGTCGTCGGACTCGTGATCGGAATTCAGTTCCTCGCCACTGTACTGACCCGCGGCTACGCCGGTCACGTGACCGACCACCATGGCGGCAAACGCTCGGCGCTGCAGGGCGCTGCATTTTGCGCCCTTGGCGGCCTGCTGTATCTGGTCTCCGCGACCCAGGGTCTCTCGCCGGTGGTCAGTCTTGCCATCGTTATTGCAGGGCGTCTGGTGGCTGGTCTTGGAGAGAGTCAGTTCGTCACCGGCTGTGTGTCCTGGTCGATCGCCTCGGTGGGCCCGCAACGCGCCGGAATGTCGATGTCCTGGACTGGCATCGCGATGTTCGCTGCGCTGGCGATCGGTGCGCCCGTCGGCATGAGCCTCTATCAGCAATTGGGCCTCCAGGCCGCGATGACGGCCTGCATCGCCGCACCGCTGCTGGCTGCCTGTATCGCATTGGGTGCAACCTCGTACGTATCGCCGGCCGGCCAGCGACTGCCGTTCTATCGTGTGATCAGTCAGATCTGGCGAGAAGGCCTGGGCTTGATGTTGCAAGGCGTCGGGCTATCCGGGCTGACTGCATTTGCTTCGCTTTACTTCGCGATGCGTGGCTGGAGCGATGCCGGACTCGTCATGACTGCGTTCGGCGTCGGCTTTATCCTGATGCGGCTGGTGTTCGGCCATCTGCCGGATCGCATCGGCGGCTACCGTGTGGCTCTATGGTCGCTTGGCATCGAAGCTGTCGGCCAGGCGGTACTGTGGGCAGCGCCGTACGAGATCGTGGCACTCGCGGGTGCGTTTGTCACCGGTCTTGGCTGCGCGCTGGTGTTTCCGGCCCTTGGTGTCGAGGCGCTCAAACGCGTGCTGCCCGCGAATCGGGGCAGTGCGATGGGCGCTTTTGTTGCCTTCCTCGACATTGCCTATGGCATTGCCGGGCCCACGGCAGGGCTCGTTGCCGGCCATTTCGGCTACGCCTCGGTCTACCTGTTCGGTGCGGTAAGCGCGATTGTTGGAGCAGTTCTCGTCCTGATCAGCCGCCGCTCCGCATGTTGAGCATCCCATCCCTGCGTATTCCAGGCAAAACCTTCCCCGGAACCGGCAACAGCTATGTCGCCGGTTCGCCAATCAGTACAGGAGAATTCACATGGCACGCATATTCATTTCCGGTTCGTCCACAGGCCTCGGCTTCATGGCCGCGGAGCTGCTTGTGACACAAGGACACCAGGTTGTCCTGCATGCCAGGAACGCCGCCCGCGCGGAAGTTGCCCGGCGAGCGTTACCCAAGGCCGAGGCCGTAGTCGTGGGCGACCTTGAAACCATCGCCGGGGCCAAGGCGCTTGCTGCGTGCGTCAACGAACTCGGCCGCTTCGATGCGGTCATCCACAATGCCGCCGTCGGCTACCGCGAAGGCCAGCGCCTCACCACCGACGGTCTGCCGCACGTCTTCGCGACTAACACATTGTCCGCCTATATTCTGACCGCGCTGATCGAGAAGCCGGAGCGGCTCGTCTATCTGAGCTCGGGAATGCACCACCACGCCGACGCCAATCTCGACGACCTCCTCTGGCGCAAACGTCGCTGGAACGGATCCGCGGCCTATGCCGAGAGCAAACTGCATGATGCAATGTTGGCATTCGCGATCGCCCGTCGCTGGCCCGATGTTTTTTCTAATGCGCTTGAACCCGGCTGGGTACCTACCCGGATGGGCGGTCCCGGTGCGCCCGACGACATGGATCAGGCACATCGCACCCAAGCCTGGCTCGCGACCAGTGACGATCCGGAAGCTCAGGTGACCGGCGAGTACTTTTATCACCTGCGGCCGCTCGCTCCAAACCCGCAGGCGGAGGACGCTATCCTCCAGCACCGGCTCATCGCACTATGCGAGAAACTCTCCAATGTCCATTTGCTGGCGTAAGCGTCAGTGGCCGGTCGTGGACGACAACTTCGACCGATAGAGCAACGTTTCCTCTTGCAAATTGAACGGCCGCTTGCCGACGCGGAGTCGACCTCCAAACGTCCGGTCGATGGCTCTGGCGAATGACGCTCTATGGCCGAGCCCGGGCCGACGGCGAGCGCACCAAATCGACCCAGAACGGCCATCCGACCCGGCGCGCGTCCAATGGCCGGTTCCAGATCTGATGAGTCGGTGGATACGGCGGCTTAAAAAAGGAGATCGGCCAGCAAGATCGTTCGCGGCGTCTGGCACCGGGAGCGCCCCAAGAGTATCGACGAGCGCTCCCGTGTCGACATTGAGTTCTGCGCATGGGGCGGCTCGACGGCTTCGGCTCGCCGTAAGCTGCATATGCCAGGTACATCGCCAGATGTGCAACGATCATGGCACCTGCGTCACCACGCGCGGTGCAAATGCAAGTAGCATCGCATTGCACGCCTCGCGTGGCAGTTCCGATCAGGTATCGTGCGTAAGGTTGCCTTGAGTCTCGGGTATAACGAACGCACCGATCAGGTAAAGTACACTCACGGCAGCCAGACACACGGCCAGCACGATCGGCAGATCAGCCGGTGTGCGAGCAAGAACAGAAACCAGCGTAGGCATCATGCCGCCAATCGCGAAGCCCATATTCCACGAAAGGCCGGTGCCCGATGCCCGGATTGCGGTCGGAAAACGTTCATTGAGGAAGATGAGGATCGGCGCGTAACTGGCGCTTCCCAACGCACTCAGCAGCACCGCGCAGGCGCCGATCATGACGACGTCGCCTGTCCGCGCCATCGCGATGAAGAGCAGCGGGAAGCAAACGAGCCGCGCCACGCCGAGCCAGATGAAACTACGCTTGCGCCCAATGAGCGTGCTCAGATGCCCTGCCGCCGTCGATGCGACGATCACGGCCACGCTCGATATCATGAGAATCAGACCCGCAACGCTGCTGGGCGTCTGATTCACGACCTTGAGGAAGGTGGGCAGGAACCCCGAGGTCAGATAGTAGCCGCTCCCGCCGCCGATCGTGAGCAGCAGGTTCACGAGCAGAATCGCGCGATACTGCTTCGAAAACAGCAGTCGAACGGGCGACGTGACCGGCTTTTGTTCATCGCGAGCCGCGACAGGCGCGGCCTTGCGCTTTCCAGCAGCAAGCACAGCCCACACGGGAGACTCCTCAAGGCTGTTGAACACGAATACGCCCAGAAACGAACTCACAATGCCGGCGAAGAACATGCATCGCCATCCCCATACTTCGAATTGCGAACCGGGAAACGCCGCCGACACCGCCAGATAGACCAGCGAAGCCAGCAGCGCGCCAAGTCCCGCGCCGCCTCCGCCGACGAATCCGGAGACGGCCCCTCGATACTTCGAGCTCACCGTCTCCGTACCGATGGTATGCGTCGATGCGACCACACCGCCGACAAACACGCCCTGAACCAGACGCAGCACCAGAAAAAGAACCGGCGCGACGACACCCGCCTGTTGAACGGTCGGCAGCAATCCGAATGCCGCAGTCGAGAGGCCCACGCCTACGACGGAAATGATCATCGATCGCTTGCGCCCATGCTGGTCGGCCAACGATCCGAAAATGGCGGAGCCGAGCGGCCGCATCAACAGGGTGACAGCAAAGGACGCATAAACCGCCGCGAGCGAGAGCATCGAGTTCGTCGATGGAAAGAAGAGCTTCCCGATCACGGGCGCGACAAACAGCACGACGAAAAGGTCGAACAGGTCCAGCGCCCAGCCAAGACATGAGGCGGTGACGGCTGCGAGAACCTGCCTGCTGCCCACACGGGTGACCATGCTGTCATTTCTCAACACTTCTTCCATGACGATCTCCATTCACTGTTCAATTTAATTAGGAATACGATATTTACAATCGTGACTTGTTTTTATTTTTTCGCGTGCGAATCAAATCGGCTTGTTGGCGTCCTCCGCGTTCGCCACGCCATTCTCGTGTACGTATTCGCCACTAGATAGCTTGCGCCTCAGGATCTTTCCCACCGGCGACTTTGGTATCGCATCCACGAAGATGTATTCGCGCGGCCGTTTGAAATTGACCAGATCCGATGTCCGGCAAAAGTCGTCGAGTGCCATCCCGTCGACCGCGCATGAGCGCTTGATGAAAGCCACCACTTTCTGGCCCCAACGCTCGTCCTTCAGGCCGACGACCGCTACCTCATCTACCGCAGGATGCAACGAGAGAATCGATTCGATGTCGACGGGAGAGATGTTCTCGCCACCGCTGATGATCATGTCGTCGACGCGGCCCGTCACATAGAGATCCCCCTCCGCGTCCAGATAGCCCGTGTCGCCCGTGAAGTACCAGCCATTCCTGATCGCTTTGGCATCTGCATCGGGACGCTTCCAGTAGCCTTCGAAGGCTTCGTCTCCTGCCAGTTCGGCGATGATCTGCCCTTCCTCATCCGTGCACGCCAATGCATCGGGACTCGATGCGTCGAGGTCGATCACTCGCAAGCGCGTGTTGAGGCCTGCGCGCCCAGCACTGCCCGGCTTTCGCGTCGCATCCTGATCGACACTGAAGGTATACACCTCGGACGAGCCATAGTGATTCACAAACAGGTCGGGCTTGAATGCGGCCGCGCAGCGCTTGAGCAAGCCATCGTTCATGGGCGCGCCGGCAAAGCCGAGCTTCGTGATCGAACCCGTGTCCGTTTGTGCAAATTCAGGCGCCGCGAGCAGATCGTGATACAGCGTCGGCACCAGATAGAGACAGGTGATTCCGTACTTCGCGATGGAATGCAGCGCAAAGGAAGCGTTCCAGCGGCGCACGCATACAAATGCACCGTCGACCATCGCCATCGCAATCAATGAGCGCACGCCCATCGTGTGATAGAGGGGCATCACGCCGAGTGTGTGTTCACCGCGCCGATACAGGTTCTGCGCGACATGCGCGAGGGCCGCCGCGCGCTCATGACGATGCCGGCGCGGAACGCCCTTGGCCAAACCTGTCGTGCCGGAGGTGTAGAGCATCACCGAGTAATCGTCGGCCGATGCGGCTGGCTGCAGCGCGAGTGCGGCAGCCTCCTGTTCGGGCTTCGCTACCAGCGCCTCGAAGCTGCAGGTCGCGCCGCCGGCCTGATCGAGACCGATGCGAATCGTCGTTTGGGCGGCTTCGCTTGTGATGACCGCATCGGCCGATGCGGGTTCGTAGATCACGACCCTGGCGCCTGCGTCGGCAATCGTGTGGTCGAGCTCTTCCGGTTTGGTGCGCCAGTTGACAGGCACGATCACGATGCCGGCGAACTGACAGGCCCAATGCAGCGTCGCCATTTCCCAGCGGTTCTGAAGCACGACAATCAACCTGTCGCCGCGTTCGAGCCCGGCGTTCCGCAGACCCGCAGCGACGCGGCCGATTTGCGCATACCACTGTGAATACGTCAGTTCCACATCGCCATCGACGATCGCGAGCGCATTCGGGCTACGCTCGACTGCCTGCAGAAATGTCCGACCCAAGTCAAGCATGGCTCACCTCCTTTGCGTTCTCGTTATCACGTCGCAAGGCGGCCACTTCCAGTACGGCCTTCACAATGGGGGTATAGCCAGTACATCGGCAGATGTGTCCCGACAACATTTCTCGCACCTGTTCCTCGCTCGGATTCGTTACGCGTTGCAGATAGTCGGCACACGACATCAGGATGCCCGCAGTGCAGAACCCGCACTGAAGCGCGTGGTGCCGCTGGAAGGCCGCTTGCAGATCACTGAGCGTACTGCCAGAGGACAGCCCCTCGACGGTATCGATACGCCGGCCGTCCGCCTGCACAGCGAGCATCAGGCAGGAACGCGATGCCACGCCGTCGACATGAACCGTACACGCGCCACATACGCCGTGCTCGCAGCCGACATGGGTTCCGGTCGCCCCGAGTTCGTGTCGGATGAAATCGGAAAGCAGCTCGCGCGGTTCGCATGCGCCGCTTCGCGACATCCCGTTCAGATTCACCGTCACGCTGTACAGCGCTTCTGCTTGATGCGCATCGTGCAGCGGATTACTGTCCTTTCCTTTTCTCACATTGCCTCCTGTATCACTTTCCATCCGAGATGCCGAACGAGATGCCTGCGATGACTCGCGCTCACATGCGCGTCGTCCTGCGCGCCCAGCTTCCACGCAAAGTCGTTGAGTGCCGCGCGCAGATCGTCGCCGGTCAGTCTGGGAAGTTGTTCGACGACGGGCCGGTCGGCCACACCGCCCACGCCAATGCGAATCGAGTCGTCGGTGACGACCGCCGCGCATGCCACCAGTGCAAAGTCTCCATGTCTCGCCGAGAACTCCGTGAACGCGAAGCGCTCGCCCGGTTTCCTGAGCGGGAAGCGCACCGCCTCGACGAGTTCGTCTGGCTCGCGGGCGGTCATCAGCATTCCTTGGAAGAACGCGTCGGCGGGCAGAAGCCGCTTCTTCTTTTTCGAGCGCAGCATCACGTCTCCGCCAAGCGTCGCGAGTACGAGCGGCAGTTCGGCGCTCGGATCGGCATGCGCGACCGACCCGCATACGGTGCCCCGGTTCCTGATCTGGAAGTGCGAGATGTAGGGAAAGGTGTGGCGCAGCAGCGGCACTTCCTGCTCGAGTGTTTTGCGCCACTCCACGCTGCCCTGTGTCGCGGCGGCCTTGACGACGAGGTAACCGCCCGCCGTATCGACTTCGACGACATTCAGATCATCCGTGCGTGATACGTCGACGATCCAGCGCGGCTGCGACAGCCGCATGTTGAGGACGGCCATCAACGATTGGCCGCCGGCCATGATGCGGGCATCCGCGCCGCCGTGATGCAGCGCCTCGAGCGCATGCTGCATGCTTTCTGCACGCAGATAACTGAATTGCGATGGCTTCATGCTTTCCTCGGGAACCGGGCCAGCAGCTTCCGCAACCAGGAGCCGCCACCACCGACGGGCTTGCCCGCGGCCTGCCTGCCGAGCGATTCGAAGAGCTGGGTCAGCACCACCTTGGCGGCGCCTTCCAGCATCCGGCTACCGACGGCCGCAACCTTGCCTGAGACCTGTGCTTCGTAGTCATACGTCAGCAACGTGCCTTTGGGCGTTGGCGTGAGTTCGACGAGTCCCTCGCCCTTCGCCGTACCGAGCGGCGAAATACCTGCGCCCGCGAGCCGAAGCCTGCGCGGTGCTTCGATATCGGAGAGCCCGATCCTCGCCTCGAACCGCGCCTTGATCATGCCGACGCCGACCGTGACATCCGCGCGATACTGATTCGCGCCTGTCGCTTCGAGCGCATTGCAGCCGGGCACCACCCTGGCGAGTGCAACCGGGTCCATGAGAACCGCGAATACCGCCTCAGGCGTTGCCGCCAGCTCGACCGTGCCTTGCGCCGTGAGCGCCTTTCCTCCGCCAGCCGTCTTTTTCTTTGGAGCCGCCTCGCGATACTCGGGCCGCGACGGCTCTGGATCGTCGATGCCGATGAACGCGAGCACCTTCGCGGGAGTGAGCGGTAGCCGCACATCCTCGACGCCCAACGCGTCGGCGACTGCATTGCCGATGCACGGCGGCGTGCTCATGTTGTTGCCCTCGCCGAGCCCCTTCGCCCCCAGTGGCGTAAATGGCGACGGCGTTTCGAGATGCACGATCAACGGATCCGGGACTTCGCAGGTCGTGGGCATCAGGTAATCCGCGAGCGTGCCCGACTGGAAGCTGCCGTCTGCGCCGTACCTGAATTCCTCCAGCAGCGCTGCGCCGAGTCCCTGTGCAAAGGCGCCGCGAATCTGCCCGTCCGCCAGCGCCGGGTTCAGCAATGTGCCGGCATCGTGCGCCGTCACATAGCGGTCGATCCGGACACGGCCAGTCAGGCGATCGATCTCCACGCCGCACATGTCGAATGCGAAGCCGTAGCATGCCGATGTATTGATCCGGTCCTGCTCGTCGGGCGGCTCCATGTTCGGAGGCGTCCAGAAAACCGTTTCGCGCAGGCCGGGTTCCTCACCTTCAGGCAGGAGCGCGGGCGCCCAGTGCGGTGCGTTGCTCGCGGCGCGATTGAAGGGCAACGCCCTCTTTTTGTCGCCCATGGGCACGATGCCGCCGCCTTCAAACGTGATCTGCTCCGGCGCGCAGCCGAACTGCTTCGCGACGATGCGCGCAAGCTTGTCTCTCACGCGCATGGCCGCCAGATGAACGGTTCCCGCCACGGCCCCGGCAAAGCGGCTTGAGTAGTTGCCCGACGCCACCGACCACGCATCCTTGTGCGTGTCGAATTCGACGTTGACGACGATGTCGCCCGGATCGAGCCCAAGCACGTCGGCCACGACCTGCGCGCACACGGTCATGTGCCCCTGTCCGGCGGGCGTCGACGCCACCGTGACGACCACGCCGCCCAACAGGTCGACGCTCACGGTCGCACTGGAGATCGCGCCGCTCTTCGGGCCGGCCTTGCGCCGTGCCTCCACGGGAAGCACGGTCGAGATATAGCCCATGTTCGAGACGGAAGGCTCGATGATCGCCGCGAAGCCGATGCCATAAAGCCGCCCCTCGCTGCGCGCGGCTTTGCGTCGTGCGACCAGCTCGTCATAGCCGCCGTCCGACAGCGCGCGTCTCAGCGCTTCCTGATAGTTGCCCGAATCGTAGAGCGCGCCCGATGGCGTGCGATACGGAAACGCATCGGCGGGGATGAAGTTGCGACGGTAGACATCCAGAATATCGAGCTTCAGTTCGATCGAAATGCGCTGCAGGAGCCGCTCTAGCGCAAAGTAGACCTGCGGGCCGCCGAAACCGCGCACGAGGCCGGTTGGCGTTCTGGTGGTCAGCGCCACGCGGTTGCGCACGAGCAGATTGGGAATCGCATACGCGCCCGTGAGGCACCCGTGCATCCGATAGAAGGTCGCCGGCTCCGGCGCACGCAGATAACCGCCGCAGTCCTCGATCTGATCGTAGGAAAGCGCCGTGATGAGGCCATCGCTCTCGACAGCGGCCTCGATCTTCGTCAGACGCGCCGTTGCCGATGTGGCGGCACTCAGATGCTCGAGCCGGTCCTCGACCCACTTGACCGGCGCACCCGCCTTGCGTGACGCGAGACACATCAGCACCACGTAGGGGAATACCGCCTGCTTGACGCCGAAGCTGCCTCCCGAGTCGCGCGGCGCCTTGTGCCGCAACCGGTTGGCGGGAATCTTGAGCGCCATGGACATGACAGCGTGCAACGAGAAAGGCCCCATGAAGTTCGATGTGACCTCATACCCTTCGTTGCCCGCCAGACACTCCGCGACCACCACCGCGCATTCGATCGGCGTGCAGGTGTTGCGCGGATAGTGCGCTTCGAGCGTCACCCGATGCGGTGCCTTCGCGAAGGCCGCTTCGGGGTCGCCGTAGCGGAAATGCCGGTCGCTTACCACGTTCGTTCCAACCTTCGTGTGAAGGATGGGCGCATCGTCGGCAATGGCTGCCTCGATTGAAGTGACGGGCGGCAACGGCGCGTATTCGACCTTGATATGCTCGAGCCCATCCTCGGCCAGTGCCCGCGATTCCGCGACGACCACTGCCACAGGTTCGCCGCTGTATCGCACGCGGTCGATCGCAAGTGCCCAATGCTCCATCGGTGACTTGACGCCGACGACGAACGGTTGAGACCACTCGCGCACATCATCGCCGGTCAGTACGGCGTGCACGCCTTTCTGCGCAAGCGCAGCCGTCACATCGATGCCTGTTATCTCCGCGTGTGGATGAGGAGACCTGAGAACGGCCGCATGCAGGGTGCCGGGCTTCACAGCGATATCGTCGCCGTAGCGACCACGTCCCGTCAGGATCGCTGCATCTTCGAGGCGCTCCATCGGCCGACCGACATGACGACGTGATCGCCGGTCGTCGCTCGATGCATCGACTGTGGATTCTGGACGAGCTTCCTGTTCGACCAGGAGCCCGGTTTCGGTTTCGCTCACGCGTGTCTCCTGCATGGATGAATAACGCTATGGACCGTTCGGTGCGACCCATGAAGTCAGAGGCGTACGACATCTGTCCGTACATCCGCGTAATGCCTTCTTGCCATCTGGTACGGGGCAAATCAGCATGCTTCGTTAACTACAATGTAATGCCGGTTATGCGGAATCGCTTTACCCGGTGATCGTGCGATTTACCCTGCAGTCTGATGCTTTTCGATGAGCCTCTTTCGATTCAAGCGGCAGCAGTCGCCATCAAATCGAGCTCGCGCGTTTCGCGCATCGAATGTCGCTGGAGGATGGGGACGTTGCGGCGAATGGCCGTCATTTCCGCAATGATGGACACTGCGATTTCCGGAGGAGTCAGAGCGCCGATATAGAGGCCAACGGGTGCATGAAGTCGCGCTATCTGCTGTTCGCTCAGGTCGAAGAGCCTGAGACGTGCCTTGCGTCGTTCGCTGTTTGCTCGCGAGCCAACGGCACCAACGTAGAAAGCATCGGAAGTCAGTGCCTCCAGCAGCGCCATATCGTCGAGCTTCGGATCGTGTGTCAGGGTGACAATCGCCGTATTGCAGTCGACGCCGATGCGCAGCAACAGATCGTCCGGCATTTCGCGGCTGAACTCGGTACGGGGCACATTCCAGACGGTCTGATACTCCTCTCGCGGATCGCACACAATGACCGCGTGTCCCAGCGGAACGGCTAGCCTGGCGACATACTCAGCGAGCTGACTGGCGCCGATCAACACGACGCGCAATTGCGGGCCGTGTATCGACTGTAGATAGCGGCCATCGAACGTGCTGGGGCACAATGCATCCAGCTGTTCCAGCGTTACTTTCCCGGTCAGCACGTCGAGTGTACGCATCACGGTCTTGCCGTTTAACGTACTGTCCAGCACGTCGAGCAACCTCGACTGCGGACAGACAGGCTCGACGACAAGTTCCAGCGTACCGCCGCAAGGGAGACCGAACCGATGTGCTTCGTCGGCGGTTACGCCATATCGGAGGACTTCGGGTCTGCGTTCCGAAAGCGAGCCTTTTCTCGCGCGCTCGGCGAGATCATCCTCGATGCAACCGCCGGAAACCGATCCCTTTATCGCGCCGTCCTCACGAACGGCCAGCATCGAACCGATGGGACGAGGCGCGGAACCCCACGTTCGCACGACCGTGACGAGAAAAACAACCGCGCCGCGATGTTGCCATTTTAGCGCCGTACTCAGCACTTCTACATCAACACTGTCCACTTTCGTCTCCGTTCGATGCGACAGGACACGCGCTCACTGCGCGGGACGAACTCGACCTGCGGCTTGAGCTGAAAAACAGGGATCAGGCACCAGGAATCAAAAACGGGCGCCTATATCTCCACCTCGCCGCGATCGTCGTAAAGTTCGACGACGCGGCGATATTCGCTCGGCGTGATGCCGAGATGCTGGCGGAAAAATCGGGTGAAATGCCCTGGGGCTGAGAAGCCGAGATCGTATGAGATATCCGTCAGCGAAGCTTTCCCTGACGCCAGATCCCTGATGGCACTCTCCATGCGCAACACATTGAGATATACATTCGGCGTGACGCCGGTGCAGCGATGGAATAAAGCGAAGAAATGTGCGCGTGACAAGCCACAGTGTTCCGCGAGCCGGTTCATATCCGGTTCACCGCCCGTGTTGTCGCGAAGCCAGGCGATCGCCTTGCGAATGCGCGGATCGCTTGGTCGGCGGCTGGCGAATTCCATTTGCCGTGACAGATCTCGCCAGCTTCGGTCCGGATCGATAACCGAAATCATGAGTTCGCACAGAAGCCCTTCGAGTCTCCCGGAGGCGATGCTGTCGGACCACCACATTTCCAGCGCCAGTTCCTCCGATAGTTTTCGCGCCTGCGCCGACATCGGCACACAGGGCCGCGGGAAGAACTGCGGGTGCCCGACGCCGCCCAACGGATGCTGGATCTGCGCGAGCCAGTCTGGTTCGATGTACATCGCCAGGATGACGGTATGCTGCTCCACGTTTCCGTTGTGCTTGTATGCGTGCGATTCCCACGGGTTGACGAGTACCGCTGTATCGGCGGATAGCGGCTGCATCTCGTCCTGCACCGCGAAGAATGTATCCGGGCCCGCCGCCTTGATCAGCAAATGACAGTGGTGATGTGCATGTTGAACGAGCGGCGCATCCATATCCAGCAATGCGACGCGCCCAAATCTGCCCTGATAGATTTTTATCGCGCTTGACACTTCCGCCTCTTACGAAACACGTCTCAACCGATGGGCGCCCTTGTGCTCCCGGTACTCACACTCGGCTTTTGCGCGGCTGGACCGCGGTTGTCAGTCGGGCAACGCAGACAAGCTTGCCATCTTCATCTTCCACCCGCACGCTCCAGATGTGCGTCTGCCGTCCGAGATGAATGGGACTGGACGTCGCCTCGACCATTCGCCCTTGTTTTACGGTGCGAACGTGATTCGCGTTGATCTCGAGACCCAGGCTGACGAACTCGGGAGCAACGCACATCTGACTGGAGAGGCTGCCGACCGTCTCGACAAGCGCCAGCGACGCTCCGCCATGCAGGAAACCCAGGCGTTGCGCCGTTTGCGTACGCACCGGCAAACGGGCACGAAGAAAATTCTCTCCGATCGAACAGAACTCGATGCCGAGATGTTCGACCAGCGTGCCGCGCGTAAGAGCGTGCAACTGCTCGAGGGTCCAGGAACCGTGCCATACCGGCCGCGAGGTGTCCGCATGTCCCATCGCCAGTCCTCAACGTCCCACGAAAGTGGGCTTGCGCTTTTCATGAAACGCCTCGACGCCCTCGCGGAAATCTTCCGAACTGCGAAGCCGGCTGTAGCTGTGTCCTTCCAGTTCGATCGCAATCGAAAGCGGAGCGTCCTCTGTGTCGTTCAGCAGCTTTTTCGCGGTGCGCTGAGCGAGCGGAGAGAACACGACCAGCTCGCGAACGAGCGCGTCAGTAGCCGTCTCCAGGTCGGTATCAGCGACACAGTCCGTCGCAATGCCCCAATCGTACGCCTGTTCGCCAGGGATGCGGCGCGACCGCATGACGATATCCTTGGTCCGGCCGATGCCAACCATCTTCTGCAGACGCGCCGACCCGCCCGAGCCGGGGATTTGTCCGAGCTTCTGTTCGGGTAGCGCGTAGAGCGTCGTTTGCGTTGCGATGCGGAAATCGCAGGCTAGCGACAACTCGAAGCCCACGCCGAAGCAGTAGCCGCGATTCGCGGCAATCACGGGCTTGCTGCAACGAGCCGGCGAGGCGATGTTCCAGGCGAGCTTCGACACATGCTCCGGCGATGACTCGATGAACCCTTTGATGTCGCCGCCGCTCGAAAAGTGCTCCCCTACCGCACGCACGACGATGACACGCACGCGGGGGTCGTCATCCAGCGCCTCGAACACCCTACTGAGTTGTTCGCGCTGCAGCATCGACACGATATTGAAAGGGGGGCGATCAAGAATAATGTCTGCGCGCGAATCTGCTTCGCGAATTTCGACCCGAAAGCCATTCAGTTCTGCAAGCAGCTTTTGCGCTTTGTGAACGAGCTGGTTCATGAATGTTCCTCTTTTCCGGCTAGATTTATCAGGGTTTCCATGGATCCGGCACCGATAGTTCAGACCATGGCATCAGTACAAACTGTCTTCGCTCAGACCTTCCGATCAGGTAAGACGATTTCGAAATGCGTCGCGACCGACTTATCGTTTGGCAAAGGCGAACCTCGGGGGGCGGCGTTGTAACGTTGATTCAAGTATCGAGTAATGGCTGCCCTCCCGCTTACCCGCGATTCCAGCCACTTACCCAGAAGTCTGATTTTCCGCATGGCACGGACGGGTCTCCATTCACACAGTTTGCCTCGCTGCAATGCCATTCGACTTCCATTCGCCGAGTGGTCGTGCATGGTCGACGCATGCCTAGTTGTATCCAAGAACTGCGACGTGCGCGACATCGGGACGCTCTTCGACGGTCGATGCCAGCTCTGCGATCGGGGAATACAGCACGTTGCGATACGGGTTGAAGAATTTCGAAGCTTCCTTTAGCTCCTGATTTCTTGAGCCCATCTTGCGATTCGTCATTTCACTTGTTTCGAGAAAATCAAACATGTTTTTCCTCATGTAGATAATGCCCTGCGAGCATCACGCCTGTTTCTGAATGACCCTGGCGTTGGTTGTAGTTGGCGCACCAACCCGAACGCTTATAAAACGTGATTGCTGAATTCCCACTTGATTGGCACACGACTTACGAGTCGATCAAGACGCTGTCCCCCCCCTCGAATACACTATTGCCAAGCCCAAGTATCGGACAATGCAGAACTGCAAGGCTTACCTATTATTCTTCTCAGTTACCGTGGAGTCTGAACTTCTCGACATGCAGGCATCCAGAATCGCGTTGGCCATTAGCGGGCCATCCACAAGAACGTGCTTACGCTGACCGAAATCAACCCGGTCGGTCTAGTCAGTCGCCGTGGACAAGCGGCTCCCTGCTTTCGATGTCTCGTCGAGTGAGTCCGTTCCTTTGCACAGCTGCCTGCCGCGACTTCTCGATGACCTCATGACCTCGAGCCCCCTCGAGCCTGTGCATTGAAGGCGTCAAATAACGTGAAGGGACAAACGTTCTCAGTTGTCGTTGAAGCCGAACCTATCGCTTCTGCTTCAGGCAACGTCAAACTGCGAGCGCCTGATGGCTTCTTCGCCGTCGTGCAAACCACAACTCACCAAGGCACGCCCATCACGCCGGTACGCCTTTCCGAATTCGGCAAGCGCCCATCGCTAGCGAGGCTGAAGCGCTTATAAGCGGCCATACGGCTGGTCAGCGATTGATTGAAGATTTGATGAAGGCGAGTGAAACCTTGCATCATGCTTGTAATGAGCTGGCTCCGACAATCTGGGTTTCGTCGGGGCCGGGTCGCTCCTCTTCTGAGCCGTCCGCCTAAAGAAAGTTGTTGTGATCTTCGTCGCCCCCTTACCTGCCGCCGGTACTCGCCCGTCCCAGCGTCTCAAACGGGAGTTGAACGGCCGCTCGAGTGACCGCGCGCCGACCACCGACACTTGCCCGTCGTCCAGCACGCGTGCCCTAAATGTGGAACGGCCCCGTCGAAACCCGGACACGAGGTAACGCTTAAATTTTAAGGTAGTCTTCCGTCTATGTTTAAGCCTAGCTCCAATGTAGAACCCATCGAGGTTCTGACCCAGCCGGAACAGCGCCGGCGACGCTCTGTCCAGGAGAAACTTGCGATAGTGCGCGAGACCTTCGAACCCGGAGCGACCGTTTCCGGGGTAGCCCGTCGCCATCAGGTGAATGCGAACCAGGTGTTTGCCTGGCGCAAGCTGTATCAGGATGGCAGCCAGTCAGCCGTGAGTGCTGGCGAACAGGTGGTGCCAGCGTCCGACCTGGTTGAAGCGATGAAACAGATTCGCGAACTCCAGCGGTTGCTGGGCACGAAGACGATGGAAGTGGAAATCCTCCGCGAAGCAGTGGAGTACGGCCGCGCAAAAAAATTGGTTGCGCTCACCATTGCTGCCGGGGGACGACCGATGAAGACGCTCTGTGAAGTCCTGGGTGTGTCGCGCTCAAATCTTGCGGTCAAATCGAAGCGCGCTGCTGAGTGGGTCGACCAGCGCAAGATGCCTGCCATGGACGACATGCCGCTGGTCACCGAGCTTCAAAGGCTGCTTGCCGACCTGCCCACCTACGGCTATCGGCGTGTGGGCGCTGTTGCGGCGAACCCGGGACGCGCAGGCCCAACCTCGCGTTAATGCAAAACGGGTTTATCGGGTCATGCGAACCCGCGGCCTGCTACTCGAACGCCGGCCTCGTCATGCCCAATCTACGCGCCGGCATGACGGCAAGGCCATCGGAAAATAGGAAAAGGTGGTTTGTCCGCGTATCAAGGAAGAGTTCGATGAAAGCTGCGAGCATCGATAGCCTGAGAAGGGTGAGCATCCTCAAACCTCAGATTTTGTTGGGCGTGGGACTTGTAGCCCCGATGGCCGGGGTCATGATTGTTGGCAATGTTGTCCCGGTTGTGGTCGCTATGGCATTGCTTGTCGGCGCCCCTCTCATTGCTGCGCTTGTGACTTTGTCGCGGCACAGGCGCGCCGACAGGGGACATAATAGGCAGCAGGCAATGGCTTTCGAATATCAGTTTCGACACTTGCGGAGGTGCGGGAACCCGCGCTCGCTGTTTTTTTGTCTGGTGCCCTGAAAGCCGTGCTTCGAAGCTCAGTGATTGAACGGCGCGGGTGGTTGCCGCACGATGATTTTTAGCGGACGTCCAGGCATTTTGGATTCCGCGATAACCGTGATCCGCAGGCGCTCGGACCAGGCACGTTCGGCGAGGGTCTTTATTTCGCTGCTGCGGCTGAAGTAGCGGTGCTCGCCTTCATCGGTTTCGAGAATGAAGCCCTCGAAGTCCCCGAAGTGGTCGAACATCAGCCCGCCAATCTTGCCGGTTCGGTCCTCGCATTGTTCGTGGTGGTGATGTTGCGGGCAGTGACTCTGACCTTGCATGCCAGGCTGGCTAGCGCCATGGTCGCCAATGCTTTCGGCGTTTAAAGTCGCGTCCTGGCTCACGAGGGTCCAGTCCGATGGTCGCAGCCGCATGGTCGCGCCTGCCGGGAGCGTCAGGTTGTGATTCGCGACGAGGGGCGTGTCACCTTTCGCGGCATAGACATCGACCAGGCAGGTGACAGTCGCGCCCGGGTTGTACAGCCACAATTCCCGTCCACTGTCGTTCAGGCCTGCGCTGAGCGCGTTGCCGGGCGCCAGCGAAAGTTTCTTGAGACCGAATGCTTTCTTCGCGCAGCGATCGTTGCCCGGCCATCCGGCGACGATGATTTCGAATTCGCGTGCCGCCGCCTTCGCATCCGCGGTTAAGGTAACCGTTTGCGATGCGCTGCCGGCCTCTGCGATGCGGATCTCGTCGAGTGCGTCGGTGGCTGTCGCGCAGACGACGTCGGTCGACATACGTGGAGCGCTCAGATTCCACCGATACGGCGACGAGCGTACACTGGCGATCCGCCAGGTCAACGCGTTCTGAGGTTGCACCGGAGCGAAGAGACGCGTTTGCGTTGCTTCCAAGACCAACTGCGATTTTGGAGCGACCTGGCGCGATCCGGGCTGCGGCCAGCGCATCGCAGGAGCGGGCCGGCGGATGCTGTAGATCTCGTACGGCGGCACTGCTTCTCCATGCTCAAGGGTCAGCGCGGCGCCGTGAGAGGTCGGCACGAATCCCATGTCGGGAATACGCGTGCGAGGGTTGCGGTTGATCTCGCGCTGCGGCGCAACGGCAGACAGGCCCGCGCGCATCGGCGCCAGGGTTTGCGTGAAGTAGGTGCGTCCTGCTTCATCGGTGATCTGCTGCGTCTCGCCGTCGCCGCTGAAGATGACGACCATGAGGCCCTGCAGCAGACCGAGGATGAAGTCACCGGCCATCGCCGGTTCATAGTTCAGCAGGCTATACGGTGCGCAGAAAATGCGGCCGTCCGAACCCTTCGACCCGCTCCAGTTACCACCTGCGCCCGTGAACGTCCACGTGTTGTCGAACGGCGCGATCCGTATCTCGCAGTCGGCATCGTTGTCGGCCGTGCTGTCGGGCGTCGCGTTCGGGTTCGCAATCCGTATGATCCACACCTGACTCGAGAGCGGCTGCGAGGCGATGGCCTCGTCTGTTGCCTCGATCGGCGGCGCGCCGTCGAAGCTCACGAGCCAATCGTACGGCACGACGGCGTGTCCATCCTGCGACAGGGCGCTCGGGGCAAGCATGACAATCGGCCAGTCGCCGCTAGCATAGGCGTCGCGGCTGGACTTGAAGGCGAGCACGGCATCTTGGATGTCGTTCGCGGCCTCCATGCCGATGAACCAGTTGATGAAGTCAGCGCCGACCTGATAGCCCATTTTGACATTCACGCGGTCGATGACAGCCGTGTCGTTCGCGTTCGCAGGGTCGGGGTCGACGCCCAGCTTATCGTGGCTGTACGTGTTGTCCGGGCTGTTGTAGATCGGCTCGACGAAGGGCGCGCGGAAATCGCGCGCATAGATCGATTCGACGCACATGCCGAAGCAGTTGCCGCCCGAGGCAATGCCGCGATACACGAGTTGAAAGAAAGCGCGCTCCCACAGATGCCAGTTCCAAGGCAGTACGTTGAAGCCCAGGTCGCCTTCGCCGACGTTCGTGAAGGTCTGGCTGAACTGCGTCCAGGTCAGCGCGTGGGTGCTCCAGTTATGGAATGGCCAGAACAGATTGGTGCGGTAGTGCGCGGGATCGCTCTCAAAGATCTGCGGCTGCGGCATCGGCTTCATGTCGACGTGAAAGGCGCCGTTGGCGTATTGCGGCGCGTCGGCCGTGCCCCACAGATTGTCAATGTCGAAGTGCGCGGTGACCGTGCCGTCTTCGTCGTCGGTGCCGATCGTCACCTCGTGAATGCACAGCATCCAGACGTCGATCGTGTAGTCGCCGGTGAGCCCGTTTGCAGCGAGCAGTGTGACGGGCGGATCGAATTGCACGTTGCCGTTGCCATACTCGTCGCCGGAAGGCATGCGGATGCGGACCTTCTGCCCGCGTGAATCGTCGACATGCACCTGCACATTGAAGTCGTCGTGGCTTGAATCCTGATAGCTGTAGAGTTGCAGTTGAAGGCTATTGCCGACCGTGAACGCGCCTTCGTAAGTGCCGCCGCCGTGCCACACGATGAACCCATTCTGGAACGCGTTGTAGCGTCCGCCCCCCGGCGTCCCCGTTTCGTTCGTCGTCGGAAAGCCAAGTGCGCCTGCGGGGCCACCGCTCGCGACGTATTTCTTGAGAATCTCGCCGTGACACTCGAATGCGTCCGTCGCGGCACTCCAAAACATCGTCGCGTTTTCAAAGGTGTTGCTGCGGCCGATTTCGACCGTTCCGGTCATTACGCCGGCTTCGTCACTTGTCGGATAGCCGGGAAAGCTGGTCGGGCCGCCCAGTGCTTCCCACGCATCGCGGATCTCGCCGTGCACTTCCCACGCCCCCGTCGCGCTTTTCCAGTAGATGTCGCCGTCGTCGAAGCGGGACCGGCGGCCGTCCGGCACGGCTTCTTCGTCCGAGACCGGCAATCCGACGACGGGCGTGCGCGACGCGCCCTCGATTAAATTGCCGAAGCTGGCATAGTGAGCGTAGATCGAACCGTAGACGACGAAGGCGGTGCCGCTGGCGCGCACGACGATGATGCCATGCGCGAAGATTGCCGCCTGACCGCCGGGCTCGAACGTCGGGAACGTGTCGCCCGTCGGATAGCCGAGATAGTCGCGGATGTTAGCACCGCTCGCATCTTGCCCTTGCGCGACCTCGGGCGCATTCAGCTTTGCGAAAACCGGTTGCGCGAGCCATGTTGCACCGAAATCGGGTGAATAGACGATAGCGCCATTCTCGAAGACCTGGAATGCGCCGAGCGTATCCGGCATCGTCTGTGCACTTGAGAGCACCGCGCCGGAAAAGGCGAGCGAGCCCAGTTCTAACCATTTCTCGCCGATCGGTGTGCTCTCATCGACCGTGAAAAGTGTGGAATGCAGTGCACCACTCAAAGATGCCGTCGCCATTGCTGCTCCCTGTTTTCAAGATTGGGGCAGTCTGTGCCCGCGTGGCCGTGTGCCTCGCGCGTGAACGCGTTATGCGAGACGAGCCTGTGTCGGCCGCTCGTCATCGGACCGGTTGGCCGCGATACAACTGCGCCGATAAAAGTGCGGTACAAGAAAGCCGATGCAAAACCCAATGGTGGCTGAGTTGATATTCATCTGGAGCCGATTCGGTTCTAGCCGCTGCTCATAGAACGTTCTCAAACTATCTTCGCTCGCGAAGAATCGCAGAACCATGAATTGCACGAGAACGAAGAACACTGCCAACGCGATGGCCTCAACGTAACGCAGCCATATGGGTGGATTCTCGACGCCATAATAGTTGTCCGCCGCCCATGCGATGCCGACGGTGGTGAAGAACGTGCCAACGTACCACGGCCATCGTTGTATCGATTCATGCAATGCATTCGAAAAGAGACCATGCTGGACTAGTAGATCCAATGGATTACCGGTATTGACCCAGATCATGCGCAATATCAGAGCGGCAGGGAACGACGCGATTACAGCGAACACGCCACAGATCGCATATGCAGCAATGGGACGGCGATCCGCGGCTCTCATCCGTGCATACGACCAGGTGGCCTTCGGATAGATTGCCGCAGCGATCGAGATCCCATAGATCAACGGCAGCAAAACGGCCAGCCGGAAATGTGCAGCGTCGGCTGCTCCGCCGATTGCACCCAATAGAACAATCACGATGACTACCGCGAAAAAAATCAATCCGATAACAAGGACGAAATCATCGACACGCAATGGGTTATTGGGTTTGCTGACGCCGCAGAAGCCGAGTCTGGTCAGTGTCGAGTAGCGGCTATTCGGTGCCCATTCAGATTCGAGTACACCTCCGCTGACGAAGTCGCACAGATCCTTGTAAACGGCATCGATCTCGCTGAGCAATTTTTGCCTCAACGGCATGGCCAGAGAGGCGTGCTCGCTCATATCGAGCATTGTCAGCGCATCGCCTGTCAGATTGGTGCTCAGCTTGCTAATCCGCTGATCGAAGTCGGCCAGTCTTGCACGCTGGCGATCCGCGAATCGTGCAAAACGCGATTCCGGCCATTGATGAACCGTTGCATAAAGGACGACGGTCCTCGCCCATTTTCCCTTCAACGTGTGTTTTGGCGATGTAAGCCAGTCCTTATCGACACCAAGACTATCAAGCGAATCTTGAATCCGTTCGATAGCCTCTTTCTGAGGCGCGAATTCCACGTTGGCGAGCTTGCCGCTCAGTTCACGCACTTCATAAGGAATATTGCCGATCCGTTCGAACCATTTCTTCACCACTTCATCCACTTTTTTCAGAACAGGAGAATGGGGAAGAATAGAAGTCAGGAACAACGTCGTTAAGAGCGGCTTCGGCAGGTCGTTCAAGGAAGAGGGCAAGTCGTCAATGCCTAGAAATGCCGTCAGTGATGATGTATCGGAACACGCCTGACTAAGCACGTAGTACAGAAAAAGCATTGATAAAACATAGCCACTTCTGGCAACCCAATACCGTTTAGGTTTGTTTGACGCCTGCCCTCGACCACGAACCCGTGAGCTAACGAGGTAGTCTCCCCGAGAATTAACGGGTGTTCAAGGTAGAATTTTCTAGCAGCAGGATCGACAGGGAATTTTGCATGAAGACGTCCAGATTCACGGAAAGCCAGATCATCGGGATT